>JASGFI010000054.1:0-16844 GCA_047605615.1 Edaphocola sp. | reverse complement strand
AATGTACTAATAGACAAACTGGTGCTCTTTTATTTATTTTTTAAACAGGCTCTAAAATATTGCTGTTTACAATGCAGTAACATTATAAATTTGGCGGCAAGAAAAAAGGGGCAGTAACTTTACGGAAAATTATTTCAAAAACTGAAAAAGTTCACATCCTTGCTGGCAGCCCTCGTGCTGATGGGCGCCGCCGCTACCTTCGCGCAACAAACCACGACCAAAACCGAAACCAAAACAACGGTGAGCCACGTAAAGAAAGACGGCACGCCCGACAAACGTTTCAAAGACAACAAAAAGCTAAAAAAAGACGGCACGCCGGACAAGCGTTTTAAAGCGAACAAGACCAAAACTACCTCTACTACTGCCACCAAGGTGGCGAATTAATTTTTGTCGAAACCAAACGGATATCGGCGCATCTTAACCCACCAATACCAAACACATACTGACCGGGCCGTGGGCACCTACCACCAACGATTGTTCGATGTCGGCAGTCTTGGAAGGTCCCGCTATAAAGGCTGCGTAACCATAATCCGAAAGCGAAATCAACCGGTATGCCTGTTGCATTAACGGTACAATATTTTTGCGGTCAACCACCAAGACCAACCTTTGGCAAATAAAGGGCAAGGCCCTGGGTTGCAAACATTCCTCCGTTACCCATACCGCCCCATTTTCCGCTACGGCAAAATGCCCGCGCAGCACCGCTATATCCACATCTTCCAAGCTATGCGGTTCGGCTTGGGCATTGGCCGGTTCTGCCCAATGAAACAACTCCGGCAGCGTGGTGACATTCCTGCCCGCCCCCGGCAACTCGGCAGCTAACAGTGCCGGTATTGCGCCTGCGTTCCCTACCTTGAACACCTTGCCGCCAATTGCGGTCAATACCTCGACCAGCTTTTGCTCGCTATCGTCGAACCATATATCGAAAGGCGGCAATTCGGGCAATTGCAGTGCTTCCGGCTGGCTGTTCTTCACTGCCTGCAATATGTTGTCTCTGCTGCTCATTTATTTGTTATTGTGCCTGTTTTCCTTCATCCATTGCTTAAAGCTCTGCTTGGGGGCTTCGGGCATTTCCCGGTGAAGGTACCAGGGGTTCATTTTATTGTTCACTACAAAAGGCGTGTTGCGCAGGGTCCACCGGGCCACTTTGCCCGCAAAATCAAATTTCTTGGGGTCGGCCAAGGTTATGGTCATGCCCTTCATCATCAACTTTTTGGCAGGTGCTACGTAACCTTCCTTTACCAATACTTGCCGCCATTTATAAAGCTGGTCGTGTATGTCTATTTTTACCGGGCACACATTACTGCAACTACCGCAAAGGGTAGAGGCAAACGGCAAGTCGGCATACTGTTTCATGTCTAAATTGGGTGCCAAAATAGACCCGATGGGGCCGGCTACCGCAGTATGGTAGCTGTGCCCGCCGCTACGCCTGTACACGGGGCAAGTGTTCATGCAGGCACCGCAACGGATACATTTCAGCGAATTTCTGAAATCTTCGCGCCCCAATTGAACGGAACGCCCGTTGTCCACCAATATCAGGTGCATTTGCTTGCCTGTACGGGGTTTGCGGAAATGGCTGCTGTATGTGGTAATGGGTTGGCCGGTGGCACTACGGGTAAGCAAGCGCAGGAAAAGCCCCAGGTGTTCCCGTTTGGGTATTATCTTTTCTATGCCCATGCAGGCTATATGCACATCGGCCAAGTGTACGCCCATGTCGGCATTGCCCTCGTTGGTACATACTACCAAATCGCCCGTTTCCGCTACCGCAAAATTTACGCCGGTAATGGCCGCTTTGCGCGTCATAAACTTGTCGCGAAGATGCAGGCGGGCGGCATGGGTAAGGAATACCGGGTCGGCATTGCCTTCCGGGGTACCCAAATGTTCGTGGAACAGCTCGCCTATTTCTTCTTTCTTTTTGTGGATGCAAGGCAATACTATGTGGCTGGGCGGTTCTTTGGCCAACTGTACTATTCTTTCTCCCAAATCGGTATCGACCACATCTATGCCATGTTCGGCAAGATAAGGATTCAAATGACATTCCTCGGTGAGCATGGATTTGCTTTTCACTATGGCGTTCACGCCATTTTGCTCCAAGATGCTCCTAACTATTTCGTTGTGTTCTTCGGCATTGGCCGCCCAATGTACCTGTACGCCATTTTTCAGGGCACTTTGTTCCAGTTGTTCCAAATATCCCGAAAGGCCGGACAAGGTATGTGCCTTTATAGCAGAGGCAGTGTTGCGCAACAATTCCCAATCGGGTACCGAAAAAGCCATTTTGTCGCGCTTCTGGCGCACCATCCACAAGGTTTCGTCGTGCCAGTTGACGCGTGGTTCGTTTTCGTTAAACGCTTTGGCCAGTGTTGCATGGTCTTTGCCTGATTCCGTCATTTCGTTCAAAATTAATACTATTTACAACAACTAAATAGCACACCGGATAGTTTTGTGCAATAAATATCACATAAAGTCGCTAATCTACCAAAGGGGTGATTGCACAGAAACTTTCAGCACTCCCCATTGTCTCAATGCCGCCGTGCCCCCGACACTTTTGGTGGCACGGCGGCTGGAAGCACGGGAAATCATTCCCCCAACTCCAACTGGTTTTTTACCAGTTCGTAGTATTGTCCTTTTTGGGTGGTCAATTTTTCGTGCGTGCCTGTTTCGGCTATTTTGCCTTTGTGGAGGACTAATATTTGGTCGGCGTTTTTGACGGTGGAAAGGCGGTGGGCGATAATCAAAACGGTTTTTCCTTTGAAAAAGGTTTGCAGGTTTTCGTGGATTATTTTTTCGTTTTCGGCGTCGAGGGCTGAGGTGGCTTCGTCGAAAAATATATAGTGCGGATTTTTGTAAACGGCTCTTGCAATGAGCATTCTTTGTTTTTGCCCGCCCGAAATGCCATTGCCGGATGCGCCAATTTTCGTTTTGAATTTCAAAGGCAATTCGTTGATGTAGGTGGCTATGTTGGCGATGGCAACGGCATTATGCAGCTTCTCTGTGTTTATATTTTCGTCGCCCGTGGCGATGTTCCTTTCTATGCTGTCGGCAAATATGTAGCCGTCTTGCATCACTACGCCGCAGTGTTGCCGTAGGCTTTTGGGCGAGATGACGTTAAGGTTATCTGTGCCTATAAAAATGTTTCCGCTTGTGGGTTCGTAAAACCGCAATAGTAGTTTCATCAAGGTAGTTTTGCCGCTGCCGCTTGCGCCTACTATGGCGGTAATTTTTCCTTTGGGAATGGTAAGATTTATGTTTTGCAATACGAATGGCGATTGAGGACCTTCGTATTGGAAAGAGAGGTTTTGAATGTTGATGTCGGCGTGTATGCCAAGCGGAATTTGGGTGTCGGCTTGTTCTTCGGGCGTTTCATTTTGCACTTCATTGAGCCGCTCCATACTCAATTTGGCATCTTGCAGCGAACGGAAGAAACCCACCAATTGGTTGATGGGCGAATTGAGCTGCCCGATGATAAAAGAAATAGCCAGCAATTCGCCCAATGTCATGGAGCCTTTGATGACCAACACGGCTGCCAAAAAAGTTACAAAAATATTTTTGACTTGATTGAGCAATTCAAAGCCCGAAAGTTGCAACTGATTCACTTTCAGAATTCTTGTGTTGATTTTAAACAGTTTTTGTTGGATTTGTTCCCATTCTTTTCGCTTAAAATCTTCAAACATGTTGAGTTTCATTTCCTCTACGCTGTTGATGATTTCGTAAATGCTTTCTTGGTTTTCGCTACGTTGCTGAAACTTTAGGTAGTCTAATATTTTGCGCCTTTTCAGCCAAAAGAACGACCAGCCGAGCGCAAGGGCGGTGAGGACAAGATACACCAACATGATGCCTGTGTCGTAATGCCAAAGCACACCGAAGAAAACGAGAAAAGTAATGAGCGAAAAAAAGGTACTCAAACTTTGCGAGGTCAGGAAATCTTCTATTCTTTCGTTGTCTTGAATGCGTTGGTTGAAATCGCCCATCATCTTGGTTTCAAAAAATTTGATGGGTAGTTCCAAGAGTTTTTTGAGAAAGTCTGATATGATGCTGATACTTACTTTTGTGCCTATATAAAGCATCAGCCAATTTCTAATAATCTCTATGGTAATGCTGCCGACAAATACGCCCAATTGTGCCAAAAGCAATACCGACACTATGTTTAGGTCTTTGGCAGCAATGCCTTTGTCTATCAGTTTTTGGGTAAGAAAAGGGAATAGCAATGTAAGCCCGCTGCCCAAAAGCAACAACAGAAACATGACGGCTATGGATTTGCGGTAGGGAACGAGGTAGGCAAATATTTCTTTGAGCGAAAGTTTTTTGTCTTGTGGCACGTCATTGTTGTAAAATGCTTCGGTAGGGCTGAGGAACAGTGCCACGCCCTTGTTGTCATCTGCAATCCAAGATTGGCAAAATTTTTCTACTGACAGCGTTATAAAACCATGTGCAGGGTCGGCAATGTGGAATCTTGGATTTTTAATTTTGGATTTTGGATTGAAAATGCGCTGCCAAAGGCTGCCCTTTATTTTGCGCAGCACCACGAAATGATTTTGGTTCCAATGGAGGATGCAGGGCAGAGCGTCTTTGTGTTCTGCCAATTTTTCAATCGTACATTTTGCCGACAGGGCTTCAAAGCCCACTGTTTGCGCGGCCTGCATTATCCCCGAAAGCGACACACCGTCTTTAGCCAAATAGGACTGATTGCGCAAAAAAGCAAGCGAAATCTTTCTGCCATACCGACTCGCCACCATAGCCAAACAAGCCGGTCCGCAATCCATTTGGTCGTGTTGGGGGGTGAAGTTCATGCGTTGTATATGCCTTATGCTGCTCTCATTAAAGTTTGGGGTGTAACTAAATTTATTGGGCTATTCTGGAATAAAATTTTTCTTTGATAACCGCCATCTTGCGTTCTTCATCAAAGTTGTGTACACAATAATCTACGCCAATATGTTCGATTCTCTGTTGAGAGCAACCCCCATTGCAAACCGGCAATATTTTACATTCCAAGCATGGTTTATTTTGAAAACGAGTATCAAACATTCGCTTTTGAAACTTTTCATTCCATTGTATATAGCCGGTTTCATCAAGCACACCTTCTTTTGAAGATGATTCAAAATCTCGTGCTGTGCATTTAAACGCATCCCCGTTATAGTTTATGGTTACTTGGTTGTATTTGTCCGCATAACAGGAGTGTTTTATCGAAGCTGTTTGCTCCCCCTTGTACGCACACCGAAATCCATTTTCACGATACTTGTCAACTATTTGGGAAATGTCCGTAGTTAAGTTTTTTTCTTCTTGCCATACTTCATGAAACGAAAAGGTTAAATACTCCTTGTCTTTGGAAGACAAAGAGATGAAATCTCCTATAATATCAAGTAGGTTATCAATCGTTTCTTTTGATATATTAATTCTGACATTAACATAAAGTTGATTTTGTAAACACAATTTTATGTTTTCCACTATTTCGTCATAGCTACCTCTGCTTTTTGAGACAAAACGAACTTGATTGTGCCTTTCCCTGTGTCCGTCCAAGGTTATCTGAAAAGAATTAACACCATACTTTTTACAATTTTCTAAAATACCTTGATTGATAAGCAACCCATTTGTTGTAAAATCAGAAGTGAAGTTAATCCCATTCTCAATCATTTTGGGGTAAATCTCTTTCAGCATTACTAAAACGGTTTTGTCAAAATACAACATAGGCTCTCCTCCAAACCATGATAAGTTGAAGTTTTTGAGCGTCCCCTTTTTGTCTGCAAGTATTCTATCAACCAATGTTATGACTTTTGACAATGTTTCATCGGACATCTTAGAATCCTTGATGTGGGTTTCATAACAATACCAACATTTGAAATTGCAGTTCATCGTTGGATTGACAATAAGTTCAAATTTTTCATCACTAAAGTCTGTTTCGTAACTAATTCTTTTAATTTCATCCAATTCGTTTACTTCATCGTTGATAATAAAGCCATTCGTTTTTAAGGTGTCAAAAAGCTCCTCATGAACATCTCTTAATGCTTCAATTTCGCTTTCTGCAACAGCTGCTTCAAAAAGTTGATGCAGGAACGAATCCAAAATAATAAAGTTGTCAGAAAAAGAATTGTAACCAATTGTGTTGTTTTGGTACAAAAAAAAACATATTGTAGCTACTTGATTTCATGTAATATAGTTTTATGAATAATAAAAAATGAGGCTGTCTAATGTTACTTTGACAGCCTCTGAACCAACATCTATTTTGTTGTTGGTTTTGTTAGACATATTCCATTTACACAGAGAACATAGTTAGTGGCTCCCGCACTTGCGACACTTACAGCACTTGACAAAGTGCTTACACCACCTTTTAATTTACCTTGCTCAGTTTCTGTGAGCGTTTCCATTTTTGCTACAAGAGCTTGGAAATTTGATTTTGTGTTTTCCATTTTATTTCAATTTAATTGTTTAGCGGAAGAGCCATGGTTTTTAGAGAAGAATATCCCTTCCAATATTTCACTTCTTTTGCTTGCAAGCGGATTATTGAGATGTCTTTTTTCTGCATTACGTACTACAAAATACTCGACAGTTCAACCGTGTTATTGTTTTACTCTGTTTCTTTCATCCTCGTTTCCAAAATTTCGTTCCTGGGCTTGGATTTTATTGTTACCAAAATTGTATTGTAATGACACTCGGAAAAATCGGTTGTTCTTATATGTGTACAAATTTTGTTGCACTCCACTGGTAAATGTCGTAACCTGTTGGGCACTTGTTTTAAAAATATCATAGACATTCAGTGCGCAAATCAATTTTTTGTTGAGCAATAAAAATTTCATTCCTGCATCTACGCTCGTAACACTACGAATTTGGTATATCATTGCATTCCTCGGACTTGCATAAGATAAATTAGCTTCACCAAGTATAGTTCCACCTTTGTTCAACACAAAATTGTTGTTCAGATTTAGGTTAAATCCTATTCCATTCTGCGTAGGAACTGCGTTTTTGTATAAATCATTCGCCGTTGTGCGTGAGTAAAAAGCGGAGGCTTGCGCCGTGCTTTGCCACCAATGCCAACGATTGAAAACATAATTTTGCACAAGACCATACACGTAACTTTTGAAAAAATTTAGTCTTGTGAAAATCTGTTGAAAATTGACACTATCTACTAATGGCACTTGAGCATATCCATTGTTTGTTATTTGTGCAAATGCAGTTGTAAACCATTTTTGTTTGTAACCGTAGGTCAATTCTACATTATTATTGAACGAGGGTTGCAAAAAAGGATTGCCCTCTACATAAGAATTGGGATTGATGTACCAGCGAAACGGATTTAATTCCCAAAAATAGGGACGGCTAATCCGTCGGCTGTAGTTCAAATTGATAAAATTATTTTCGTTGATGGAATACAATAAATAAGCCGTTGGAAACAATTTTCCATAATTGTTTTTGACAGGTGTTGCATTGTTTTTCGCAACTCCTTGTGTCTGCGTGCATTCGTATCTTAACCCGATTTTCGCCTGCCATTTTGAGCCAATTTTTTTGGCAAAATCGGCATAGAGTGCCTGCATGTTTTCCCGATATTCAAAATTATCAGACTGTGCGGTATCGATTATTGCCGTTCCGCTTGTTTTGTCTGCAAACAAAATCCCACTATTCGTTTGAACAAACGATGTTTTAGCTCCGTAGGTAAATTTGCCAAACTTTACAGGGTGTTCAACATCTATCTTCACAGCATAATTGTTGATTGCAAGGTTGCCATTATTATCCGCAATAAGTCTATGTAAAACATTATTGTCCAAATCATTTAATTTACTGTCAAAAGCATTGTTTTTAGTTTCTTGATAGTTAAAATAATCAACATCTACCGACATAGTTTTACCATTGCTGTCCAACTGTTGGTTGTAGTGCAGATTGAATGCAGCGTTTTTATTAGTTTCATCCGTAAAACTTTGCGTATTCAAAACGTTGAACAAGACCTTATTTTCATCGTAAATATTTTGCATTGTACCACTTCTCGAATCGGGCGTGGATTGATAGTATTGAGCAATCAAGCCAATGCTTGATTTTTCGGATAGCTCATAATCGGCATTTAATTTTCCGGTATAAAAATCTTTCTTGTCCTTTTGCTTCGAGTTTGAATTCCATATTTGATTAGGGTAGTCAACGCTTATCTTATACAAAGCCGCCTCATGCCCAGTTTTGGCATCTGCCGAAATCAATAGCGACAATTTATTTTTATTGTAAGTAAACGTGTTGCCCAAAGCAAAGGCAGGGTAAGTTGTTTGCACATAACTTGTGCGAATACTGCTGTTCCAAGCATTTTTGCGCCCTTTTTCCAATTTTATGTTGAGCAAACCGCTATTGCCTTCTGCGTCATATTTTGCAGGTGGCGTGGTAATCACTTCTATACTCTTAATGTCATCGGCAGCAATGGAGCGCAAATAGTCCATCAAACTTTCGCCCGACAGTTGCACCATCCTATCGTCAATCATTACCGCCAAACTCGATTTGCCCACAATGGCAATTTGGTCGCTTTTCACCTGTACGCCCGGCGTAATCCGCAATGCGTCCAAAGCATTGCCACCACTCGCCGCCACGCTGTTTTCTACATTAAACACCAACCTGTCCACCTTGCGTTCTATCAACGCCTTGCGTGCCACCACTTCCACGCCTTGCAGTTCGGCAATAGCTATGCTGATGTTGATTGTGGTGTCGGTATTCAACTGTATTGCCGTAGTATCTCGGCTGCCTACATAACCTGCAATAATTTGATAGCTTCCTTTGGGGATTTTCTCAAACACAAAATTGCCTAAACTGTCCGTAAGGCTACCCGAAACAAAAACACTTTCGGCATACAAAGCCACATTGGCAAACGCCACCGCTTGCTGTGCTTTGTCCCACACCCTGCCTTGTATCTTGAGTTGTGCTTGCGCCCATCCAACACACATAAGTAGCATCATCGTCCCTAATAATCCTTTCATTTGTTGTCTTTCGTTTTTAGTGACACAAAAAAATATCGTGGGCATTTTTCGCATCACTTGTACTTTAGGCGGTTCGAAATGCCCTGCACACAAGTAATGCTAAAACGCCCACGATATTATGACCCGTGGACGTTTAGCATTTTACCCGGCTGTGTGCTTTTAAATCTTCGAACCTTTAAAGTACAGCTTCGTTAAAATAGCTAAACGCTAAAAATATTTTATTTGTCCATTCACCGTTTGTATCAGGCAAGCACCTGATGACAGCAATGAAGAGCCACAGAGATTTGAAGTATTTCTGTAAATTCCAAATTTTACCTTATTAAGGGAATTATAATTATTTTTGGCATTGTTAATCTGATATAGTTTTTAAAAACTTTGCCAACTTTTTGAAAGTTGGCAAAGTTGTAAATCAAACAAAAGTACATGTAGATATGTGTTCTGTGTCTGTAAAGCTATATCACTTTAACAATCCCTTATTTTTGTATCGTCTTTCCTAATCTTACCCCAAACTACCCGGCGTGCAGTATAAACAGCCCCTAAGAAACGCTGTTCAAGATTTCCGCTATGTGCACCACCTTTATATTGCTTTTTTCCCGGCGCAAAATGCCTTCCAGGTGCATGAGGCAACTCATGTCGGCACCGGTTATGTATTCGGCACCATGACGTTCATGGTCTGCCGCCCTGTCTTTGCCCATCTTCACGCTCACGGCCTCTTCAAACACACAAAAGGTGCCGCCAAAGCCGCAACATTCGTCTTTACGGTCGAGTTGTATCAATTCCAAGCCATCTACCATCTGCAGCAAATGTTCGGGCTTGCTGTATGCGGGTGCATTCAGTTCGCTCATTTGCGACAAATGCAGCCCCCGCTGCCCGTGGCAACTTTGGTGCATGCCCACCTTATGCGGAAACTTGGCCGGTATGGCCGCCACCTTCAGCACATCTGTCAAAAACTCCGTAAGTTCGTAAATGGTTGACCTTATCTTGGCCGCTTGCGGCTCCCGGTTGGGTTCGTGCAAATGCTCCTTGATGTGCAAGGTACAGCTGCCCGATGGCGACACGATATAGTCCACATCCTTGAAATTATCGGTAAACAAGGCATTGCACCCGTGGGTCAGGTGTTCAAAGCCACTGTTGGCCATGGGCTGGCCGCAGCAGGTTTGCTGCATGGGATAATAAACGTCGCAACCCAATTTTTCCAACAATTGCAAGCTGGCAATGGCCACGTGCGGGTAAAACTGATCGACGTAACAAGGAATAAATAAGCCAACTCTCATAATCAAACAATGCTCCCGAAAAAGGGCTATCTAAGAAAGCAAATCAGCAAGAAAAAATCCATTTTCCGTACTGTTATCGTACCGCGAAAGTAAGTTGCAATGTTGGTTTACGCCACAAAACAATGGCTATAAACAGCCACTACACGGTCAATGCACCGTTGACGTTGTAATATTTCAATTCTATCAAATCGCTGGGTATGGGTTGGCTGTTCCATGAAGGATGTATGGCCAAGGCCGCCCCCAACGCACTGGCCTGCGCCATGGATGCCGCATACACCTCCATGCCCGGAAAGGCGGCGGCCAGCATGTTCATGTAAATAACGTTTTTGCCAAAGCCGCCATCCACGAATATCCTGCTTACCGGTGCGTCTTTAAGTACCAGCATGGTGGCTTGGTGCTGCCGGTTAACCATGTCGAACACGAATTGGTGATAGGCATGTACATCGGATTCAAACTCGCTCAAATCGCGCAGCGCAAAGCCCGAATCGGCAAGGCCGGTGGTTGCTGCTTGAGCTACCGGCGGCTTTAGCTTGGGCAGCAATTTTCGGTCGAAAGAAATATTCCTGTACCCCAAATGATTCTTCTGGAAATGGTCGGCTATTCGTTTTACCTGCTGTTCGTGCTCGTAACCGGCAAAATACCGAGAAGCCTTTACCGGCGCACCTTTGTACGAAAAGTAGCAAAGACAATCTTGGCGCAGTTCTTCCTTTGTCAGCGGTTGGTGGTTAAACGGGTTGATGCTGATGCACCATGTGCCCGTACTCAACAAGATGAAAGGTTCGTGAAAATTGACCAAGTAAGGTATCAGTGCGGCAGAACTGTCGTGCAGGCCCACGCCCACCGGATAACCATTGCCCGGGAAGGCCGCCGTCACTACCTCGTCCGCCGCTTTGATAGGTGCCAACTTGGCATGTACCTTCTCTTTCTTCACCCACCTATGGTAATCGTTTTTGGCAAAATCCCACAGTTGCGTATGGCATCCTATGCTGGTTATATCGCTATACGCCTCGCCCGAAATAAGGAAACTCATGTACTGGGGCAAATGCAGCGCGTGCTTGACCTGTTTGTACACATTGGGCTGCAATTGTTTCAACCGATACAACTGCATACCGGAATTTAGGCTGCCCAACACGGGCGATGCCGTTTCCTTGGCTATTTGTTCCGCATCGCCATAAGCTGCATAAAACTGCTCCGACAATGTTTCGGGGTAAGGTTTCAGGTAATTGTACAAGGGCGTTAACGGCACACCGTCTTTATTCAGGTAAACAAAACTGGCCCCATAGGTGCTGAAGTTGATACCCTTGACCCGAAACTCTTTTATTGAAAAAACTTCGCGTAACGAATCGAATACGGACAACCGCAGGTTGGAAAGGTTCTCGCAAGGGTCGCCGTCCTCGTCCGTGGTTTCCGTAAACCGGGCTGTTTTTTCAAAAACCAATTGGTAATCTTCATCAAAAAGGAAAAGTTTCTTGTTGGTTTTTCCTACGTCGAAAATTGCTATAACGGGTTTTGCAGCCATGGTAGTTTATTAGTTGCTGTTAAAGTCCGGTGGCTACGGTTTTTGCGCCACGTTGTTCTATCAATTTGCCCCTCACATTTTCCGTGCGGTACAGGGCCAAGGGGTTCAAAGCCGCACCGGCACGCAAACGGGCCTCGGCCACCAATGCGCGTACGTCTGTACGGAACGCTTGCTGCAATACTTCTTGTGCCGCCACTACATCGTTGTTGGCTTGGGCATTTTTCAGCTTTTCCCTGTCCACTATCAATGCTTGCGCATAGGTAAGCATGATGGCTTCTACCGATTGCAACAAATCTTCCAATGGGTCTTTTACATTGTGCGAAGCATCTATCATCCAACCCAAATCCGTGGTATGGTTCATGCCTCTTGCGTCCATGCCTTCCACCAGTTCGTTAAAAATCAGGAACAATTGGTAAGGCTTGATGCTGCCTACGGTCAAGTCGTCGTCGCCATATTTGGAATCGTTGAAGTGGAAACCACCCAGCTTGCCTTCCATGAGCAACAGCGCCACTATTTGTTCAATATTGGCATTGGGCAAATGATGCCCCAAGTCCACCAATGTATAAGCCTTGTTGCCTAATTTACTTGCGTATAACAACGATTGGCCCCAATCGCCCACGGTGGTGGAATAAAAGTTGGGTTCAAACGCTTTGTATTCCACAAATACTTTCCAGTCATCGGGCAGGGCCGCATATATTTCCTGGAGCGATTCGAGCGTATTTTGAAATGCCTGGCGGAAATTCAGCTGCCCCGGAAAGCAACTGCCGTCGGCCAACCACACGGTCAGCGCATTGGATCCCAATTCTTTTCCGTAGTTGATAACCTCTATATTGTGTTCGATAGCTTGCTTGCGAACGGCTTTGTTTACGTTTTGCAACGAACCGAATTTATAGCTGTACTCTTGGTTTTTCTGGTCTTGGAACGTATTGCTGTTTATGGCATCGAAGCGCAAGCCATTCTGGGCGGCCAAAGCTTTTATGTTGTTGGCATTTTCGGGTATGTCCCAAGGAATATGGAGCGATATGGCGCCACTTGAATTGTTCAAGGCATGAAGCAAGCCTATGTCTTCTATTTTTTCCTCCAGGTTGCGCGGCTCGCCACCACCCGAAAACCGGCCGAAGCGCGTGCCTCCGGTACCCAATGCCCAAGAAGGTATGGCTACCTGAAAATCTATCAATTTTTGTATCACGGCTTCGGCATTGGGTATTTCCGAAGCTATGAAATCGTATTTCCTTTTATGATTGGCAAATAGCTGCTCGTTTTGGTTAGCTATGCTGGCTTTTATCATTGCCTTGAATTTTGTCTATGGTAAATAAAAAACTTCGTTCAGTGGAATAGCCACGGGGCTATTGTCGGCGTTGGTTTCCATGATGTCTTTCATGTAAGCCCACCACCGCTGCATAATTTCCTGGGCCGACAAGTTGACCCGCGCATCGTTGTTGGCCGATTCCAAATACGCAAACAATTGCAAGGTATGCGGATGCAGAAAAATTGAATAATTGCCGATGCCCGCCTCTTTGAGCAATGCCGCCAATTCAGGCCAAATTTCATCGTGCCGCTTCTTGTATTCCGCTTCGCAACCTGGTTTAAGCTGCATTACGCTGGCTACCCTGTTCATGCCAAAATGATATAACAAAATGATATAAAAAGCAGGCTCCTCCGCTTTTCAGGAAGAAGCCTGCCACATTGCTATCGTACAAAGGACATGGCCACGCCACCGTCCACATTGATTACGTTGCCGGTCGATTTGTTCAGCAAGCCGCCCACCAATGCAAAACAACCATTGGCTATATCTTCGGGCAATATTATTTCGTTGAGCAAGGTACGCTTGGCGTAAAATGCGGGCAATTCTTCCACGGTCACGCCGTAAGCCTTGGCCCTGCCTTGCGCCCATGCACCTTCCCATATTTTACTGTCCGATATTACGGCATCCGGATTGACTACGTTTACACGAATGTGGTCTTTGCCCAATTCGGCGGCGTTCAAGCGGCTAAGGTGCAACTGGGCTGCTTTTGCCGAACCGTAACCGGCATTGTTGGGGCCGGATACCAGCGCATTTTTGCTAACGATGTTGACGATGTCGCCACCCATTTCTTGCTTGCGCATTACGCCCACAGCCGCTTGGGTTACCAAAAACTGGCCTTTCACCAATACGTCGTACAACAAATCCCAATCTTTTTCAGTGTGTTCTTCTATGGGTTTGGAGATAGAAAGACCGGCGCAGTTGACCACTATGTCCACTCCGCCAAATTCCAAGGCAGCTACGTCAAATGCTTTGTTGATGGCCTCGGCACTGGTAACGTCCAACAATGTGGCGGCAAACACGTCTTTGCCATATTCTTTTTCAAATTCTTCTTTCGCCTTGGCCAAACGGCTCTCGTCATTGTCGTTGATGACGATGCACGCGCCTTCATCGGCAAATTTTTTGGCTATCGCCTTGCCTATGCCACCGGCACTGCCCGTTACCAGGGCTATACGGCCCGAAACGGCTTTGGGTTTGGGCATACGCTGGAGTTTTGCCTCTTCCAACAACCAATATTCGATGTTGAAAGCCTCTTGGCGCGGCAAGGAGGTGTATTCCGAAACGGCTTCGGCTCCCCTCATTACGTTTATGGCATTTACATAAAATTCGGAGGCTACCCGTGCCGTTTGCTTGTTCTTGGCAAACGTAAACATACCTATGCCCGGATACAATATCACCACGGGATTGGCATCGCGTATGGCCGGACTGTTATCGTGCTTGCAAGTATCGTAATACTCGGCATACATGGCACGATAGGCTTCAAACTGGGGGCGCAATTTTTCTTTCAACGCCGCCACATCGGTCAAATCTTCATCGGTGGTAATGTTCAATACCAAAGGGCTTATTTTGGTACGCAAGAAATGGTCGGGGCAACTGGTACCCATAGGTGCCAACCTGTCCAAATCGTTGCTGTTGATGAACTGAAGCACACGGTCGTCGTCGGTAAAATGACCTACCATGGATTGTTCGGACGAGCAAAAGCCGCGCAATACCGGTGCCAAGGCAGAGGCTTTTGCCAAGCGTTGTTCTTTGCTTACGGATTCTATTTTGGCACCACCAAATACCGGCCTTTTTTTACCTAAATTGTCTTCCAGGTACTGCGATGCTTTTTCTATCACGTCCAAGGTGTTCACATAGCTTTCGTAAGCCGTATCGCCCCAAGTAAACAGCCCGTGCGACCCCAACATGATGCCGCGCAGGTTCGGATTTTCGTCTATACATTGGCGCATTTTCAAACCCAGGTCGAAGCCGGGGCGTTGCCATTCCACCCAACCTATGGTGCCGCCAAACAATTCTTCGGTAATCTTTTTACCGTCTTTGGCTGCGGCTATGGCTATGGCCGCATCGGGATGAAGGTGGTCTATGTGTTTGTAGGGCAAAAAACCGTGCAAGGGCGTGTCTATCGAGGGTGCCTTGGAGGCCAAATCGAAGATGCAATGGTTGAATAATTCCACCATTTCGTCTTCGTGTTCTATGCCGCGGTACACATTTTTGAGGCTACGCAGCCTATCTACGTACAATGCCGCGAGGCCGCTTTTTTTGATGCTGCCCAAATCGCCGCCCGAACCTTTTACCCACATTACTTCGGTTTCGTTGCCGGTAAGGGGGTCGTTGGCCGTCACCTTGCACGAGGTATTGCCGCCGCCATAATTGGTCAAGCGCAAATCGGCGCCCAACAGATTGGAACGGTAGATAAGCAACGCTACCTCGTCGCCCGCCAGGGATGCGGCCTTTGCATCGTCCCATAAATAGCTTACGTGCTTGTAACTTTTCGTTGGGCTTGCTGCTGTTGACATAATTTTTGTTTGTTTAGTTTAGTTTGTTGTTTTTTTGAAAAGTGGTTTTTATTTTAAGGAATTGCCGTAACCGACAATCAGTATGGAAATAATCATTATCAATATACCGAGTATAATCATGTTTTTGGTGGCTTTCGACACGCCCTTCCATTCTTTCAGTATCAAGCCCCAGGCATTGGCAATCAATATGATGAAAGCCATGTGCAATATCCACGAACTGGCCCCGTTGCCCATTTTGCTTTCGCCCATGCCGTAAAAAAAGAATTGCAGGAACCAAGTAGTGCCGGCCATGGCGCAGAAAATGATATTGGCAATAACGGGTATGCCTTTTTTGGTGTAGTCGCCGAAACTTTTATTTTTTGCGGCCAATAACAGACACCCGATGAGGTTGGAGGTCAAGCCGCCCCAAAGCACAACTATGTAGGTGACGTTGTTGGCAAACAGGAAATTGCCCGTTTCGCCGGGATTGGCGGCCTTCCATGCCTCGTTGGCTATGGCGGCCATGGGCTTGCCGGCTTCCAGGCCAAAATTGAAACACGCGCTCAATACACCGGAAATTATGGACACTATCAGGCCCAACCCAAACTTATATTCGGTGGCTACGGCGGCACCGCCGTGCGGGTCGCCTGCGGCCACATTCAGTTGACGCTCTTTCATAACGCCGGCCTTGCCACTGACGATGATGCCGATTATACACACCAGCAAACCTATCAACACTACCCTGCCCCAGCTTGCAGCGGCTATCATGCTAAAACTTTCCTTGCCCGCTTGCGGAAATATATTGTAATAAATGGACGGCAGCAAAGAGCCAAATACCATACACAAACCCAATATGATACTGCTGCCCAAAGCCACGCCCAAGTATCGCACACCCAGCCCGTAGGTAAACCCGCCAATGCCCCACAACAGGCCAAAAACATAGGTGACGGCCAACGTAGCCGCAGGTGTATTGGCTATGATAGCGGAAAAATTGGGGATGGTTAACCACGCCGCAACAGGCGGCACTATCAACCAAGAAAACAGCCCCCCGACCAGCCAAAACGTTTCCCACGACCAACCCTTGACCTTCTTGTAGGGAATATAAAAACTGCCGGAAGCAAAACCTCCGATAAAGTGAAAAATAACGCCGAGTATTGCCTGCATATTAAATCATTGAAAATAACTAAGTACTTACTGCCATACCTCCTTCACCGGGCAAACGTAAGTTTTTAAATTAAGATGCCTGTCCTGAAAAAACATCAGGACAGGCTAGTTATGGTCGGAAGATTTTTTCTTCCGACTTTTTTGTTTTAAAAAATCTGA
>JASGFI010000053.1:0-17898 GCA_047605615.1 Edaphocola sp. | reverse complement strand
ACAGCCTGTCATTGTTATTCTTAAAACTCAATAATGAATTATCTATACTTAGTTAATAATGCCAAAAATAGATATTCAATTTTTTTAGCCCCGCCAACTTTGTCCACCAACAAATTGGGGATAGCAAGGGGGACGGGAGTGATAGCGGGAATAAGGGTTATATATCTGAAAAAAGCGTTTCACAATGGTATAAAAACTACATTTGCACCGTGTATATTCCCGCTAAAATACAATGGCTGGCCCTGCTGCTGTTTTTCATTTCCATAGGCAATGGCCATGCGCAGGTGCGGGACACGCTGCACGAGGTGGAAATAAACCAACGGCAGTTGCACGATACCACCATTGATGTACGCAATGGTTTTGCTACCCACTTCGCTACCCACAAAATAGGGGTGTACAAAGATTTGTTTTCCTCGCTCAGCCTTGCACAGCTTCTTTCCGGCCAGTCTGCCGTGTTCGTAAAAAGTTATGGGGTCAATAGTTTGGCCACTATGGCCCTGCGTGGCGCTTCGGCGGCGCAAAGTACCGTGTTGTGGAATGGCGTGCCCATTGCCAATCCTGCCTTGGGCGTGGCCGATTTGTCTATGTTGCGCACGGGTTTGTTCAATAACATCAACCTGCAATATGGCGGTGCGGCAGCCTTGTACGGCAGCGGCAATGTGGGCGGTGCGCTGCTGCTCGACAATACGCCTACCAATTTTAATGGCTTCGACAAAAGATACCTGAATGGCTCTTGGGCTGTCGGTAGTTTTGGAAAGGCAGATGCGGCCTTGAATGGTTTTTGGCAAAAAAATAAATTGGCCGTACAAGCCAATGGTTTCTACCAAGGGGCCAAGAATAATATTCGCTATACGGACGAACAGGGCGATGTCCAAACATTGCCCCATGCCAAAATGCAGGGTGGGGGGACGTTGCTGGCGGCCGATTACAGGTTAAGCAATAATTGGTTCAAGGGAAACAACGCCCGTGTTTATGCCAAAATATGGTGGCAGCAATACCAACGCCAATTGCCGCCCGCCATGTTTGAATCTTCGTCGGCCAAGGTGCAGCACGACCGCTCGCTGCGCACTTTGCTCGGCTGGGAGCAAAACAAAAATGCCCATACTTGGTATTTCAAAACCAGCTACAACAACGAACGGTTGCGTTACCAAGACAGCTTGGTGGCCATAGACAATACCAACACGGCACAACAATCTTATACGGAATTTGGCTGGAAATGGAACAGGCGCAGCTCTGTTGAAAAACAAAAGGAGGTGAGTTGGCAACACCGGGCATTGCTGTTTTTCCCTATTCAAATAGCTTGGGCTTCCGGAGCCAACATAAACGGTATCCAACGTCAAACAAGACCCGCCATAGCCGCCGCTTACAGCCTTTCTTTGGGGAAATATGATACCGTGAAAAATAACAGGCCATTAACCGTCAATGCCAATGTGCGACAGGAATGGTTGAATGGCAAGGCCAACCCATTTTTGCTGGGCATTGGTGCCCAATATTTCTTATTGCAAAAATCGCAACGCAACACCGGGGCGTACCAAGTGGCCGCAAAAGGCAATGTGCAGCGAACGTACAGGGTGCCTACGCTCAACGAACTGTACTATTTCCCGGGTGGCAACGCAAACCTGCAACCGGAGCAGGGCTGGTGCTACGAAGGCGGTCTGGAAGCTACGTGGGAACATGAAAGCTGGGAACTTGACAACCGTACCGCTGCCTATCATCGCGCTATAAAAGATTGGATTTATTGGCTGGGCGGCGCTATATGGACTCCTTATAATATTGCCAAGGTTAGCAGCCGTGGCGTGGAAACGAGTACGGAATTGACATTCAGGAAGTCCTCTAAATTGAAGTTTCACCTAAGTGCCAACTATGCGTATTGCCTTGCTACCAGCGTGGCCAGCTACCTGCCCGGCGACAACAGCATAGGCAAGCAAATTCCCTACACGCCGCGCTACAATTTTCAGGCAAATGCCGGTGTGGAGTGGAACGCTTTGTTCCTGAATTTCAACCAAACCTATACCGGTTATAGGTTCGTGACCATAGACGAGTCGCAGTATTTGAAGCCTTATAACACCAGCAATATCCAAGTTTATTACACTCTATCAAAAAATGGCAAATTGGGCAGCGTGGCACTCCAGTGCAACAATATCTTCAACACCCAATACCAAGTGGTGAACGGCAGGCCCATGCCCGGCAGGAATTTATTGTTGCAGCTTGGCCTTGGGCTTGGCAAAGGTTGATGATAGTTGTTGGTGCTTATACCTAATAAAATTATGCAACAACTTCAAAGAATCCGTTCATCTTGAAAACAGCCGCTTCGGCTTCGTCTATTATGCTGGCCTGTATGGTGTAGCCGTTGTTTTCCGCTACCCAGTTGGTGGTTACTTTTATGGGTGTATCGGCTGTGGGTACCAGTACTTTCAAAAACTTTATTTGCGGGGCTTTGCGCAAGCGTAATTTTTTGCCCAAACCCTGTTCCAGCAACTCTTTCGCTATTGCAACCATACATACGCCCGGCACCACGGGTTGGCCCGGAAAATGCCCCTCGAATATTTCGTGCCTTGGTTCAATCGTTATTTCGGCACATAGCGAGTGGGCAGTCTGTTCAATGTTGTTCGTTTGGTAAAATTTGTCTATCGGCATGGCGTTATAATTGGCCGGTGAAGGTAGAATAATGACACCATAAGCCACTTGCGGTATTTTATTTTATTGGTGAAATGAATTAGAATTTTACCTTTGCCACCGTGCAAAATTGCGCCAATTTTTTACAATGAAATTTTTTCTTAGCCCCATAACGTACCTTTTGCCACTATTGGCAGCAGCGCAAATATTGATGCTGTCAAGTTGCGGCAGCCATAAAAAATACGATAACCCGGCGGTGGTGGTAGCAACTAAATTTGGCGATATAGTCATGGAATTGTACCCCGAAAAAGCACCTGCATCCGTGGCCGCCTTTTTGAAAAATGTGGATGCCGGTTATTATACGAACGCTTCGTTTTACCGCATCATGAGCGACGACAACCAAGTTACCGGCGTGCCACATTCCAATTTGATACAAGGCGGTATATGGCAAAGCAACCCCGCCTTGGAAAAGACGCTGCCCAAAATACCCCACGAAACTACCAAGACTACCGGGCTTGCGCACACAAAAGGCACGGTATCCTTGGCCAGGCTGGAGCCGGGCAGCGCGGAGTCCGAGTTCTTTATCTGCATCAACGACGAACCCGGTTTCGATTATGGCGGCACCAACAATCCCGACGGGCAGGGCTACGCCGCCTTTGGCAAGGTAACGGAAGGAATGGAAACGGTACAAAAAATATACCGGCAACCGGAACACGAACAGAGCTTTACGCCGCCCGTAACCATCATAAACATAAAAAGGCTTTAGGCGGGTATTTGCCGAAAAAACGCTCGTTTATGCTATCGAATACTTTGCGGGCGATTTATTTTTTTTAGGAAAATTTGCTTTTTCAAATTCTTTATCTATTTTTAAGCCTTGAATGTTGCCCACGGGCATATTTCGGTAAACAATAAAAAAACATACGCAATTAATGAAGACTTTTTTACTGACAGCTTTTGGCTTGTGTGCCGTTGTTTCTGCCACCGTATTTACTTCTTGCAAAGAAGACAAATGTAAATCCACGGTATGCGCCTATGGCGGCGTGTGCAACGATGGCGATGGTTCCTGTACCTGTCCTACCGGTTATGAGGGCGAACGTTGCGAAACCGTGACCCGCGACAAATTCAAAGGGGCATGGAGAGTAGTGGAAACCGGTACTTCGGGCGGCCCCGCGCAATATGCGGTATCGGTGGAGAATGGTACGGGCATCAACGACGTGATTATCCGCAATTTCTACAACAAGTTCGACCCGGTGGTAACTGCCACGGTCAAAGGCGATACCATCTATATTGCCTCGCAGCAAATACAAGTGGGTGAAGACATCATGACGGTGGAAGGCAAAGGTTATGCCATACCCGAAGCCTATTACGATTTGCACGGCAAATTGGTGTTGAGCTACAAGGTAACATCCTCCGACGGCAGCACCAACGAATTTGGCGTTGGCACCGGCACCAATTTCAGTGTGTGGACCAAATAAGAAGCAGCCTTTAATTTTAAAATAGTTAAGTTTGTTAAGCCCCCTAACCGGGGCTTAATTTTTGTTGGCCATGCGAAAACGTTGGATTGCCGATTTGTTTGTTCATAAACGCTGGTACCGGCTTTTGGGGGGCGGTATCGTGCTGTTTCTGCTTGCGTTTTTCTTCGATTTCATTTTTTACGTAGCCGGCGTTTATACATTGGCCTTGTTGGTACTCACGCTATTGGATTATGTACTGCTTTTTGGCGGCAGCCGGAAAGTGGCGGCCCAAAGAATAATAGCCGAAAGGCTGAACCTCGGCGCACAAAACACGGTGAGGATAAGCGTAGCCAATCCGTTTCCTTTCAAAACGGGGTTTGCCGTTATAGACGAAGTGCCCATAGAATTTCAGGAAAGGGATTTTGGGCTGTGGGGCAATGTAGGTGCGGGTCGCCGCAAGGTGTTGGCGTATCAATTGCGCCCTTTGCGGCGCGGCGCTTATCAATTTGGCGATATTATTTGTTACGTAAACAGCCCCTTGTGCCTGTTGCAACGCAGGTGTACCAGCGAAGCCGGGCAAGAGGTAAAGGTGTACCCCTCGTCGCAATGGCTGCGGCAATACCAGTTGATGGCGTTGAGCGACAGCAACCAGTTTGTAGGTACGCGCCGCATAAGGCGATTGGGCAACAGTACCGAGTTTGAACAAATCAAGGAGTATGTAAGCGGCGATGACGTGCGCACCATAAACTGGAAAGCCACTGCGCGGCGCGGCAGCCCGATGGTCAACAATTACGTAGATGCCCGCAGCCAGCAGATTTATTGCGTCATAGACAGGGGGCGCAACATGAAGATGCCTTTCGACGGCTTGACCTTATTGGATTATTCTATCAATGCGGCACTTATATTTCTCCATATTGCGTTGCTGAAGCAAGATAGGGCAGGGCTTATTGCTTTCGATGCCAAAGTGGGCGACCTGTTGCCCGCCGAACGCACCAATATGCAGATGAACAAGCTGAACGAAGCATTGTACCGCCAGCAAACCAATTTCGGCGACAGCGATTTTGCCGCCTTGCACCATGCGGTGTTCCGCAAGTTGTCGCAAAGGAGTTTTTTGCTGCTGTTTACCAATTTTGAAACTTACGCCGCCCTGGAGCGGCAATTGCCCTACCTGCGCCAGTTGGCGGCCAGGCATTTGTTGTGCGTGGTGTTTTTCCAAAATACCTTATTGAAGCAAATCAGGGAAGGATATGCCGACACCTTGGAAGGTATCTATATAAAAACCATAGCCGACCGCTTTGATTTCGAGAAAAAACAAATAGTGAAAGAGCTGCGCCGATACGGCATATTGTCCGTATTGACCACGCCGCAAAACCTTACGGTGGACGTAATCAACAAATATTTGGAATTGAAGGCAAGGCAAATGGTGTAGCCTACACGTGGTGGTAGGGCGAATGATTCAAAATGCTGAAAGCCCTGTAAACCTGTTCGGCCACAATGAGCCTTACCAATTGGTGCGGGAAAACCAGTTTCGACAAAGACCAAGTTTGCCGTGCCTCCTTTTTTACGGCATCGGTTACGCCAAATGCGCCACCAATGAGGATGACCATGGTTTTTACGCCTTGGTTCATGCTTTGTTGCATTTGTTGCGACCATTGAATGGAATCCAGCATTTTGCCGCCTTCGTCGAGCAATATCAAGTAATGGCCGGGTTGCAGGCTTTTCAATATCAAGTCTTCTTCCTGTTGTTTGGTGCGCAACACATCGGTGGTGGCCAGTTTTTTGGGTAGTTGCAGCACCTTTAGCGATACGTTTACCCAAGGTTTGGCTTTTTGGAAATAGTATAGCAAGCCATCTTCGATGTAAGCATCGTTGGCCTTGCCCAACGACCAAATTTCTATGTTCATGCAGAAAACCTGAAATTTCTTGTAGAAAAATTTGGTGCGAAGATAGATAATTAGTTACCTTTGCAATCCAATCGAAAGAACGGTACCGGCTGCGTAGCTCAACTGAATAGAGCATCTGACTACGGATCAGAAGGTTTCAGGTTTGAATCCTGACGCGGTCACTCGACAATGAGCCACTTACGGAAAACGTAAGTGGTTTTTTCCTTTTCTGTCATTTCTTGCATCCGTGGCGTATGGCTCACCGTTTAACCGGTATTTCCGGGGAATTTAAAATTGTGTTCTTTTGCAAACGGCATGAAGGTTTATTCGAAAGGACAACGCAGGTGCAGCAAAAAAGCAACAACAGATATAACCATGACCCACCATTACCCAAAAAAAGATTTGTTTTTATAACCATACTCCCTATATTTGTTGGGCAATGAGCGCAATGGCAACTACATATTGGTTTGGTTTCGGCTACTTCTTCTTTTATTTTAAGAAGCGGGCCGGGGTTTATTTGCAAGCATAAAAAGCAATAAAAATATCTAAAAATACAATCCCGGATGCTGCGAGGCGCCGGGTTTTTTCATTATGGTACGTAATATAGCTATACAAGGCGTGGAAGGCTGTTTTCACCAACAAGCGGCACAGGAGTATTTTGGGGAAAACACCAAGGTCATTCCTTGCAATACGTTTCGCAAATTAGTAGATACTGCCCTATACGATGCCCATTGCGATGGTGCGGTAATGGCCATAGAAAACTCCATTGCCGGCAGCATATTGCCCAATTACAACCTTTTGCAACACGCAGATTTGAAGATAAAAGGGGAAGTCTATCTGGCCATCGAACAACAGTTGATGGTGTTGCCCGGCACTAATTGGAAAGACATAAAGGAAGTACACTCGCACCCCATGGCCTTGCTGCAATGCAGCGATTATTTGGGCGGCCACAACTGGAAACTGGTAGAAACCGAAGATACCGCGCTGAGCGCAGCCTATGTTGGCGCCAACAAACTTCGCCATCTGGCAGCTATCGCCTCCACCATTGCCGCCGATATTTATGGACTGGAAATAGTGGCTTCCGGCATCCAAAACAACAACAGCAATTACACCCGTTTCTTGGTTTTGTCGCGCGAGGAAAATACATGTTCCGAAGCCGATAAGGCTTCTGTTTATTTCAGGGTGCCCAACGTGCAAGGCAGCCTGGCCGATATTTTGAATGTGGTGGCATCTTTTGGCATAAACCTCAGCAAGCTGCAAAGTTTTCCGGTGTCGGGTTCCGATTGGCAGTATTTTTTCCACGCCGATTTAGAGTTCCAACATAGGCAGCAAATAGAAGAATGTTTGGCGGCAATGGGGCGTAAAGCAGCGCAATTAAGGGTATATGGCCTCTATAAAAAAGGCAGGATAAATCACGAAAAAAGAACAGTCCATGAAAATAGCAACAGCGCAAAGGCTTGACGGAATAGGCGAATACTATTTCGCCACCAAGCTGCGGCAGCTCGACGATATGCGGGCCAAAGGCATAGACATAATAAACTTAGGTATAGGCAGCCCTGATTTGCCCCCCCACGACTCGGTTATAGCGGCCTTGGCGCAATCGGCCGCACAGCCGGCCAACCATGCTTACCAGCCTTACAAAGGTATTCTTGCTCTGCGGAAGGCAATGGCGGATTGGTACGCCCTATACTATGGCGTTTCCTTGAACGCCGATACCGATATTTTGCCCTTGATAGGTTCCAAAGAGGGCGTGGTGCATGTGTGCATGACTTGGTTGGGAAATGGTGATGCTGCATTGGTGCCCAATCCCGGTTATCCGGCCTATGCCGCTGCCGTAAAATTGGCGGGTGCCATGCCACATTATTATTCCTTGACCGAGGAAAATGATTGGTTTCCCGATTTGGAATTGCTGCAATCGCAATTGCAGGGAAATGAAAAACTGATGTTCGTAAATTATCCGCACATGCCCAGTGGCAAGGCGGCCGGTTACGGGCAGTTGGCACAATTGGTTGCCTTTGCAAAAAGGAACAATATTTTGCTGGTAAGCGACAATCCCTACAGTTTTATTTTGAACGACAATCCACTTTCCCTACTATCGCTGCCGGGTGCTATGGATGTGGCCGTGGAGCTTAATTCATTGAGCAAATCGCACAATATGGCGGGCTGGCGCGTGGGTATGCTTTGTGGCTCGGCGGAACGGATAAGCCAAGTGTTGCAATTCAAAAGCAATATGGACAGCGGCATGTTCAGGCCCATACAAGAGGCGGCGGTAGCGGCTTTGGGCTTGGGCAGCGGTTGGTACCAACAACTAAACGAAGTGTATGCAAGGCGCAGAAGTTTGGTCCATCAACTGCTCGATGACTTGGGTTGCAGCTACGGTACGCAACAAGCGGGCTTGTTCGTATGGGCACGCATACCCGAACAAGAGAAAGACGGTTATGGTTTGAGCGACAAGGTGTTGGCGGCAACCGGCGTGTTTATTACGCCGGGCGGCATATTTGGTTCTCGGGGAAATGGCTATGTGCGGGTCAGCTTATGTTGTTCGGAGGCCATGCTGCAAAAGGCCACATCAGCCGTAAAAAATCATTTGGAAACAACAAACACCAAAAGCGCATGAGGATAGGAATAGTGGGTACGGGATTGATTGGCGGCTCCATGGCAATGGTATTGCGCAAGAAGGGTTTTGCGGAGGAGGTATTGGGTGCAGATGCCAATGGGCAAAACCTGCGTACAGCAATGGCTTTGGGCATTATAGACAAGGCCATGGCCTTGGAAGATTTGGTGTTGCGGAGCGATGTGGTATTAATGTGCGTGCCGGTCAATGCAATTGTCCATACCTTGCCCGCCGTAATGAACTTGGTTGACAATCAGGTGGTGGTAGATGCGGGGTCAACCAAGGGGGCAATAGTGCAGAGCATTTGTCGGCATCCCAAACGAGGACGGTTCGTGGCGGCACATCCCATGTGGGGTACGGAGTTTAGCGGCCCGGAAGCGGCTACCGACAAGGCTTTCGAGGGTAAGGCAGTAGTCATTTGCGACAAAGAACAATCAGATAAGGATGCCCTTTATTTGGCAGAAAAAATATTTGCCGCATTGGGCATGTACACGGTTTATATGGATAGCCTGCATCACGACGAACATGTGGCTTACGTGAGCCATATTTCGCACGTCACGTCATTTGCCTTGGCCAATACCGTGTTGGAAAAAGAAAAGGAAGAAGATGCCATATTTGAACTGGCAAGCGGAGGTTTTGAAAGTACGGTGCGTTTGGCCAAAAGCAATCCGGAAATGTGGTTGCCCGTTTTGCAACAAAACAAAGAAAACGTGTTGGACGTATTGAACGAACATATAGCCCAATTGCGGAAATTCAAGGCCGCATTGGAAAAAGAGAATTGGGAATATTTGCATGAACTGATGCGGCAGGCCAATGGTATCAAAAGAATTTTAAACAGGGAAAACAATATTGTAAGCAGCCAAAAATAAAACAGAGGACAATGGAACAATTAGCAGAAAATAAGGCCTTGGCAGCAGCGGTCTGGAACAAGCGTCCGCTGGTGATTTCGGGTCCATGCAGTGCCGAAACGGAAGAACAAATGCTGGAAACCGCCCTCCAGTTAAAAGCAACGGGCAAGGTGGACGTGCTGCGTGCCGGTATATGGAAGCCGCGCACCCGGCCCGGTAATTTTGAAGGTATAGGTGCCAAAGGTTTGCCTTGGATGCAACAGGCCAAGAAAGCCACGGGGCTGCCCGTAGCCGTGGAGGTGGCAACGGCCAAACAGGTAGAAGATGCGCTCCATTTTGATGTGGACATTTTGTGGGTCGGTGCGCGCACTACGGTGAACCCATTTAGCGTGCAGGAGCTGGCCAACGCCTTGCGCGGCGTACATGTTCCGGTATTTATCAAGAACCCGGTGAATGCCGATTTGGAACTTTGGATAGGTGCTTTGGAACGCATAAGAAAAGTGGGTATAGAACAGGTAGGGCTTATTCATAGGGGCTTTTCGTCCTATGGCAATACAGAATTTAGGAATGCGCCCATGTGGCATTTGGCTATTGAAATGAAACGACGTTTTCCCGATGTGCCTTTCATCATAGATCCTTCGCATATTTGCGGAAACAGGCATGGCTTGCTGGAAGTAATGCAGAATGCCATGGATTTGGATTATGACGGCGCAATAATTGAAAGCCACCGCGACCCAGACAACGCATGGAGCGATGCCAAGCAGCAAGTAACGCCGATAGCATTGGCTGCACTACTCGAACAGGTTGTTTGGCGCAACGAAGCCGAGGCTATTTCCGGCGTAAAAGACGGACTGGAAAAATACCGCCAACAAATAAACCAACTGGACGATGAAATAATGCAGCTGCTTAGCCGCCGCATGAAAGTGGCAGAAGATATAGGTGCCTACAAAAAAGAAAACAACATCACTATTTTGCAAACCAACCGTTGGAACGAAGTGCTGCAAAGGGTTTGCAACAAGGGCGGGAAACTGGGCCTAAGCCCCGAATTTGTACAGCAATATTTTGATGCCATTCACTTGGAAAGCATCAAGCATCAGGATGCTATCATGAACAACCACCAATAATACGCAACCTACTTTATGACGAGTTATAAAGCCGAGTTCGGCTCCGGCGCCACCAACTTTTATTTCAACGGCGGCATTGAGCAACTGAGGGAACTGGCCCCGCCCGAGCGCAGCATTATCCTTACGGATGAAAACGTAATGGAGCGCCATGACGGGTTGCTGCATCATTGGGAAGCCATCGTCATCCCACCCGGCGAAGCATCGAAGAACCTGCAAACGCTGGACGACGTGGTGAGGCAACTACTGGCATTAAAGGCCGACAGACGCTATACCTTGGTGGGGGTGGGCGGTGGCGTAGTTACCGATATGGCGGGTTTTGTGGCGGGCATTTATCAACGCGGTATCCGTTGCGGTTTCGTGCCCACTTCCATCTTGGCTATGGTGGATGCGGCTATCGGTGGCAAAAATGGCTTGGACGTGGGCGAGTTCAAGAACATGATAGGCTTGGTGCGCCAGCCCGATTTTTTGCTGTACGATTACGCGCTGCTCCGCACCTTGCCGGTATTGGAATGGCGAAATGGTTTTGCCGAAATAATCAAACATGCCTGCATAGGCGATGCCGAAATGTTTGCTTCGTTGGCGCAGCACGAACTAGCCGATTACAGGCAAAATATAACGCTGTTAGATGAATTGATTCAACGAAATGCGCAGCAAAAAATAGCCGTTGTGTTGCAAGACGAAACCGAAACCGGCCTGCGGCGAACCTTGAATTACGGCCACACCTTGGCCCATGCCATAGAAAACGTAATGGGCTACCCGCATGGCTTTGCGGTAAGCATAGGCATGGTATTTGCGGCAAAAATGTCGGAAGCGATAACCGGGTTTCCCGGTTTGGAACAAATAAAAAACCTCTTGGAAAAATATGGACTGCCTACCGATGGCAACTACGACAAAAAAGAGGCATTGCAGCTAATGATGTCGGATAAGAAGCGGCAGGGAAATATTATCAACTACGTATTGCTGGAGCAGATAGGCAAAGCCGTAATAGAGCCATTGGAAGCAGCGCAGATACAAACATTCCTTTCGACATAATGAACATAACCTTACAACCATACAAAGTAGCCGGAAGCCTTGCCGCACCGGCTTCCAAGAGCGTCATGCAACGTGCTTGCGCGGCTGCCTTGCTGTTTAACGGCACTACCCTTATCAACAATTACGGACAATCGAACGATGATAAAGCCGCCTTGGACATGATACAAGTAGCCGGTGCTACGGTAAAATATTTGAGTGCGCATCAATTGGAAATCAGGGCCAATGGTACGGTGGCGCATCCGCGCAATGCTCGCTACAATTGTGGCGAAAGCGGGTTGTCGCTACGGATGTTCACGCCCATCATAGCATTGGGCAAAAATGCCGCAAACATAGCAGGGCAGGGCAGTTTGCTGAAAAGGCCGGTACATTTTTTTGAAGAAATATTACCCTTGTTGGGGGTGCAGGTCAAGGCGGCGCAAGGCTCGTTGCCCTTGCAGATACAAGGCCCTTTGCTACCTGCGGATATTGCTATTGACGGCTCCTTGACCTCCCAATTCCTTACGGGCTTGCTCATGGCTTATTCGGCAAGTGGAAGGCAGGCAAACTTGGCAGTCAAAAATTTAGCCAGCAAGCCTTATGTAGATGTAACACTTGCGGTAATGGAAGCCTTTGGCATGAACATGCCGGTTAACGATAATTACGAGCATTTTTCTTTTAGGGCAACAAAAAAACAAACACCACGTACCGTAACCTTTGATGTAGGCGGCGACTGGAGCAATGCGGCTTTTTTATTGGCGGCAGGGGCTATCGGTGGGGCTTTGCAGCTAAAGGGCTTGGATGTTTTTTCGGAACAGGCCGACAAAAAAATACTGGAAGCATTGCAGCAATGCGGCTGCCAATTGTCCATAGAAACGGAAGCCATAACCGTGGCCAACAATGGCTCCTTGCAACCCATACACATAGATGCTACGCATTGCCCCGATTTGTTTCCGCCCTTGGTGGCTTTGGCAGCCTACGCCAATGGCACATCGGTAATAGAAGGGGTGCATAGGTTGCGGCACAAGGAAAGCAACCGTGCATTGGCCTTGCAACAGGAATGGGCAAAATTTGGGCTGGAAATATCCTTTCAAGACGATGCCATGATTATAAAACCGCCAACTGAAATCAGCCCGGCAAGCATCCACTCGCACAACGACCACCGCATAGCCATGGCCGCCGCAGTGACCGCCTGCAAAGCAACCGGGCCGGTAACTATCGAACATGCCGAAGCGGTAAAAAAATCTTACCCTGATTTCTTTGAAGATTTGCAGCAAATTGCTATCATTGAAGCACCTTGGAAACAATAAAAACCGATACGTATGAACACATTTGGCACCCTATTCAAAGTACAGATATTTGGGGAATCGCACGGGCCGTTGGTAGGCGTGGTCATAGACGGCGTACCTGCCGGAATAGCCTTGGACGAAGACGACATGCTGCCCGATTTGCAACGGAGAAAAGGTGGCTTGCAGAAAGGCTCCACGCCCCGGAGGGAGGAAGATTTTCCTTTGATAAAAAGCGGTGTTTTCAAGGGTTTTACCACCGGTGCGCCCTTGACCATTTTATTTGAAAATAAAGATACCCGCAGTGCCGATTATGAAAAACTGCGCAGCATACCAAGGCCGGGCCATGCCGATTTTGTGGCACATCACAAGTATAAAGGTTTTGAAGATTACCGTGGCGGCGGCCATTTCAGCGCCCGATTGACCACCGGCATAGTAGCTGCCGGTGCGGTGGCCAAGAAACTGCTGGAAGGCGTAACCTTTTCGGCCGACATCATATCCATCGGTGGGGAACAAGAGTTGGACAAAGGCTTGCAAAAGGCAGTAACGGCCAAAGACAGCGTGGGCGGCGTGATAGAATGTGTGGTGACAGGCGTACCCGTGGGCTGGGGCGAACCTTTTTGGAACAGTGTGGAATCGGTATTGGCCCATGCGCTTTTTGCCATACCTGCGGTAAAAGGCGTAGAGTTTGGTGCCGGGTTTGCGGCGGCGGCCATGTTTGGCAGCCAGCACAACGACGTTATCGAAGACATGACCGGCAAAACCGCTACCAACCATGCCGGGGGCATAGTGGGCGGCATCACCAATGGCAACGATTTGGTATTTCGCCTGGCAGTAAAACCCACCTCTTCCACGCCCAAGCCCCAAATATCGCTTAACTGGGAAACCAACGAAATGGAAGATTTTTCGATTAAGGGCAGGCACGATTTATGCGTGGCCCTGCGCGCCCCTGTAATAGTGGAAGCCATGGCGGCCATAGTGTTGGCCGATTTTTCCTTGAATTTCAAGGCGGGTTTGTCCGGTTAGATTTCCCGGTTCCCGAAAAATTTTTTGATTTTTCAAAAAAAATTTGGTCATACAAACCAAAACCCTACCTTTGTGGTCGAAGTTCTTATTTCGATTGCTACTTATCCAGAAAGGTGGAGGGAATTGGCCCGATGAAACCTTGGCAACCTATACTACGATATAAGGTGCTAACTCCATCCCGACACATTCGGGGTAGATAAGTCAGGTCATAGCTAAAGAGTAATCAACAATACTCCATGGCTCGTCTGATTTATCAGGTGGGCTTTTTTTATGCCCATGCTGATAAATGACCTTTTTGGAAAGCCGGCAATATGTCTATGCAACATTTCAAAACCTGTTTAAAAAACTAAGGAAATGAGCCAGCTTTTCATCGGCACCATAAGCAGTGCCACCGATGCGGACCATGGTCTGCCAACAAAAACCAATTTGGCCGCGAGGCCGTTCAACAATAGCTTTGGGGCCACGCCGCCCGATACAGAATTGATGAAACGAATGTGCAACATATCCATTGCTTCCATGCAAGCCTGCCGCCTGGGTCGTTGTTGCTGTTGGTGTAACTGATACAACCACCTTTCCCCCGATTTCGTTTTATAAAGTTATGGCAATCGTAGCCTAACTATTTTCATCAACCATTAATCTGTACACACAATGGCTACTTTAAATTTTTCATTTGCCGGCACCAGCATACAAGCCGCGAAACTTAGCGTAAAAGAGAAAAAATTCGATTTATTGTTGGATAAACCCGAAGGCATCATTTCCGCCTCCGTCACCTACCCGGTTTCTTACTTCAACAGCATCAATAATTACGCCGAAAACCTCAACGAGGCATTTCATTTAATTGCCGCCGAAAAGGGCATCACGGTAAGCGAATTGGCCATAAGGGTTACGGGCTACCTGCAAACCGAACATGCCCGGCCCAACATTTACCGAAAAATAGACATCGAACTATTGGTAGCTGCCAATACCGATACTGCCGAGCTGATAGAAATATTGCTCCTGGCCAACGAGTTGAGCCCACTCGAAGGCGAGGCTTCAAATTACGGAACGTTGAAGCCCCATTTTTCGCTCAACAATACCATACACTTGAATTAAGTAAACAACCAAAAGGAATACACAAAACACAAGAACATGTCGGAAGGAGAAAAATTAGTGATAGGCCTGTTTGGCTTTGGCGTAGTGGGCGAAGGGCTTTATAAGGTGCTGCGACAAACGCCTTCCTTGAATGGGGAGATAAAAAAAGTCTGCATCAAGCATCCCGGTAAAAAACGCGATGCGCCGCAAGAGTTGTTTACCACGGACAAAGACGAACTGCTGCACGACCCCAGCATCAACGTAATAGTGGAAGTAATAGACGATGCCGACGCCGCATTTGAAATAGTAACCACGGCACTTAAAAATGGCAAGGCCGTAGTAAGTGCCAGCAAGAAAATGATAGCGGAACATTTGCCGGAACTGTTAAGCCTGCAGCAAGAAACAGGGCTTCCGTTCTTGTACGAAAGTGCCGCCTGCGCTTCCATTCCGGTCATCCGCAATCTGGAAGAATATTACGACAACGACCTGTTGCATTCCATAAAAGCGATAATAAATGGCTCTACCAATTTCATCCTCACCAAAATATTCGAGGACAAACTGGAGTTTGCCACCGCCCTGAAACTGGCCCAGGGCTTGGGTTTTGCCGAAAGCGACCCCAAATTGGACGTGGAAGGCTACGATGCCGCCAACAAATGGACTTTCCTGCTGACCCATGCCTATGGCATAATAGCCCCTACGAGCGACATTCTGTTCAACGGCATACAAAACATCCAACTGACCGATGCCCAGTTGGCGGCCGAAAAAGGCTATGAAATCAGGTTGGTGGCACAAGCCAAGAAATTGAAAGACGGCAAGGTGGCCGCGGCCGTATTGCCCCAGTTCGTGGGCAAAAGCGACCAATTGTCTTTCGTCAAAAACGAATACAACGGCGTGGTGATAGAAAGCGGATTTGCCGACAAGCAGTTCTTTTACGGGAAGGGCGCAGGCAGTTTCCCCACTGCATCGGCCGTATTGAGCGATATTTCGGCATTGCGTTATGGCTACCGATACGAGTACAAAAAACTGTACCACCACAAGCCATTGGAGCTATCTGCGGACTACTATCTCAACGTATTCATAAGTGCCGATGACCTGAATGCCATACCCGTAAAAGACTTTGAGTGGATATACGAATGGCATAGCGGTACCAACCGCAGCTACCTTACGGGCGTGATCCATTACGGCAAACTGCGCGATGCGGATTGGTGGCGCCGGCAAGGCATATCGCTTGTTTTGGGCAAAGACGCAGTGGTGGAAAGGCATGAGCTGGAGGCTCTCCGCCCGGCAAGGACACAGGTAATACCGGAGGCATTGCTGCAACAATAAAAAACAAATTTTCATAACCAATTAAAATCAAAAATCATGGCAATCAGATTAGGTGACGAAGCGCCGGACTTTACGGCAAAATCAACCGTGGGCGAAATCAAATTCCACGAATACCTGGGCGATAGTTGGGGCGTACTGTTCTCGCACCCGGCCGACTATACACCCGTTTGCACCACGGAATTGGGGCGCACGGCAAAATTGAAAGACGAGTTTGCCAAGCGCAACGTCAAGGCACTGGCCTTGAGCGTGGACAGCCTGGAACACCACAATGGCTGGATTGGCGACATCAACGAAACGCAAAACACATCGGTGGAATTTCCCATCATTGCGGATGACGACAGAAAAGTGGCCGACCTGTACGACATGATTCACCCCAATGCTTCGGCCACGGCCACGGTACGTTCGCTGTTCGTGATAGGGCCCGACAAAAAGGTGAAGCTGACCATAACCTATCCGGCTTCCACGGGCCGTAATTTTGCAGAAGTATTGCGCGTGATAGATTCGTTGCAGCTTACGGCCAAGCACAGCGTAGCCACGCCGGCCGACTGGAAAAACGGCGAAGACGTAATAGTAACGCCCAATGTAAGCACCGAAGATGCGGAAAAAAGATTCCCCAAAGGACTGAACGTAGTGAAACCATACCTGCGCTATACGCCGCAACCGGAATAAAGATGCTTTTGTTGTTTTGTTTCAGTTTTGGGGTAAGGCGGCTCTTGTGATTGTGGTCGCCTTACCCATTCGGAAATTTCGGTCACGCCCCCTGCCGCAATGCCTTTCCCGTAAGGTTCAGGAACACGTCTTCGAGGTTGGCTTCCCTTACTTTTTTCTTGCGTTCAAAGCCCGAGGCTACCAATTGGTCTATCATATTGTCGGGGGTGTCTATGGCTATTATGTTGCCGCTGTCCACTATGGCTATCCTGTCGCACAGTTCTTCCGCTTCGTCCATGTAATGCGTGGTTATCACTACGGTGGTGCCTTGTGTGCGCAAGTTGCGGATTAGTTCCCAAAGGTTGCGCCTGGCCTGAGGATCCAGGCCGGTGGTGGGTTCGTCAAGGAAGATGATTTTTGGTTTGTTGATGATGGTGGTGGCAATGGAGAACCTTTGTTTCTGACCGCCGGATAGTTCCTTGAATTTGTTCTTTGCCTTGTCTTCCAGGTTCACGCTGCGCAACAATTCCATGGCATCTACCCCCACGTTGTATAAACCGCCAAACAGGTTGGCCAGTTCGCGCAGGTTCAGGTTTGGGTAGAAGCCCGCCGCTTGCAGTTGTACGCCTATTACTTTTTTTATTTCGTTGGCCTGCTTGTCCAGGTCTTTTCCATCAACCACTACCTTGCCCGATGTCTTTTCCTTCAGGGTTTCTATTATCTCCAAGGTAGTGGTTTTGCCCGCACCGTTGGGACCCAACAGGCCAAAAACTTCGCCCGCCGATACTTCAAAACTTATGCCGTTTACGGCGGTGAAGTTGCCATAGGTTTTAACGAGATTGCTTACGGAAATAATCGGGTTCGTTGCGTTCGGTATCATGCCCGCAAATGTAGGAATATGCCCCCATACACCCGGCGTTGAAAATATCGTTGTCCCAAGGGTGCATTTAAAATTGTCGTAGCATAGTATGTCCCGATCGCAGCGAGGGGGCTC
>JASGFI010000052.1:0-17937 GCA_047605615.1 Edaphocola sp. | reverse complement strand
CCACATTTGTGAATAGCTTAAACTATTTTAGATGCGTTTGCCCTGGGGCCAGTCAAAACTATGGGACATAGTTGCACATTTACCACTTACCTTTGCGCCATTCAACATGAAGAGTTATTTTTCCTTAATATTACTGTTCCTTACCTCGGTGGGCTTGCAAGCGCAAAAGCCTGCTTCCGTGCGCACGGTCTATGGCTACAACATAGAGGAAGGTCGGTTGCGGCGAATGGCCATAGATTCGCTCGGGGCACAAATGGCCGCGGAGCCTATATTGCACCCGGCACACAGGTTAAACATAAGATCCACGGAGCGGCTTTATCACGACCAGAGCCTCGATTTTTTGTTGGTTATCGTATTGCTGTTGTGTGTCGGTTTTTTCAAGTTGGTAAACCCCGCTTATTTGCGCAACCTTTTCCGGGCCTTTCGCAACCCCACGCTCACCACCCGGCAATTGAAGGAACAATTGCGGCAAGACAGCCCGGCAAGCGTGGCCATGGATGTCATTTTTAGCTATTCCATGGGTTTGTATGTGTATTATCTGGTGCGGCATATACACCGGCAACAGTTGCTGGGCGGTTACCCGGCTTTGGTGGTGGTGGCTGCGCTGGTGTTGTTGTTTGCGGTGGTTTATTTGGCAAGGTTCCTGTTTTTGAGGTTTACGGGCTGGGTGTTCCGCATTGCCGACATTACCGATACCTATGCCTTCAATGTGTCGTTAATCAATAAAGTGTTGGGCATTTTGGTTATACCCTTCACCGCCGTTTTGGCGTTTAGCCGTGGCCAATGGCCGCAAACGGGCATGTTGTTGTCCTTTTTGCTGATAGCCATTTTGTTTGCCAACAGGTACATGCGTTCGGCAATTGTATTTAGGTATTTTATCAAGTTTAGCAGGTTTCATTTTTTTATGTACCTTTGCGCCTCCGAATTATTGCCCGTGGCGATATTGATAAAAGTGGTGAACCATTGGCTCGTTGCTTGATTGATAGGGTGACTGGCTTTTACGGTGTACATATATTTGAAAATCCTTGTTTCAAAACAAATGGCTAAAGCAGCAAAATCACAGTCGAAGTTGGTTGAGAAGAAGAGGATAGAGCACATACTGATTACCCAGCCCAAGCCGGATGGCGACAAATCCCCTTATTTTGACCTTGCCAAGAAGCACAACATCAAGTTGGATTTTCACCCTTTCATTAGAGTGGAAGGGCTTACTGCAAGGGAATTCAGGAAACAAAAGCTGGATTTGGCCGATTATACGGCGGTGATATTGGTTAGCCGCAATGCGGTGGATCATTTCTTCCGTTTGTGCGATGAAATGAAATTCAAGGTGTCGCAGGACATGAGGTATTTTTGCGTCACCGAGGCCGTAGCCTTGTACCTTCAGAAATTTATCCTGTACCGCAAACGCAAAGTGTTCTTTTCTGCCGATGGTTCTGCCGATGGCCTGATGGATGTACTCAATAAGTACAGGGACAGGGAAAAGTTCATGTTGCCCGTTTCGGAAAATACCAAGAACGACCTTTCGCCCTTGCTTACCAACAAGAAATTCGATTTTGCCGAGGCTGTATTGTACCGCACGGTGAGCAACGACGTGGATACCGTTTTGAGCCGGGGTTACGATGTGATTGTTTTCTTCAGCCCTTTCAGCGTGGAAACTTTGTTTCAAAACGAACGCAAATTTGTACAAAATGGCACTTACATAGGTGCTTTTGGCCAAGCCACCGGCAAAGCCGTAGAAGATGCGGGGCTTACCCTGAACATAAAAGCACCCGCGCCCAACGCACCGTCCATGGTGGCCGCATTGGAATTGTTTTTGGGCAATGCCGCTAAAAATAAATAGTACCCATCATGGCGCACGGTTTACGCAATACCCATTGCCTGTCATAAATTTTCAAGGGCTGTAATGATATTGTTTCATTGCCGCCCTTTATTTTTAAAATTGTCCGTCCACCATGCCCGTAGCAATGGCTTATGCAGTATGTTCCGTTTCCGTCCTTCCGCTTAGGGCCGAGCCTTCGCATCGTGCAGAGCAGGTGTCGCAAGTGCTTTTTGGCGAGCGTGTGGAGATAATAGAAGAAAATAAAAACGGTTGGTACCTCCTACGTTGCGAGTGGGACGATTACATAGGTTGGGCAAAAAAGGGGCAGGTGCAGGTGTTGTCCTACAAAGAATACAGGAAGAACCTGCACTTCCTGAATGTGGGCAGCCGCGACGTGCTGTTGGCAAACTACGGCCAATTTGCCCTAAGCCCCGGCAGCAGCTTGTTTCAGTTGCGCAAGAAGAAAATAACATGGCACAAGGAGGAGTTTGAATTTAAGGGAAAAAAGCTGTCGTTGAAATTGGCCGGGCCGTCTGCCGAACAAGTGCAGCACCATGGCAAAATGTTCATAGGTGCGCCTTACCAATGGGGCGGCCGCAGTTTGCTGGGCATAGATTGTTCGGGATTGACGCAGGTAGTGTATAAATTGATGAACACCAGGTTGCCCAGGGATGCGTCGGAACAGGCGGCTTGCGGCGAGCAAGTAGCCTTTCTGCAAGAAGCCCAATGCGGCGATTTGGCTTTTTTCGACAACGAAGAAGGAAAAATAAACCATGTGGGTATTTTGCTCAACAACCACACCATACTACATGCCACCGATACATCGGGCAGGGTAGTGATAGACCCCATAGATAATGGAGGCATCATTAGCCGTCGACTGCGCCTGCGCACCCATAACCTGCGTGTGATAAAACGCTACTTTTGATTTGCCGTTGGGGCAGCTTAAATATTTTCGTGCCGCTGTGGCTTGTCGTAATTTCACGCTCTTAAAAAAAATAAATCAACGACACAGTGCAACAGTCTTTTGCCCAAGTCGTCATAACATCTTCATGAAGAATATACCAAAATTACTTAGGTATCTTAGTCCTTATAAAGGTAAAATAGTGCTGTACTTTTTTACCAGTTTGCTTTCCATAGTGTTTGCTTTGTTTTCGTTTGGTATGCTGGTGCCGGTATTGCAGGTGCTGTTCGATAGTGGTGCCGCATTGCCGGCCGGCAATGGTGGCTTGGTGTCGGCAGTTACCGATTTGATTAACGCGGTCATTGGCAAGCATGGCAAATTAATGGCACTTAGCTATTCGGTTATCATATTGATATTGGCTACGGTGCTGAAAAATTTCTCCATATACAGTTCCATGCTCATCCTGAATCCGTTGAGAAATTCGGCCATCAAGCAGTTGCGCGACGAGCTGTATGCCAAAGCCTTGAGCCTGCCCATTGGTTTCTTTACCGAAGAACGCAAGGGCGACCTGATGAGCCGCATGACCAACGATGTGCACGAGGTAGAAGTATCTATAATGAGCGTGTTGGAAACCATTATCCGCGAGCCGCTCACCATTATTTTCACATTGGCCTGCATGGTGGCCATTAGCCCCATGCTCACCTTGTTCTTGTTGTTGTTCCTGCCCTTGGCAGGTTTGATAATAGCAAGGGTGGGCAAATCGCTCAAGCGACCCTCCAACGCTGCGCAGGAAAAGCTGGCCGAAATGCTGAGCAATGTGGACGAAACTTTGGGCGGTATGCGCGTAATCAAGGCGTTCAATGCCGAACGGCACCAACAGCTTAGGTTCAGGCAATTGAACAATACCTTGTTGCGCTTGCTGAATAAAATTGCTGCCCGCAGGGATGCCGGTTCGCCCATGAGCGAAACGCTGGGCATTGCGGTGGTGAGCATTATTTTGTGGTACGGCGGTTACTTGATTTTTTCCGGCAAAACAACGTTGACCGGCGCCTTCTTCCTATACTTCCTTTCTTTGTTTTACCAAATTATCAATCCGCTCAAAGCCTTGTCCAATGCCTTTTACAACATGCAGAAAGGCTCTGCTGCCTTGGACAGGATTCAAGAATTATTGGCGGTAGAAAATACGATAAAAGAAAAAACCGATGCCCAGTCCATCGACACATTCCAAGATAAAATAGAACTGAAAAATGTTACGTTTTCTTACGGCGACAAAGCGATATTGAAAAATGTGAGCCTTACCATACCCAAAGGCAAAACAATAGCACTGGTAGGGGCTTCGGGTGCGGGCAAGAGCACCTTGGCAGATTTGATACCCCGCTTCCACGATGTTAGTTCGGGGCAATTGTTGATTGACGGCGTGGACATAAAAGACTACAAGATATACGATGTGCGGCGGTTGATGGGCATGGTGTCGCAGGAGCCTATACTGTTCAACGATACCATTGCCAACAACATAACCCTGGGTACCGGCGGCGCTACCGAGCAACAGATACAAGATGCGGCGCGCATAGCCAATGCCCATAATTTTATCTTGAAAAAAGAACAGGGCTACCAAACCAATGTGGGCGACCGGGGTTCGCGGTTGAGCGGGGGCGAACGCCAACGCATAACCATTGCCCGTGCGGTGCTGAAAAACCCGCCCATACTCATATTGGACGAAGCCACCTCATCGCTCGATACCGAATCGGAACGTGTAGTGCAGGATGCCATCAACGAGTTGATGAAAAACCGAACCTGCATCGTGATAGCCCACAGGCTGTCCACCGTACAATTTGCGGACGAAATTATCGTTCTGAACCAAGGCGAAATAATAGAGCGCGGCAGCCACTCGGAACTGATGCACCGTGGCGAAAGTGCCTACCGAAAATTGGTGGAGTTGCAACAATTGAGATAAAGCATGGGCCTTTCGTTGATAAAGCGTATTGCATTGGTTTACCTATTCTACCGCAGCGTGGCGGCAGCTTCGTTATTGGTACACGCTTTGTTGCTGCGCATAGTGTGGCTAAATGGCCTTAAAGCCTTGCCGCCCCTATGTTTCATCCGTTTTGTGGCAACCATTGCCTTGCTCTGTTACCTGCACAAGACACGAAGCAAGGAGTATCCTTTTTATTTGGTAGTGGGCGCAAGGATACCCCGGTTGCGTTTGTTCGTCGTGCTTCTTGATTTGTTGTTGTTTTTGGTGCTTTCCTTACTGATAAATGCGCTTAGATGAACCAAGTACTCCACATAGAAAGCCTGAAGCTGCACTACAAGCAAAAGCCCATATTGACAGAAGTGTCGATGCAATGGCAGCAGGGCGAGAATTATTTCTTGTTGGGCAGAAACGGCTCCGGCAAAAGTTCGTTGATGCGCGTACTGGCAGGTTTGCAGCAGCCCGGCTATGTTTCCCTGAAGTTAAATGATGCCGATATAAAGCCGAAAGAATTAGACAATACTCTTCTCTGCTATTTGCCACAACATAATTTCCTGCCTAAATTCTTGACGGTCGAAAAGGTGTTTCGGTGGTATCAATTATCCTTTACAGCGTTCGTTGGTCACTTTCCTGCTATGGAACAATTGAAAAAGTTGCCGCTCCGTAGCTTGTCGGGCGGGCAGCGACGATTAGTGGAAGTCTATGCCACCATTATGAAGCCTGCCGCATTTACCATGTTGGACGAACCCTTTACTAATCTGGAACCCTTGCAGGTGGAAAAGATAAAGGAAATTATAGCCGCTCAAAAGGAACGTTGCTTTATAATAACTGACCATAAGTACTATGATGTTTTAGACGTAGCCCGACAGGGTTATCTAATTCGTAACGGATTATCAATTAGAATCTTGGAAAAGATGGGTTTAATTAATTTCGGGTACATAGTTAAATGATGTTGTTAGGTGTGAAAAATGTTATACCTTCGTGAAAAGATATTCACTTCATGAAGCAGTTTACATTTTACCTACTGTGTTGCTTGGGGCTGTCTTTTCTGCACTCCTGTAAGAAAGACCCCGTATTCAGTTGCGATGAACAATTAAATGATTATGCGGTCAGCACAATGAGCGAGCATCAGGCGATTTCGAGAGATAGTTTGGCCAAATTAGGAATAGATACCCAATTTGCAATTTTTAATAGCTTGTCTTCATTTAACAAAGCGAGAATTTTTCATGAAAAAATTGACCTGTTAATTTCGATAGATTCTATTGCTACCGATGATAAGGTGCATTTGTCATCCTTAAATGATTACCTCACGCCTGCCATTTACAACGATGAAACGTTAGACTCTTTCTGTGTAAATTGGAAAAGTGTTGCGTTCAATAATTTGTCTTGGGATAGCCTAAAGATGTTTACTTACGTAGAAACATGGCTTTCTCCAGTGGAAATTGAACGTTATACTTTGTCGGTAGTACTGCCCGAAGGTGGCGGTGGCTCAGGGCAAGCATGCAAATGCAATAGTCGTTTTGCTTGTAATTTAGGATTAACATCTTGTGTGACTGGCGGATGTACTCAGACTACGACAGGGTGTGGTTTTTTGGGTGATAATCCGTGCGGTGGAATTTGTGATTACTGGTAATAATTAATTGTTTCTATGTATATAGGGAGGAAGAGCCGCCATACCGTTGGCATAAAAATCCTTGTAGCAATCGGTTTAATGATCTATTTAAGGGGATGGACTGATTTTGTTACGCTTGCAGAAAGCTGTACTATTGGGTTGGTTTTATTTTTTGCGTTACAGGTATCCATGTCAAGGGGGCATTGTGTTGCGATTAAAAAAAATATTTTTTTTAAATCCTTAGTTTGCTACTTCAGTGTTTTAATGTTTTCCATAATAGTAGATTGGGAATGGCCTTCAATAGGTATCCCCAATATATTATTTGAAATTTTGGGTATAGTTTGTGGTTTTTTTTTTAGTGTCAGTGTCAAAAAAATCATTCCCATTTTATCGATTGTTTGCCTAATATTTTTTTCCATTTCTTATACCTTGTTTTTTTCCAAATATTGGTACAATAAGGTATTTTATGGTGCTTTCTCTGGGCTACAAAGACAGGAGAAACAAATTTCCTTACCTATATTAAAAGGTGGAAAGAGGATTAAAATTGTTGATGTATGGAACACAAGTTGTGTTGTTTGTTTTCGGAAATTTCCACAGTTTCAGGCAATTTATTCTAAGTATAAAAATGACAATCGTTTAGATGTTGTTTCTATAAACATTCCTTTAAAAAGAGATACTATAGGAATGGCGGAGTATATGATAAAACAAAGAGGCTATACTTTTCCCGTTATTATTGGAGATTCTACCGTTTTGAATCAATTAGATATTGAATATTACCCCACCACTCTTTTGTTAAAAGGCGACAGCATTTTATTTCGAGGAGACGTTGATGCGATGGAAAATGTACTTCAAGATTTTCTAAATTAGGGAGTCTTTTCTTCTTATTCCCAACAATGAAATAAGAGGTTGTTATTGGTGAATAAGGTTGTGTTAGTGTTGTTGTGATTTATATAAATGGTAGGGTCGTGCCACCTGTTGCCTCTTTTCTTATCGCAATTATACATCATCGGTGAAATGTGTGATTTTTCTTGTCCTTTCCTGAATTGTGCATCATGTATTGCGTAGATGATTTACATATTACAAATGACGTGCTTCCCCTGTTGGATTTCACTTTGAATCCTTATGCGCATAGCGAATTGGTACGGCTGTTAAACGCAGAGGGCATAAGCATAGAAACCATTTTTTACCGACAAGCTATCTTAAAAGGCATGCAGGCCAACAGGGAATTGTTGCAGCGGTATTCTTACAATAAAAATGATTTTATCGAGGTTTATTTTTTCTTGGAAAAACTGCTGAAAGAGCCTAAAGCCAAAGGATTGAATAAGTGGCTTAAACTATGGTTCGACAAAAAAGGCTACCTGCGGCTCAGGCCGCGCGTAGTGCAAAGCATACAGTTGCTGCACAGGTTATACGGCAGGTATTTTGCCGAGCTGAAGATTGGGGCATACCCCGAAAAATTTCAAGGGCGGCTACACCGTATCACCGAATTTTTGGCAAGTTTGCAAACGGCGGGCCACAACGACGATATTATTGAAAATAGGTTTGGCAAGCATAAGCTACAAGCTTTTGTCGATACATTTATCCATAGGATAACCAAGGATACATTGGCCGAATTTTGGGCTTTGTTTTTTGAATTTGAAGCCTACCTTTCTTTGGCGAAGGCAATCGATAATTATGGTTTCGTTTTTCCGGTTGTTAACCAAGACGGCAAAAAGGAACTAATGATGCGGGGCTTTTATCACCCAAAATTGAAAACTCCCGTCAAGAATGACGTGCAGCTAAAAGAAAGCAACGTACTGTTGCTTACGGGTCCCAACATGTCGGGCAAATCCACCTTGTTGAAAGCCATTGGCATTTGTGTCTATCTGGCTCATTGCGGCATGGCAGTGCCCGCTAACGAGGCGGTGTTGCCTTATTTCCAAAACATGGTTATAGCCATCAATGCCAAGGATGATTTGGAAAATGGTTACAGCCATTTCATGCAAGAAGTAGTTACCCTGAAGCAAGCGGTGCTGGCAGCCCGGCAGGGCAGTACGTTTGCCGTGTTCGATGAGCTGTTCAAAGGTACCAATGTAGAAGATGCCTTGGTTATTTCGGCACGAACCATCAACGGCTTGTCGCGTTTTGTGTCTTCTTGCTTTTTGGTTTCTACCCATCTTCATGCCTTGAAAGCAAGCATAGAAGCGGGCATAAGCACGTTTAGCCTTAGCTGTACCATAACGGCCAATGTCCCTGTTTTCAACTACCGATTGGTACCCGGCTGGTCCGATTTAAAGATAGGCCAATTCATTTTCGAACACGAAGGTTTGAACGAATTGCTGGGCAGCAAACAAGGAAGCCATTAGACCATTTACAAAAACAAATGGCCATTTGGCATTATAAAATTGTAGTATCGAAAAAAAGCGGAGCCAACTTTCGTGTAGCTCCGCTTTAACTATTTCAACCCGGCGGCTTGTCCTTGTGCAGGATTTTGTCCTATACGGGGTTGGCCGGTGTGGGCAATTCGTTGGTGGTATCGCCATTCAAAGCTACCGATATGCCATCGGCAGCCGATATAAGCCCTATCCCGTTGTCTTCAAAAGGGCGTTTGCCTATCAGCCGCTCCAAGTCATCGCGGTACAATACTTCTTTTTTCAACAATTCTTCCGCTATTATTTGCACCTCGTTCTTTTTGGATTCCAGCAATTCCTTGGCACGCGCATAAGCTTTGTCCGAAAGGAGCTTGGCTTCCTGGTCTATTATCTTGCCCGTTTCCTCGCTGTACGCTTTCTGGAAAGTGCTGTCGTTTTGTGGGTCGTAGAAAGATATGTTCCCTATTTTATCGTTCATGCCATATACGCTTACCATGGCGTAGGCCGTGCGGGTTACTTGTTGCAAATCGCTGAGGGCGCCGGTAGATACCTTGCCGAAAAATATCTCCTCGCTTGCGCGGCCGCCCAAGGTCATGCACATGTCGTCTTCCAATTCCTGGGCCAGGGTAAGGTATTTTTCTTTGGGTAGATACTGGGCAAAACCCAGGGCAGCGGTACCCCTGGGCACTATGGTCACTTTTACCAAAGGATGCGCATATTCCAAAAACCAACCGGCTACCGCATGGCCCGCTTCGTGGAAGGCAATCACTTTTTTCTCTTCGGGCAGTATGATTTTGTTTTTCTTCTCCAAGCCGCCAATGATACGGTCAATGGCATCGTTGAAATCTTTCATATCAACCTCGGTCTTGTTGTTGCGTGCCGCTATCAGTGCGGCTTCGTTACAAACGTTGGCTATGTCGGCACCGGCAAAACCGGGGGTTTGTTGGGCCAGTTTCCTAATGTCGAGGTTGGCGGATTTCTTGATGGGCGCCAAATGCACGTTGAATATTTTTTCGCGTCCGTTGGCATCGGGCAGGTCTATGGATATTTGCCTGTCGAAACGACCCGGGCGCAGCAAGGCAACGTCCAACACATCGGGACGGTTGGTGGCCGCCAGCATAATGATGCCGCTATCGCCGCTGAAGCCGTCCATTTCTACCAGCATTTGGTTCAGGGTGTTTTCCCTTTCGTCGTTGCTCATCACGGCGTTTTTGCCACGGGCGCGGCCTATGGCGTCTATTTCGTCTATGAACACGATACAAGGCGATTTGTCGCGGGCTTGCTTGAATAGGTCGCGTACGCGGCTGGCGCCCACCCCTACAAACATCTCCACAAAATCGGAACCGGACATACTAAAAAACGGCACTTGCGCTTCGCCGGCCACGGCCTTGGCCAATAGGGTCTTGCCCGTTCCCGGAGGGCCTACCAGCAAGGCCCCCTTGGGTATTTTGCCACCCAAAGCGGTGTATTTTTTGGGGTTTTTGAGGAAATCGACTATTTCCATCACCTCCACCTTTGCCTCGTCCAGCCCGGCTACGTCGTTGAAGGTGATATTGACCCTGGTGCCTTTTTCAAAAAGTTGCGCACGCGACTTGCCTATGCTGAACAAACCGCCGCCGGGCGCACCGCCCGCGGGCCCCATCTTCCTGAAAATGAATACCCAGACAATAACCATGATGATGATGAGCGGCAGGGCAGAGGTCAAAAATTCGCGCAGGAAATTGCCTCGGCTTTCCAGCACTACCGGCACTTCGCCTATGCCCTGCTTGTACCACTCCTGCATGTGCCTGTCCAGCGTTTCGTAGTCCACCTCGAAGGTGAAATTGGGTCCGTCGGTACGGCTGCCAAACAGCGGCTTGGGTTGCGCTTGCTGCGGCTGCATTGCGCCGGGCTTCAAATAGACCTCGGCCACTTCTTTGTTGGCTACCACCACCTGCTTCACCTCGTTTTTGGCAAGGTAATTCTTGAGGTCTTGCTCGCTCCAACGCTGGGTATCGGCAGGTATCGTGCCAAACATCTGCAACCCCAAAAGTGCCAGGACAATGATGCCGTATATCCAGTACATATTGAACTTTGGCCCTTTGCGTTTTTGGTTATTATCGAAGCCCGGAAGCGTGTTCCTGCCCATTTTTCTATTTTCTTCCATAAATGTTCATTCCCCGTAACCGATGAATACACGTTGATGTGTTATTGCTGCGGTTGCTGCATTTTAAGCCAAAGTATATGGTAAAGCTTGGCTTGCATTTTTTATTTTAAAGGTGAAATTGTTGGCCATTATTACGCAGGATGCTCCATTTTTCCCGCATCCATCCAAAGACCCTCCAAATCATAAAACGTTCGTTCTTCCCTTTGGAAAACATGCACCACGATGTTTACGTAATCAACCAAGGTCCAGTGTTCGCCTTTTTCCACATGAAAAGGTTTTTCCCGGCAATGCTTGCTTACTTCTTCCTCCACGTTGGAGGCTATGGCGTTTATTTGGATGTTGGATTGTGCTTCGCAGAGAATAAAAAAGTCGGCCACGGCCTCTTCTATGTTGCGCAAGTCGAGCGAAACGACATTCTCCCCCTTTTTATCGTGGATTGCGGTGATAACGGTTGTAAACAAATCGCTGTCGTGGTCTATCCTCAAGTCGGGTTTATTGCGTTTTTTTAGCGAATCGATGATTTTCTCCAATGCTAATGCTGATAATCGTTATTGAATTATATTGCGCCCAAAATTAAGGAATCTTTTGGCACAAAGCGCAGAAAACAAATTCCCGCAATGGCTAAGCTATTTTCCCCGGATAGACAGCACCAACAATTATGCCATGCAATTGGTTGACGACGGATTGGCACGGCACGGAATGGTGGTGCAGGCCGGCCACCAAACCTCGGGGCGCGGGCAGCGGGGCAATAGCTGGCAAAACGATGCGGGAAATGTGATGATGAGCCTGGTTGTCAGGCCGGTTATGCTTGCGGAACAACAGTTTGCGCTCAGTATGTTGGTGGCCTGTACCATAGCCAAATATTTGCAAAACCTGTACCAACAATGGCAAGTTGCCATAAAATGGCCCAACGATATATATATCAATGACAAAAAGGCATGTGGGTTATTGATAGAAAATATATTCAGGGGCATGCAATGGAGCTGGGCGGTAGTGGGCATAGGCCTCAATGTGAACCAAACGAATTTCCCGGCGGACATGCCCAACGCTACCTCCCTGGCCGCGGCTTCGGGCCTACGATACGATTTGCTGGAAACCGTCACCGATTTGCGCAGCGGCATTCTGAACGCCGTAAATCTATGGAAACCAACCAATTTCGAGGGTTTGCAGGCAACCTACAATGCCCTGTTGTTCGAGAAAAACCAAATCAGGAAATTCCGGCTAAGGGATTCCGGCCGCCAATTTGATGCCGCTGTTTTGGAGGTAGATGCCGATGGCAGGTTGCTGTTGCTGACGCATACGGGCGTGCAGGCTTTCCAATCGGGCATGTTGGATTGGTTGCCGTAATTTCTTTCCGTGCGAGAGGGGTGTTTTTTAATGGAATCGGCACCAAATAATTTGGGTCAACGGAGATATGCCCCATCGACCCAAATCATAACTTGAAAATCTGTCGGCTAAAATCATTATTCTGCCTCGGCCACCACTTCCCTTACTTCGGGTATCATGCGCTTCATCATGCCTTCTATGCCCGATTTGAGGGTTATCATGCTCGAAGGGCAACCGGAACAGCTGCCTTGCAGCATCAATTTTACCACGCCATCATCGTAACCGCGGAAGCTGATGGCGCCGCCGTCCATTTCCACGGCGGGTTTCACGTAATTGTCCAGCATTTCCTTGATGCGCTCCACTACGTCTTTGTCGCCCTCGCTTACGGTATATGCAGGTTCTTTTTCGGGTACCTGGTCTTCGTTGATTACGGGCTTGCCCTCTTCCAGATATTGTTTCAAAAACTGGCGAATGGTGGGTATCACCTCTTCCCAAAGAGTATCGGCGGTTTTGGTCAGGGTCACGAAATTGCTGGCTATGAACACCCCGCGTACAAACGGGAAAGCAAACAGCTCTTGTGCCAAAGGGGAGGGGAACGCATCTTTTTCCTCGGGGAAATCTATGCTTTTGCCGGGATACAGTAATTTGTTGGCCACAAACTTCATGGTTTCCGGGTTGGGGGTCATCTCGGTATAGATGCTTACGATATTGCTTCCAGTTTTGAGCATAGTGCATTTTATTTATGCCGCAAATGTACGAAAATGTACATAGCCATATTGGTCAAGATTTCTATGGGTGGAAAGAGGAAATTGATAACTTTAAAAAAAAGCAAAATTGCTTACTCATACTGCGTACGAGAAAAATAAAATTTTGAAATTGGATGGAATGAATAGCAATATTTTTCGCTATAAGGAAAGGTGTATTGCGGGTTGCCACTTTTCGTTTAAAATTGAGGGCAACTATACGTAGAAACCGCTTTAGGTCTATTGCCAAAAGAAAATAGTTTATACGAAAATCCAATGCCTATTTGATATACTTTAGGCCTGCCTTTGTATGCATAGATTGTTTCAATAGAATTAACATCAAGCGTGTTTTCTATTTCCATTATTGGATATCGATTTGTGAAATCAATACTTCCCGTTGCAATTAGTTTAATGTGTTCAGATATGCTGTAGCCAATGGAACAATCAAATGCACAACTCCAAAAATCATTAACGAAAGGTGAGTTAATGCTATAATTGTAGGTTGTGGGTTTAGTCATGTTGAAATTTGTTGAATAGTTTCTTTCAAAATCAGTATTGTACTTGATGCTAACCCCTGAAATGATGTTTGTTTTTTTTGATATATTATAATAAATATTTATAGGAATGAGCAGGTAAACAACATTTGCACTAATAACTTGTTTTGTTTCAAGTTCAGAGGTTTGGTAATGAAACAAAATACCGTTGTTAGATAACCCCAAACCAATTCCCGACATTACAGATATTTTACGATTAATACAGTAGGTGCCAATAAATTCGCCTTGCAAACAAACTTTAGCATGAAATTTATAGTACCCCTCAGTTAAACCCAGATGATTGTTACTATTCCTTAAAAAATTTTTTTTCGTCATTAATTTAAAACTTGCATCCCATTTTTGTTGGGGGTAGCAATTATGACAAATTAAAATAATAATTATATATGTATGTCGAAAATATTTTTGCAGCATGGCACAACCAAAAAAATAAGGGCATTATCAATCTAATGTTAAATTAAAAGTAAAAAGGCAAAATTTAAAAAAGGTTAAAGTGCAGAACAATGGCTATTTTGACCAATTAACAAACGTCATTTTGCGCCTTACATAACACTAAGATACTTCTCCAAAAACTTTGCTAACTTTCCACAAGTTTTTAAAGTTGAAAATAAACAAAAAATACATTTATATATGCATTGCATATTTGCAATACCATCTCAACTGAACAATACCAAAATAAGGGAAGTTTTGGCCCCCCCCTTTGTCAATTGTTTTTTATTGTAATTTATTGAAAGATTTTAGTACTTTTAAGTCTTTCCCTTGTATCAAAACGAAATATTGACCCGGGAGCAGTTCCGCCGTATTTATATCTATTTGCTTTCTCTTTCCCTGTTCAATATGTATATTTTTCTTCGTAAATAACAATTTGCCTGATAAATCATAAAAACGAGCCTCTACAACATTGCTCTCACTACCTAAAATAGTAAGGGAACATTTATTTGATAGTGGATTGGGGTACAAGACAACCTCATTTTCGGGGTTACCTGCTAAGGAGATGGATTTTTTTGCGTACAAACTCACTTCATCCTGTTTAATATCACCTGCTCCATTTATTGCAATATCTCTGGACGTGTCTATGCTACTTACATCTATAATTTTAGTTCCGCCTACATAATCCACGACAGTTGTATTCCCAACTGTCGACAATGTAAAATCATTGGCACTAAATAAAGATCCCAATATTTGTATCTTTCCCTCGATCAGAGAAACAGTACCATAGGAAATAGTTTTAGTTGATGTGATAATCGTATCTTCTATTAAATTGACTGAATCATCTTCTGGCAACCATACAGTAATTGTAAACGAATTCACCCTTGAACTGTTAGCTTGGGACTCTAGGTGAATAGCAATGTTTTGCAAGGTAATTAAGTTCTCATCGAAAACCGGAATAAATTGCGTTTCCTGTGCGCCAATTTCATCTACCCCAATACTGTCTATTCCATTATTAATATCGCCGAAAAGATCAGATGGTATTCCGCCCCAGTTCAAACTACAAGGAATACTTACAGACCCACCGGCTCCCGAGGAATTTGCTTGAGAAGTAGCACTTATTGTTTGCCCGCAAGCTCCTGGATCGGCAAGGTGGGCATAAGCGGAGGTACAATCTCCATCTGTGGCAGTTTCCCACCCGAACAAATTAAAGATACCCCCGAATACTCCTGGGCCACCTATATGGCATTCGGCTCTATATTTTTTCGCCCACCAACGGCACTTTTTTCTAACGTTTTCATTATGGCCTGCATGGGCGTAGGAAAATGAAATTAAAAACAAAATGCTCAGAGTAATAAAATGTTTTCCCATAACTGTTTGAATTTTAAAGTTATTAAATGAAATTTAGTGGTTTTCTTTAAATATAATCAATATACTGGATACATCATGAGGCTATATAATTTAACCCATATGAACTGATATATGCGTTCCCTGCGGCAAGTTATAGAAGTATTTTTATTAAAAAAACATCTTTTTTGTATTTTTTTTTATTAACATTAAAATAAATTTTTTTATAAGAATCCCTAAGTTCAAATATCAAATGCCTCATTGTTCATTTTGATATTCTGTGATGAAATTTAACAGATTACAATAAACTCATCAACCCACGGACATCGTTAATTTTGCGCCATGCCTTTATACAGCCAATGGAGTGGGAACGATGGTACCGGTGTGCGCATCTGGAAAGTGACGGAAGACGAATCTTTTTTTGCAAAGGCTACCGGCCTCGTTACCAACCGAAAGCACCCCATACGCAGGCTGGAACACCTTGCGGGACGCTTTTTGTTGCAGCAGTCATTGCCCGGTTTCGATTTTGGGGAAATAGGTATTTCCGATTTGGGCAAACCGTTTCTGCCCGGCAATGGCCGCAATTTTTCCATTTCCCATTCGTTCCCCTACATAGGCGTGGCCACCGACAACGAGCATGAAATAGGCATGGACGTACAAACATTGCAGGAAAAGATAAACCGCTTGAAGCATAAGTTCCTTTCGGAGGAAGAACAGGCTATTTTTGACAAAACCGAACTGGTAACCCTTGCCTGGACGGCCAAGGAAGCCGCATTCAAAAAATATGGCCTCGGCGGCGTGGACTTCATACAACACATGCCTTTGCGGACACTGGCCATGAACGCCAACACCGCAACGATGAACATGGATTTTTTAAGGGAAGACGCGCCCCAGCAAATAAAGCTGCACGGCCAGCTGGAAGATGATTTTGTATGGTCGGTTACGGTACGTTAATCTTCATCGTCGTTTTCGTAGTGCTTTTTCTTTTTAGGTGCCGCATAGCCTTCTACCACCATTACTATTTCGCCTTTGGGTGCGTATGCGGCGTAATGTGCGGCCAATTCGGCTATGCTGCCCCGCCTCGTTTCTTCAAACATTTTGGTTAGCTCGCGGCTAACGGCCATTTGCCGTTCCGCACCAAAATATTGCCCCATTTCCAGCAAACTTTTGGCCAACCGGTGCGGCGATTCGTAGAGGATGATGGTTCTTTCTTCGGTGGCTAATTGTTCCAGTTTGGTTTTCCTGCCTTTTTTCAAGGGCAAAAAACCCTCGAACACGAAACTATTGGTGGGCAAACCGCTTTGTACCAAGGCCGGAACGAATGCCGTGGCGCCGGGCAAACATTCTACCGGAATGTTTTGCCTGATACATTCGCGCAGCAGCAAATAACCGGGGTCCGATATGCCTGGCGTGCCCGCATCGGTAAGCAATGCCAAGGTTTTGCCCTGTTGCAGGTGCTGCACCATTTGTTCCAAGATGCGGTGTTCGTTATGCTGATGATAGGCATACAGCGGTTTCTGGATGTCGTAATGTTTCAACAGAAAGCCGCTGGTGCGGGTATCTTCGCACAACAAGGCATCTGCGTTGCGCAGCGTATCGAGCGCGCGCAACGTAATGTCGGCCAGATTGCCAATGGGCGTGGGTACTAAAAAAAGTTTCATTTAGGCGGCGGCTGCTTGTTCTGTGGCCGTAGGCTCGGGTGCATTGGGGTAGCGGTACGCCAGCGAACAGATGATATACACCACAAATGCTACCGGTATCACCACAAATTTCAAGAATGGCGCACCGGCCGCCACTACCGCAATTGTAAGTATTTGTGGCCACCAAGCCGCCATGCCCTTGCCGGAAGCCCGCCATTTCAAAAATTTTATTTTGCTGACCATCAAAAAGCACAACGCCACAATCAACGTGTAAAGAAACCAACGGTTGTACAACAGCGGTCGCATGTCCCATGCGGACGGAAACCATGCCGTAAGCGGCAGCGAGGCCGCCATGATGCCCGCGGCGGGTATGGGCATCCCGGTAAAATAAGATTTTTGCACAGTGGCCGTCTGGTTGAAGCGCGCAAGGCGCAAGGCACCGAAGCAGGCTATTAAAAAGGCCGGTACCGTTACCAAAACAGGCGTGTCCAAAGCACCGGGTTCGGCCATGTAGGCAAGCCACAAGAATTTATATAAAATCATGGAAGGTGCCACGCCGAACGACACTACATCGGCCAATGAATCCAAGTCGCGGCCCAGCAGCGACTGTACGCCCAGGCTGCGCGCCGCCAACCCGTCCATCACATCCATAAAGGCTGCCACTAAAATGCAAAAGCTGCCCAAGTACATTTGTTCCATGCCCAATACCGGCCTGTAATCTTCGCCGCTGACAGTGGTCAAAAAAGACGGCGCATTCAATATGAAAGCGATAGCCAAACAGCCAAAAAACATATTGGCCAGGGTACAAATATTGGGTAGATGTTTCATTGAAAAATAGAAATAAGCCCGACCATGTAGCAATGGGCGAGGGTGGCAAAGATATGGACGTTGCCTAAATTTTTGCCATTAAAAACCAAAACTAAAGCGGAGGAAGCGGCGGCAAGATATATATCAACAGTTTGCCGGACAAAGTTATGCAACCAACGGGAGGGAATAGGCAACTTGTTAATTGTTGACAGCAATAAAAAAATAACAACTTTTTTGCTTCTTCGCTAAGTACACGACAAAAATTTCAAACAATTAATATTGCAGTAATTACATCC
>JASGFI010000051.1:0-18225 GCA_047605615.1 Edaphocola sp. | reverse complement strand
TGGATATTTTGGCCAACAACTCGTAAGGTAGATGCGCCCAATCGGCGGTCATGCCCTGCTTGCCACAAACCCATCGGTTCCTTTCGCGAAATACCCTGCTAATTATGCATTGTTTACTGCCGTCCACATTAATTTATATCAATAAAAATAAAAGGTGAGTAAACGGACACCTGAATAAGGTTGTTTTATAGCTTTTTGCCTTAAATTTGCCGCAACAAAACATAAGTCAACATGCAAGAATACGGCACCAAAAACCCCTCGGCAAGCATCAGTTCCATTGGCTTATATGTTGCGAACGCACATTGGAACCTAACGCCCCAAGAGCTTACGGACACCACGCTCCGGTTGGGGCAAGGCGTGCTGAACAGCACGGGCGCGCTTTGTGTAAACACCGGAAAATTTACCGGCAGAAGCCCCAAGGATAAATTTACCGTTATCGACGATATTACCCGAAACACCGTGGACTGGGGAGCGGTAAATATCCCTTTCGAGCCGCAAGCCTTTGACAAGCTCTACGACAAAGTATGTGCTTACTTAAACGGAAAAGATGTGTGGGTGCGCGATGCCTATGCCTGCGCTTCGCCGGAATACCGCATCAACATCAGGATAGTTAATGAAACGCCCTGGGCCAATTTATTTTGCCAGGAATTGTTCCTGCGTCCCGACACCCAAGAATTGGCCCATTTTCAACACGAGTGGCTGATATTGCAGGTTCCCGGCTTTCAGTCCGACCCCACCGTAGATGGAACCCGTCAAGAAAACTTTACCATTGTCAATTTTACCAGAAAAATAGTATTGATAGGCGGCAGTGCCTACACGGGCGAAATGAAGAAAGGCATATTCAGTGTCCTGAATTTCATTTTGCCAAACGACCATAACGTACTGTCCATGCACTGCTCGGCCAACGAAGGCAAAGGCGGCGACGTGGCACTCTTCTTCGGCCTAAGCGGCACGGGCAAAACCACCCTCAGTGCCGACCCCGGCCGCGCCCTCATAGGCGACGACGAACACGGCTGGGCCAAGGGCAGCGTATTCAATTTCGAAGGCGGCTGCTACGCCAAGTGCATAGACCTGAGCGAAGAAAAAGAACCGGAAATTTATAGGGCCATAAGACCCGGTGCCTTGTTGGAAAACACCGTGTTTTTCCCGGGTACCAACGAGGTTGATTTTGCCGATGGCAGCCTTACCGAAAATACCCGGGTTGCTTATCCTATCAGTTTTATAGACAATGCCAAAGAACTGTCCAATGGCGGCGAACCCCGAAATATTTTCTTCCTTACCTGCGATGCGTTTGGCATACTGCCTCCCATAGCCAAGCTCACCAAAGCCCAGGCCATGTACCATTTCATAAGTGGCTATACAGCAAAAGTAGCGGGCACGGAAGTGGGCATCACCGAACCCCAAACCACATTCTCGGCTTGCTTTGGCAGGGTATTTTTGCCCTTGCATCCTATAAAATACGCGGAGCTGTTGGGTAAAAAACTGGACGAAAACCCCGATACCAACGTATGGCTCGTCAATACCGGCTGGAGCGGCGGCGTGTATGGTACCGGCAGCCGCATGAAGCTGAAAGATACCCGCGCCATGATTGCCGCCGCCCTAGAAGGCAAGCTGGATCATGTAACTTTTGCGCCACATCCTGTTTTCGGTGTTTTGGTGCCGCAGTCGGTGCCGGGCGTACCCGCCGAAATATTGAACCCGCGCGACACTTGGGAAGACAAATATGCCTATGACCTGCAAGCCAACGAACTTGCCCATTTGTTTGTAAGAAATTTTGAAACCTACGCCGACAAGGCCAACGAGGAAATACTTTCGGCAGCACCCAAGGTAGCCTCAATGGTGTAACGGCCACATGTCGTTTGTTGTTTTTTTGAAAAGTGCAGCTCCGGTGTTCTCTACACCGGGGCTTTTTGTTGGGCAAAAAACGTAGCTTGCATCTCATGCAACCATTAACCATAAGCCTCGTCCAAAGCGAACTGGCCTGGGAAGACAAGCAGGCCAACCTGCAACATTTCGACAGTCTATTGGCCACCGTGCCGCAAGGTGCGCATGTGGTCGTTTTGCCCGAAATGTTTACTACCGGATTCAGTATGAACCCCGCGGCTTTTGCCGAACAAATGAACGGCGAAACCCTGCAATGGGTGGCCGCCAAGGCCAGGCTGTACAAAAAAATAATCACCGGCAGCTTAATTATAGAGGAAGCGGGCAAATACTACAACCGTTTGGTATGGATGCAGCCAGACGGGCATTGTTTCCACTACGACAAACGCCACCTCTTTGGTTATGGCGGCGAGGACAGACACTACACCGCCGGCCAAAAACGCTTGATAGTACAGGCAAACGGCTGGCGTATATGTTTGCAAGTGTGTTACGATTTGAGGTTTCCGGTTTGGGCGCGCCAAACAATACCTGAAAATGCCGAGGCGGAATACGACTTGCTGTTGTATGTAGCTAATTGGCCCCAACGCCGGAGCCTGGCTTGGAAATCGTTGTTGTTGGCAAGGGCTATCGAAAACCAATGTTTCGTGGCAGGCGTAAACCGTATAGGCAATGACGGCAATGGCGTTTACCATAGTGGCGATAGCGCGCTCATAGGCCCTTTGGGCGAAACTATATGGCAAGAAGCCAATGAACCGCATTTATTTACCCATACCCTGAACCCTGAAATCCTGACCGATGCACGCAAACAATTTCCGTTTTTGCGCGATGCCGACAAGTTCAGTTTGCTGTATTAGGCACTATTTTTTCGGGTAGATAAATGCACCATCTTCCCTTACATAGTGTACCCTTGCGCCCAATTGCCGCAAGTCGTGCTGCCATTTGCGGCCTTTGTAGCTCCCAAAACTGCCATCGAGTATTATCCACCTTGGATGAAAGGCAGCGGACCATTCTTTTGGCCTGTATGCGCACAGCTTATCCAACACCAAAATATCTACGTCCAAAGGTTTTACCGTTGCAGCGTCGAATGAACGGCACAGCAGCACCGTCATGCCGCTTGCCTTGAATATTTGCAGGTTTTGTGCCGTGTCCCAAACCCGGCTTTTTGTCTGGAAACCGCTAAGGGCGGGCATTTGGACATATTTTTGTACCTGTGCGTTAGTGGTTCTGTAATGCGTTGCACCCAATCCCCGAAAGTGGTCTATCACGGAGCCATTGGTATTGTACACTACCAATTTATCTTGCCCCATAGCCCTAAATTGTGTCGCCAATTTATCTATGCCGAACAAACCGAAAAATAATATGGACGCATACAAATACCATTTAGAGCTTTCGATAAGAAAAAACCTTGCACAACAAAACGTAAAAACCAATAGCAGCAACAACTGTAAGTAACTTAGGTATATATTCCTCGAAACATCGGGGCTGTGGGTGGCCAGCCATTTTATCAATTCATGAAAATTGTTGGCCATGAATATAACAACGGAGCCTACAATTTTTGCCACCGCAAAAAGCCTCAACGTGTACAGCAGTATTACCGCCACACCGGCAGCCATCAAGACAGTGGAAAATAAGCCCGCGGGCAAATTGGCCAGCAATACCCATACCGGAAACTGATGAAAATAATAAACGACTATCGGGAATACCAATATCTGAACGGCAAGGCCCAAGGCTACGGCTTCCCATAGCCAACGCAGTATTTTGGTAGGTGGCGACAGCAATTTTCTAATCGGTTGGTAAAACAACAAGATAGAAAGCACCGCCATGAAAGACAACTGTGCCCCAACATCGTAGAGCCAACCGGGGTTGAATACCAGCATGAAGAAAGCCGCCATGGCCCAAGCGTTGAGCGAGTTGCCCTGCAAGCCCAAAACCGTAGCCATAGCCAGTGCGGTGTACATGATGCCCGCCCTTATGCCCGAAGGCGGGAAACCCGTGAGTGCCAGGTATAGCCATACGATTAGCACTATGGCAGATAGGTATATCCTCCGCCATGTTTCTAATTTTATGAACCTAACCGCCCACGACAAAACGCTTGCCAATAGCAATATGTGCATGCCGCTTATGGCTATAATGTGCGTAATGCCGGTTGTGGCATAAGCCTGTTGCAGCGCATCATCTAATTGTACCCTGTCGTTTATCAATATTGCCTTTGCAAGGCCGGCCACATCTGCCTGCGCAATGCTGCGGTCTATGCAGTGGGCTATGTAATTGCGAAACCTACCTGTGCGCCCTTCGCCTTTTCCCTTGGCTATCACGCTTACCTTGTCCGATGCGGTAAGCAGTTGATGGTACACACCCTTGCGTGCCATGAACAATTGGTAATCGAAGGCAAACGGATTGCCTGAATTTTCAATGGGCCGTAGCGATGCCGGCAATAACAATTCGTTGCCTTGGGCAAATATTTTTGCTGAATCTGCCTTGTAGATATATAAGTTAATGATGCCTGAAACCCGCTGCCAACGGCCATTTGCATACAGCTTGTTCAAGGCAATTTTATAAGACCATGTTTTTTCGGTTTGCCTTGGCGGCGCCACAACCGAACCGGACAGTGCCCGGGCGTTTTGCAAATGGTGGCCAACCCAAGTTTTTTGTGTTTGCGGTTTATTGAGGTTGCACACCAAACCTCCCAAAGAAGCCAAGGTGCCCACCACGAAAACAAACCGAAGGATGCCATACGAGGCGGCCAAAGTCCTTTTTGCATGAAGCAACAGCAGCATGGACAAAAAGGCAAAAAACAAACCAGCCCACAACAAAAGCGGAAGCCCGTAAAAATTATCGGCAACCAATATGCCTACAATAAACGCCGACAACAGCAGCAAAAACGGTGCTTGTTGCAGTTGCAGTAAGATAGACTTTGCGGGGCGATGCTTCACTGACCTTTGTTTGTATGCCTACAAAAAGGTGCGCTTATTGGTAGGCTCAAGTTACAAACAAAAAACCGGAATCGGATTTTTTTCTCTACGAAATAGCATTGTTGGCGCAAAAAAAATCCCCAACATTTTTTGCTGGGGATTTTTTTGTTGCCTTGTAGTGAGATAGCCTACGGCTATATGCGAAAAGCAACTTATTTCGTCACGGCTTTTTTTATCTCTTTTGCCTTGGCACCTACTTTTTCCGCACCTTTCTTGGCGGCATCTTTTACGTCTTTGGCCACATCTTTAGCACCCTCCTTTACATCGTGGGCGGTTTCCTTTACGCCTTCTTTCACGTCTTTGGCAGTTTCTTTTATGTCGGCTTTGGCTTCCTCTCCGGCAGCTTTTACATTGCTTATTGCGGTATCTACTTGCTGGCCGGCAGTAGGTTGCTCTGTAACGGTTTCTGTAGTTGTGGTGGTTAGGGTATCACCGTCAACCACGGTGGTTTCGGTGGTAGTGGCAGATTCGCCACCGCCGCAAGATGCAAATGCCAAAGCAGTGGCAGCAGCGAAAACAAGGGATAACTTCTTCATAAATTGTCGTTTTAAATAAGGTGCGAAGTTGCCACTTATTTCATTAATTAAATGGTTAAATGTTTAAGAAATCTTGGATTAATCCGGTGGTTTCGTTTATGGCGGTTTCGAGGTTTTCGTTCACTACTATGCAGTCAAATTTTGGTGCGAAGCTAAGTTCGTAGGCAGCTTTGTCGAGCCGTTCTTGCAGGGTTTCGGGTGTTTCGGTGCCCCTTAGTCCCAGCCTTCTGCGAAGCTCTTGTTCAGAGGGTGCTTTAATGAAAACAGACAATGCTTTTTGGGCAAATTGTTGTTTTATGTTCAATGCGCCCACCACGTCTATGTCCACCAAAGGGGCTTTGTTTTCGTCCCAGAGGCGTTGTATCTCCGTTTTCAAGGTGCCGTAATATTTTCCGGCATAAACCATTTCCCATTCTATGAAAGCGTCCTGGGCTATCTTTTTATTGAAATCTGCTTCCGTCAGGAAATAGTAATCCTTTCCGTCCACCTCGCCGGGCCGCGGCTGGCGCGTACAGGCAGATATGGAAAAGCCAAGGCAATCGATGCGTTGCATCAATTGCCGCACAATGGTGGTTTTGCCGGAGCCGGAGGGTGCGGCGATGATAATTATTTTGTCCAAAAAATCTTGGAATTGTTGGTTTCGGAAAATGGGGAACGTGCAAAACGGCTATTCGACCGGGTGGAGCACATATTTCTTCAAATCGGCCTCGGCTTCTTCGGCCAGCATGTATTTGCCCAATACTTTGCCATCGGGGCCTACCAAAAACGCCTGCGGTATATATTGGATGCCGTAAGCCTTGGCCGCGTCGCTTTGCCAATGTTTCAGGTCGCTTACGTGCCAAGGCCAGTTGAGGCTGTCTTTGGCAATGGCTTCTGTCCAGGCATCTTTTGTTTTGTCGAGCGAAACGCTGTAAATGGCAAAACTTTTTCTTTTGCCCAGCAAGGGAAAGCTTCGCGCGGCACCTTTAAAATCGGCATTTTGGTATTTATGGTACATGGCCACCAGCCCCGGGTTGGCCCTGCGGCAGGGGCCGCACCAACTGGCCCAAAAATCTACCAATACGTAACGCCCCTTGGCCAATTCGTGCAAGGAAAGATTTTTGCCCTCCGGCGACTGGAAATTCAATTCCGGCGCGGGTTCGCCTACTTTAATGGTGCCGTTTTCGTATTGTGCCTTTGCAGAGAAAAGGCAGGCGAAAAATAAAATTATGGTAGCGGTTGTTTTTTTCATTTACGAATTAAAATAAGTGCCGGTGATCAAAAGAAATTTTTTCAAAAGAGGCGATGCGCCCCGCAAAGGTAATCTAAATCTAAGGCTTGTACTCGTAGCAACCAATGGCGGGGGCGGTAGCCGGTGACGCAGGCCTGCTAACGCCGTCGAAATCGGTAGTCAAGGTGCCCGCCGCAATGCCCATGCCAATTGCCGGCGAGGTGCTTTGCAAATGATAGTCGTTCTTGCCGTAATCTACGTATTGGGGGTCTTGGTTGAAAATATTGTTCAGTTGCGTAACGAAGCTGCCTATGCCTTCGGTAGATTTCAACAAGCAATAACTCAAGATTACCGTAGCCGAATTGTCTTCTTTTTTGTCGATGTACACTTCGTTTTCCAACGAACCGTAAATGATGCAATTGGTTATTTCGGCGGTGAGGTCGTTGCTGGTGTACGTGGTTTGCGAGGTGGGGTAATAATTCAATATAGCCAGACTTAAATTTTCGGTATGGCTTAAATATTCGCCGCCATAGGTGCCAATGGTACAGTCGTACAGCTTGTAATTGCCGCCTTCAAAAAACATGACATTTTCGCCGCCACATTCGGTGATGCGGCAGTTTTCGGCAGTTAAAGAACTATTGAAACCCAATATGCCATAACCTTGCGAGCTATAAATGACCGAATTGGTCATTTTCAGTTTCGGTGTTCCGTTCAAAATGGTATCAGGGTCTATCTGGATGGTGGCGCCCAATACGGTGGCCTGCTCCTCGTTGGGGAACACGGTGGCGGCACCGCCATTTTTGAACACGGCATAATTGATTTCGTTGTCGTGGCTTTGTTGGAAAAAATACAAGCCGCCCCATTGCCCCGGAATGTCTATGTAATCGCCTATCCATACCAGCGGGTCCAGCCTGTCGCCCTGAAATATTACCGAGTCTTCCTTGGTGCCCTCTATCTTCAACGTGCCCAGCACATACAACCTGGAGTCTTGGTGCACGTACACGCGCACGCCGGCAGGTATGGTCAAGGTTTGGCCTTCGTCCACCAAGGCGTTGCGCACTATTACATAAGGCTTGTCGGTGAGCCATGTTTGGGTGCTGAGCGTGCTGTCCACGATGTAGTGCGCATTTTGCCCAAAGGCAATGAAGGGGAGGCTGAACTCTTGGCCATTGAGCGTGGCTACCAAATCGTCGTCTTCCACAAAAGGGTTGTTCTCGTCCGTGGGGTCTATGGTTACTGCCGCAAATACCCATACGCTGTCGTTTGCGGCTATTTCCACATCGTCAATTTCGGTGCCGGCGGTGCCGTTTACGTTTAGGCGATAAGCCGAATTGGCACCCTTGCGTAGCCCGATGCTGCTGAGTTTTATTTTTTGGTTTTGTTTGTTGAAGATTTTAACGCTGCGCGTGGCGCTGCCTTGTGCCGTAAACACGGTATCGAACATCAAGGTATCTACCGAAAAGGAAACTTCGCCACCCGAGGTCAATAAGCTGTTTTTGCTGCAAGAGCCAAGCCAAATAAGCACCATCGTCAAGCCCGCCACCGACAACCTTTTAATCAACATATACGTTTGCATCCTGCAAAAATGAGACAAAAAAGCTGTAACGGAAAAAACGGGACTATATTTCATGCTTCCCTAATCAAGCGATGTGCGGTATCGGCCAACAAGACGGCATTAAACCGTAAAAATTGGCCGGCTTGCTAAAATAATTCTTCCAAATGTTTTTCCAGCTCGTACTCGGTGGTTATCAACACATCTCGGGGTTTGCTGCCGCTGGCCGCACCCACTATGCCCGCCGCTTCCAATTGGTCCATGATGCGGCCGGCACGGTTGTAGCCCAGGTTGAACTTGCGTTGCAACATAGAGGTAGAACCGCTTTGGGAATTGACCACCAGGCGGGCACATTCGTCAAACATCTTGTCGCGCTTGGTCAAGTCCACGGCTTCCTTTTCCATTCGCTCGTCTTCCGCGCCTTCATACTCGGGCAGTTCAAATGCGGTGGCGTAGCCTTTCTGATTGCCTATGAACTCCACTATCCGCTCTACCTCCGGCGTATCTACGAAGGCGCACTGCAAGCGCAATAATTCGCTGCCGTGCGACACCAGCATGTCTCCACGACCTATTAGCTGGTCGGCACCGCTCGCATCCAATATGGTACGGCTGTCCACCTTGGCCGATACTTTAAACGCAATACGCGCCGGGAAGTTGGCCTTGATGATACCGGTAATTACGTTCACCGAAGGCCGTTGCGTGGCAATGATGATGTGTATGCCCACCGCCCGCGCCAACTGGGCCAGGCGCGCTATGGGCATTTCCACTTCCTTGCCCGCGGTCATTATCAAATCGGCAAATTCGTCTATCACCAACACTATGAAGGGCAGGTATTTGTGGCCGTGCTGGGGGTTGAGCCTTCGGCGTATAAATTTATCGTTGTACTCTTTGATGTTTCTGGCACCGGCATCTTTCAGCAATTCGTATCGGTTGTCCATTTCTATGCACAAGGCGTTGACCGTGTTCACCACTTTCTTGGTGTCGGTAATAATGGGTTCTTCCTCGTTGGGCAGCATGGCCAAATAGTGCTTTTCGATAAGCCTGTAAACGGAAAGTTCCACCTTCTTGGGGTCAACCATTACGAACTTCAATTGCGAGGGGTGCTTCTTGTACAATAAAGAAATGAGTATGGCATTGATGCCTACCGATTTACCTTGGCCCGTGGCCCCGGCCATCAACAAGTGCGGCATGGTGGCCAAATCGACTATGTAATTTTCGTTGTCTATTTTTTTGCCCAAAGCAATGGGTAGGCTCATTTTGTTGTTTACAAATTTCTCGCTGGCCAGCAAGGCGCGCATGGGCACTATCTGCTTATTGGTATTGGGCACTTCTATGCCTATGGTGCCCTTGCCCGGTATGGGTGCTATGATGCGTATGCCCAATGCGGCAAGGTTCAGGGCTATGTCATCTTCCAGGTTGCGTATCTTGGAGATGCGCACGCCTTCGGCGGGCACTATTTCGTACAGGGTAACGGTGGGGCCTACCGTGGCCGATATGCGCTGTATTTCTATGCCGAAACTGCGCAAGGTATTGATGATTTGGTTCTTGTTTTTCTCCAGTTCTTCCCTATCCAGCGAAATGGCGCCTTGTTCAATAGCGGCCAAGAGGTCGAGGGTGGGAAATTTGTAATTGGGCAAGTCAAGCTCTGGGTCGTAGGGTTCGCCGCTGGCAATGGTTATGTGGGCACCGTTGGCCGGCACCGCCGATTTTTCTTCCACCGAAATCACTTCAAAATCAAGGTCTTCTTCATCGCCGGTAGCTTCGCCATAATCGTCCAAGGGGTCGTATTCATCCATATCGTTGTGTGGGGCGGGCGTGTTGACGAGCATTTCGGGGTCGCCCGGAGCGTTATTGTCAAGGAAGGCGGCCTCTTGCGGCAGTTCCAGGTGAATGCCTCCTTTCAATATCACTTCGCTTACCATTTCCTGCGGTGCATGGGAGGCTTGCCGGTGCTGCGCTGCCGCGGGCGGCTCATTTTTTTCTACGATGTGCATTTGCAGCATATCGTTGGCGGGCAAAGCCTGCGTGGTTGCCGCATCCGTGTCGTCCTCTTCCGGTTCTTCTTTTAAACGGTTGCCGATATGGTTGTTGATGGTCAATTCGGGATATTCGGGTTCGGCGGTTTGCGTTTGTTGCGCGGCGGCCAATTTCTGTTCGGGGGTTTCGTTCACGAAGCCTTTGAACGTGTCGTTTTCATTGGTATCGGGTTGTGTCGTTTCTTCGCCGCCAAGAGGCACGTCCTGCACGTCCTCCCTACGCACCGGCACCAGCTTGCGCGCATGGTTCAACAAGGGTTTAACGTCCCACTGGAATACGATGAAGGCAAAAAAGCAGAACACCGTAACGAGCATGAACAAACTGCCTGCCTTGCCCAAAAAGCCATTGCTCCACTCTATCAAACCATTGCCCAGCGCGCCGCCCAAGGGAAAAGTACTATCGGGAAAGGCAAAGGACAATAGCGGGCAAAGGAACAAAAACCCCAGGGCCATCCACCTTACCCATTTCATGGTGGGTATTACCTTGCGGCCATACACCAAATTGACCCCCCAGGCACTAAGCCATACCGTCAGCAACAAAGCCGCAATACCCACGCCGCGGTACACCAACAAGTGCGCCGCCGCCGCACCCAGCCTGCCACACCAGTTTTCCACCGGCGATTTGTCGTGCATCAAGAAGTTCAAGATGCCTTCGGAAGACAAAAGGTGGTTTTGGTCCTGTTGCCACGAAAATATGTAGCTGATGACGGACAGCGTAAAAAATGCGCCGAGCAACAGGCATACAAACCCCGCCGCGAGGCGTATGTTGCGCCTGCGAAGGTCTGCCCGCTGAGGGTTCGTACTGGGGTTGGTTGCTTTCTTGGAATTGCTGCCGGTAGTAGTTTTCTTCGCCTTGCTTGCTGCCATTTTATAGTAAAAGTGCCTTGATGAATTTTAAACGGATGGCATCTGCCATGCCGAAGGCAAAAATACCTTAATTCCCATAAAAAGATATTGCAATAATCGAAACGGTTTTGGGTGCATTTAAAATTGTCGTAGCATAGTATGCCCCGATCGCAGCGAGGGAGCTCTTGTCATCCCGAATGCGCTGTCATCCCGAACGCAGTGAGGGAACTCAAAGAGGGGGAACTAATGGAGATGCTTCCTTCGTCAGCATGTCAATGGGGAGTATAGGCATGACAAGCGGCGGGTGTCATCCCGAACGCAACGAGGGAACTCGTGTCATTCCCTTTAAGGCGACAATTTTAAATGCACCCACGGTTTTGTGCCGGGCCAATGGTTGTGCTGTTTTAGCCTACCTTTGCGCGGCATAAATCTCACCGTACCATCAGCAACGATATTCACAAAACGCAGAAAGGGGGCAATTGGCAGGCCATAAAACGCATATTTGCCTTTACGGCACCCTATAAAAGCCGCTTGGCGGCAAGCATCGCGCTGTCCATCCTGTTGGCGGCCATGTCGCCCTTGCGGCCTTGGCTGATACAGCTTTCGGTAGATAAATATATAGTGGGGAAATTGTGGCATGGATTGCTGGCCGTATCCGTATGGCAGGTGGCCATTTTGCTGCTGGAAAGCCTGCTGCGCTTCGCTTTCATGTACACCACCAATTGGTTGGGACAAACGGCGGTACACGACATGCGCAAAAAAGTTTTCGGTAAAATCATCCGCCAAAATCTCTCGTTTTTCGACCAAACGCCCATCGGCACGCTCACCACCCGCACCATCAACGACATAGAGGCCATCAACGATGTGTTTTCCGAAGGCATCATTTCCATAGTGGCCGACGTGCTCACCATTTTGGCCATCATGTGCGTCATGTTTTATACCGACTGGAGGTTGACTTTGGTTAGCCTGGCGGTGTTCCCGTTGCTTTTGTTGGCTACCTATTTTTTTAAGGAAAGCGTCAATAAATCGTTTGTGAACGTGCGCAACGCAGTGGCCAAGCTCAATGCTTTTGTGCAAGAACACATTACCGGCATGTACGTGGTACAGGCTTTTGCGGCGGAAGAAAAGGAGATAAACAAGTTCGGGAAAATAAACCGCGACCATCGCGATGCCAACATCAAGGCAATATTTGCGTACAGCGTTTTTTTCCCGATAGTGGAAATAATCCTTTCGGCCTCCACGGGCTTATTGGTATGGTACGGTGCGGTGCGTATGCTGAACTTCGACGTAAGCCAAGGAGTCATCATTGCCTTTATCATGTACCTCAACCTTTTGTTCAGGCCCTTGCGCATGTTGGCCGACAAGTTCAACACCATGCAAATGGGCTTGGTGGCGGGCGGCAGGGTAATGGCGGTATTGGACAGCGACGATTACCTGAAAGACAACGGCACGATAGTGGCGCAACAAGTGAAAGGTGCCGTAAAATTTGACCAAGTTCATTTTGCGTACAAAAAAGAAGTACCCGTATTGCGGGGCATCAGTTTCGAGGTGCAACCCGGCGAAACGCTGGCATTGGTGGGGCATACGGGCGCGGGCAAAACTTCCATCATCAGCATACTGAACCGCATGTACGAAATACAAGGCGGCAAAATACTGATAGACGGCATAGACGTGAAAGAATACGCAATGGAAAGCCTCAGGTCGAAAATAGGCATCGTCTTGCAAGACGTGTTCCTTTTTTCGGGCACGGTGCTGGAAAACATTACCCTGCGCAACGACCACATTCCATTTGCCGAAGTGAAGCATGTGTGCGAGCAACTGGGCATGGACGATTTCATCATGCGGCTTCCGGGCAACTACTATTTCAACATCATGGAACGGGGCAACATGCTGTCGCAGGGGCAGCGGCAACTATTGTCGTTCGCAAGGGCGTTGCTGCACGACCCGGCCATATTGGTGCTGGACGAGGCTACGGCTTCGGTAGATACCGAGTCGGAAATGCTGATTCAAAAAGCCATAGAAAAACTGGTGGCGGGCCGCACGGCCATTGTCATAGCCCACCGTTTGTCCACCATACGCAAAGCCCATAAAATCTTGGTATTGGACAAGGGAACAGTGGTAGAGGAAGGCAACCACCAGCAATTGATGGCACACGAGGGCATTTACCGCAAAATGTACGAAACTACCGCCGTCCACACGGCATGAAGCGTTTAATTCAACTATCTTTACGGCCAAATAAGAAACAAATGCGTTCCGCACACCTGCTCATATTGCTTTGCCTCTGTCATGTATCCGCAAACGGGCAAGCCAAATTCTACGATTACCCATCGGTCAACAAAGACAACCTGGGGGTGTATGCTTCCTTGTCGGGCAATTTTTCCGGGGGCTTGATTGTAAAGGATTTTGGTGCCAGCAATACGGCCAAAGGCACGGTGGGCATAGTGCCGTCCATCGGTTTTTTTTACCAAAAACACATAGGCGAACGCCTCTCTTTCAGGGGCGGCTTTTCGTTTGGTTACGCAAGCTATGGCTATAAGTATGCCCAAAAATTCGATTCGTTTTCCACGGCCAAAGGCCCTTTCCTTTCCGACAATTTTAGCGACTACACCAAGGTGAAACACGGCTCCGTGTATGTGATGCCGCAAATAGATTTCGGGTATATATTTGGCCCCATCAGGAACCAATATTTGATAGAATTTAGGGCGGGAGTGGGGCTGCAAACCTATTTGGCCAAATCGAAAGATTCGGCAGTGACCACCTCGGGCACCGTATCGCCGCCAAAAGAAAGCTGGAAATACCAATATTACGTGCAGGAATACGCCAATTACGGCACCGAGCATTACGGCAGCTTGGTGGGCACGGGCTATTTGGGCTTGCGCTGGCAAAACAGCAACGAGTTCCTGAACCACCTTGGTTTCGGGCTGTTGGTCAATGTGCCCGTTTATGTCGATAAATCCGGCATATCGCAAATATATTACTTGGACGGCAGCTACAACACCATTTCAAAAGAGCATGTCAATTTGAGCTTGTTCAGCTTTGGCTTCAGGGTTTCCTACGTTTTTTTATAGCCGTTTGTTAAAAAAGGAGCCGGCCAATAGTTATTGCTGCGGTATGCCCTACCTTTGGCTTCATGCTGGTAAGATTTTTTTTGTTCCTCCTCATATTGTTTTTCGCTGCCCGGTTCATAATGCGCGTGGTACTGCCCATAATGCGCGTAACCAGCATGACGCACAAAAAGGTAAGCGACCTGCAACGGCAAATGAACAACATGCAATCGCAAGAGCAAAACAATAACGCTTCCAAGAAAATAGACGGCGACTATATAGATTACGAGGAGGTGAAATAGCCGCGCCGCTGCTCACGCAAAAATTTCGGTATCCATACTTTTTGTCCATCCATTCTCAAAAGACTTGGCAAAAAGGGTATGCACGGCGGCCCTGCCTACCATACCCAAGGAAACTGAGTATTCGTTTACGTACAGTTCTATGTGTTGGCGCATCACGGCTTCTTCCATTTCTTGCGCATTGTCCGTTACGAAAGACGATAATTTGGGGTATTGCAGCCAGTTTTTTGCCAAGCTGTCTTTTATCAATTGCTGCACTTGCAACGCCGTCTCTTTGGGCAAGCTGCGCCTGACGCATATACCGCCAAGCGGTATGGCCGCACCGGTGGTTTGCTCCCACCAATCGCCCATGTCCATTAGCTTTTCCAGCCCCCGCTGGTGGTAGGTGAAGCGGCTTTCGTGTATCACCAGCCCGCAATCATATTTGCCTTCGGTAACTTGTTTTTCTATGTCGCTGAAAAGTACTTCGGTTTTGTTGGCCGCATTTGGGTGGGCCAATGAAAAAAGCAGGTTGGCGGTGGTGTGCCTGCCGGGTATGGCTATGCGCGCATGTTCCAAAAAATTGCCCAAGTCTTTTATTTGCGCGGCGGTTTCCTTGGTGCAAATGAGCAAGGGACCCACGCCCCTGCCCAATGCGCTGCCGCTGTCCAGTAAAGCATAGCGGTCGCTTACCCGCAACAGGGTGCTGTAGCTCAGCTTGGTAATGTCCAGCTTGCCTTCAAATGCCCATTGGTTAAGGGTTTCCACATCTTCGAGCCTATAGTCGAACGTAAGGCCGGCGGTATCTATGCCCTTATTCACCATTGCATCGAATATGAAAGTATCGTTGGGGCAGGGGCTAAAGCCCAAGGTAAGCGTGCGCATTTTTTTGAAAAGGTTTGATGGCTGTTGCCGGGCAAAGTTACGACATAGCCCGCAAGCCATATTTCACAAGGGGAATTGTACTTTTGCGGTTCGTTGTTCCTTACCTTTTTTTACCGAAGCAACCAAACCGTATGAAGATAACCATAGCCATAGACGGATATTCGTCCTGCGGCAAAAGCACGCTGGCCAAGCAATTGGCGGCGCAACTGCACTACGCTTATCTGGACACCGGTGCCATGTACAGGGCCATTACTTTGTATTTTTTGCGCAATGGCGTTTCGTGGAAAAACGAAGAAGAAGTGGCCCATGCGTTGAACAATGTTCACTTGCGTTTTGGCATCAACCCCGCTACCGGGGTGTCCGAAATATTTTTGAACGACGAAAACGTAAGCGGCAACATACGCGACATGCCGGTGGCCGACAAAGTAAGCGAGGTGGCTGCGGTAAAAGCCGTAAGAAAATTTGCGGTGGCACAACAGCAGGAAATGGGACACATGAAAGGAATAATATTGGACGGACGAGATATAGGCACTGTGGTGTTTCCCGATGCGGAACTGAAAATATTCATGACCGCCGACCCTGCCATACGCGTCAAAAGGCGATTTCAGGAAATGTATGCCACCAATCCAACCATAACGGTGGAAGAGGTAAAAAACAACTTGGAAATGCGCGATTATATAGATACCAACCGTGAAGAAGGGCCGCTAAGGCAAGCCGCCGATGCCCGGGTGCTGGACAATAGCGCACTTACGCGCGAGGAACAATTGCAAACGGCAATCGCATGGGCCAAGGAAGCAGGGGCGGAGGCATGATTGTCAGGACAGGTCAAAATGTAACATCAAAAAGTAAATATCATGAAAATAGTCAAGAAATTTTCAACTTTTGACGAGTTGAAATCTGTTGAAAACACGACCGAGGGGTTTTGAAAAGACATGGTAGCTTTGAAAAAAAGCTATACTAAAACTTCAATGGAAGGCTTTGGCTACTGTTTACGATGAAAGCCATGCCTGCTTCTACTATTTATAAGGGGTTGGGGCCGATGCGCTCCCCTTAAAAGCAAATTATACTGCACACCTGATAGTTTTGTGCAGTATAATCACTTTGAATACTTGACCGAAAAAATCCGCTCCCTCGCAAAGCCCCAAACCGCGCTATACGCAATTACTTCAACCTAAAACCCAAGCCAACATAACCCATTATCGGTTTAAACGATTGTGCGTCTTTCAGATAATCGCTGATTTGATATTGAATACCCGTATGCAAGGATAATTTGCCCCAACGGTTAGACAATTTGTTTCCATAAATCCCCATATCGAACCCCAATCCATATTGTACCGGGTTTTGTATCGCTATTGAATTTTTGTGAAGCTGATTATCTGCCTTGTATTTTTGATTGGATGCAAAGACATATTCCACATAAGGGCCTACGCCCACGGTAACCAAAGGGTTATTGGAGTCGTCGGCTCTCAACAGCGAGTATTTCAGCAACACCGGCAACCTGAAACTGTAAAAATTGAGTTCGTTTTGCTTAAAATTGCTCGGTGTACCGGAAAATTCGTACCCGTTGCTGTTCGAGAACATACCATCCATTATGTACCTATTGTAGGTAAAGAGGATGTCTGCTTGTATGTGCCAGTCCTTTGCGTTATCGAGCGTCAACGAATGTGACAGACCCGCCATGGCCCCGCTGCTGCTCTGCACCGTAATATTTGCGGGCATCCGGGTAGGTATGCTGCTTGCAAACAACGCCTTTAATTCGGTTTGGGCTTTTGCGCTCGTAAGCGACAATATGAACAAAAATGGGAGTATCCGATTCATAATAAACGATTTAAATGGTTAATAAAAAAAATTACGGCGCAAAATTAAAAACCGATTTCTTTCACTTTTGTTAAAGAGTGTTAATTTTTCTTTTAATCTTCGCTAAAAAGGAGCAGTCAGGTTTGAACAAACACAAATCATTTTTTTGAACTACTTTGATTTAATCGAAAACATAGAAGCAACGGCACGAAAAAAAGATTTAATGGATATTGAACAGTTAAAAAAACTGAGAGTGTTATCAAAAGATAGAAAATGATTTTTCCATGTTTTTGAAATCCCCATATGTGGGAAAATATGCGGTATTTATGGTGATTTCCATAAGCGTATTTGGACAGAAAAGATAAAATCTACCTAAAGAAAACACTCTCCAAAAACTAAGGGTGAAGAAGGAAAATAATCATCCTTTTTCTTGTTTCCATATTCCGGCAGTTCTACCATCGAGCATTTAAAAACTACCGGCGCCTGTACGATTTTTGTTATTTTATAATTAATCAGTAAACATTCCGTGCATTTCCTGCGTTTTTACCGGGATTTTTGCTACCTTACGCAACCCAAATTTGGAAATAGTATTTCTCAATAAAAAAGGAACGCAAGCCATGGAACAAATAACATTAGAAAATGTGCTGGAAAATAAAATACACCTGGACACAACGGTAAAAATTGGCGACTATGATTTAAAATTCAAAGCTACCGGTTATCATACCGACAACGTGAGCGATTTCTCCGTAATTATCTACGATAGGGTGTATGATTTGCAAGGCAGTGCCGCTGCCGACGGCTATAAATGGTCTTTTGTTTCCGAACACACCTTGCCCGAAGACCTGGCAACGATAATCGGCAGGGAAATCGAAAAATTGGCCGCTACAAACACTGCCCGCAGGGCGTAACCACACGATAAGTTGCGTTATGAAGACTGCAATCCAAGGTTGCGGTCTTCTTTTTTACGTGCTGATTATAATGGTTACCCACCAAACTCTTTCGGGGCGGGGCCGAGCCAAAGTCCTTAAAGCGGAAGTGTTTCCCATTGTTGGCGGCACTATCGCAATGTTGTGTTTCCCTTTATAAATGTTAATAAATGCACGTTTTCTGCCTTTCACCAACCTCCCCTATGGCCAGGGCTGTTGTGTTCTAAGAATAGCTTAAATTTGGCAAAAAAAGTATGGGTAA
>JASGFI010000050.1:0-18347 GCA_047605615.1 Edaphocola sp. | reverse complement strand
TTCAAGGGCGACGTAACCCTGATAAGGTAAGCGTTTATTTGCCAACGATAGCTTTTAGGTGAATAAAGGGGAAGCAATAAACCCCTTTCCGTCATTGCGAGGCACGAAGCAATCCAGAAGAACAACAGAACTGGACTACTTCGTGCCTCGCAATGACGTTGATTGTTATACTGCACACACCGGATAGTTTTGCGCAATCAATATCGCACCAAGGCACCAAGGGATTTGCCTGCTCGTCTTGGAAATACTATTACGAACCCCAACAATCGGTTTATGGGGAGTTTTTTTTATTTGGTGAAATTATTTGCCTTTCCACACCAATGCGGCATTGCAACCACCAAAACCCGAGGCGGTTTTTAGAAAATATCGATATTCTTTTTCGACGGTATCCACGCTGACATTAAGCGAAATGGGCGTACCCACCGACTCGAAATTAAGCGAAGCGGGTATTATGTCATGCTGCATTGCGAGCAATGCGGCCATGCTCTCCAAAATACCGGCCGCGCCCAGCGTGTGTCCCACATAGCTTTTCAAGCTATGGATGGGTGCGGCGGCCAAGCCGGCAAGACCAATGGCTTTGGATTCCATTTCGTCATTGAAGGCGGTGGCGGTGCCATGGGCCGATACCATGCCAATGTCGCCTGCCGATATGCCCGCTTCCGCCATGGCCTTTTTGATGGCATAGGCCAGTTCTTCGCCGCTACGCGAGGGGCCGGAAAGGTGATTGGCATCGTTGCTTATGCCCGCACCGGCCAGTATGCCCACGGGTTGTTCATGGCTTACGCTCATGTCGCCGGAAAGTATGATACACGCGGCGGCTTCGCCCAAATTAATGCCTGTGCGTTGTGCGTCGAAAGGGCGGCAAACACCATCGGCAAGTGCGTGGAACGAGCGAAAACCGCTATATACAAAACCGCTGAACCTGTCGCAACCCACTACTATTGCATGTTTGGCTACACCACGTTGCACCACGCGCTGCGCATGGGCCAACGCCAACGAGCCGGAAATGCAGGCGTTGGATATTATTGTCGGTTCTTGTTTCAGGCGGAAAAAATCAGCTATCCTCTTCCCGCTTTCTGCCAGCATGGTGCGGGCATCTTCTTGTAGCCCCAACCATTCAATGTTGCCTTTGGTAGTGGAAATAATTAGGGTTACATCATCGCCGGCGGGGTCAATATCGGTCTGTTCCAGGGCCTTTTCTATCACGTACACGCACATCTGTTCAAACGGGCTGAACTGCTTTTGCCCATACCTTGCGGACAAAAATTGCATTTGCGCCGCGGTGAGCCTTGAGGCATAAATGGTGTCGCTGCCATACCGGCTGTCGTTGAAGGGCTTTACCAGGGTTTCGCCACCTTTCATCATGGACAATAAGCATCCTGCCTCATTGCCCGCGGCGGACATTTGTGTCATACTTATTGCATATACAGTGTTCGATGCACCCATGTTTGCACTTTTTTTTGCGAGGGGTCAAAAGTAGCGAATTAGGTTATTGCTGCAATGTCTATTTCAGCGTATCTACTACCTGCCCGCAGGTTTCCATTTTTTTGCCAAAGTACGGGTTGCGGATTTGGGTACTGTTGCTTAGCCACCAAGCACCTTTTTCGTTGTAGGCCATGGGGCAGTTGATGTGGTAAATGTTGAGGTTTTTTGCCTCCGATTGTTTCAATAAAATATACACATCGTCGGAAATGGGGCCAAAAGGTATCCGTTGTTGCTCGCATGTAGCATCCACCATATCGGCTATTTTGGCGGCATCCTTGCTTATGGCCTCCAAGCGTTGCAAGGTGTTTGCCACGAAAAAGGAAGCAATGCTGTCGGCTGCGGCTTGCCGTATATCATCTTTCAAGTTGCGGGCGTTTTTACTTAGGTTTTCTGCCGTGGCGTGTACCCGTATCGCATCGGTTTGTGCCAAGGCCGTTTTCAAATCCAGGTAATTGCTTACGACATGGGTAAGTTCTTTGGTTTGCGCGGGGGTGAGCTTACTGGTGACTTTTGAGCCGTCGAAAGGCCGCTCCGGTGTTTCGGAACAGGAATTTGCGGCTATTAAAATCAGCACGGCCAAAAAATAAAGCATGGTTATGTTGTTGCTCATGTTGTTTTGATTGCTTTTGGTTCATGGTGGCTTGCTCATGGAAGTTTCGGCCTTTCTGCGTCCAATGCCCGGTTCAATTGCCCGTCCATTCTTTCATCAATTCGGCAAAAGACTGTTTCAATTCGGTTAGTTCGTGTTCCAAAACCTGCACCCGTGCAGCCAAGGCTTCGTAACCTTCGTCTGTTTTGGGGGCGGCAATGTCTGTTATTTGTTCTTCGTTGAATAGTTGGGTATATCTCGCCTCTTTTTGCCCGGAAAGCCGCGCCAATTGTCTTACAAAAGCGGGCGACGAATTGCTTAATTTTTCCAATGTATCCTGTACTTCTTCCAAAGAATCGAATTCATACAACCTCCCCGAATTGGTGTTCAGTTCGCCGGGCGTTTGCGGGCCGCGCAGCATCAACATGGACAATATGGCTATCTCGGCGGGCACCAATTGGTAGTGGAGTGCTATGTTGTGTTTATGTTTCACCGTGCGCGAGCCGCCGCCGGTAGCCGTGGATACCAACCCTTTGCTTCTCAGTTTGTCCAAAGCCAACACCACGGTTTGCTCATCGTATTGTACCACTGGCCTGCGCGATGTTTTTTGGTTGCATGCCGCCGTAAGCCCATTTACCGTCATGGGGTAATATTCGGGTGTCGCCCTCGATTTTTCCATCAACGAACCCAGTATGCGCATTTCTTCGGCATCGAGCAAAGGCAGGGTGCTGTGCAGTTCTTCCATAGGATATTGTTGCATTTTGCGGGCAAATTAATATTTTCCGCTGAAAGGCAAGGTGTGGTTATGCGGGCGGAAAGCGAAGTATAATTCAGTATGGCCATGAGGCAAGTGTTTGCCCATATTGACGGCAAGGTTTTTTGTTTCCACAAAGAAAGGCTAACTATTCGTTTCCTGTGCTTTCTTCAATTGCAGCAGTTGTCTTTTCTCCGTGTACTCGGCATAGGAGTTGGGTTCAATGGTCTTGCCGTGGTATTCGATGTAGGCCCGCGTGAATTCGGCGCCGAAGTACAAGATGGCTGCCGAAAAATATATCCACAACAGCAGGATTATTATGGAACTGGCGGCACCGTAAAGCGAAACGGTATTGTTGTTGCTGATATAAATGCCTATCACCCATTTCCCCAAAATGAACAAACCCGCAGTGACGAACGAACCCGGCCATACTTGTTTCCATTTGATGCGTACATCGGGCAGCATCTTGAATATAACGGAGAACAGAAAACTTATTACGAAGAAGATGACCGCGGTATTAATCACGCTTATCAAGTTGATGGGGAGGTAAGGGAAAAAGCGCAAGATATAGCCGCTAAGTGCCAACAGCAAGGTATTGACGATTAAGGAAACAATCATCAAAAATCCCAAGCCGATAATCATGGAGAAGGACATGAGCCTGTTCAGTACCAATTTCACGAAGCCCTTTTTGGCCCTGGGCCTTACGCCCCATATCATGTTGAGCGAATCTTGTATTTCCACAAAAATACCCGTGGCGCCCATTACCAAGGCTGCCGCGCCTATGATAGTGGCTGCCATGCTGCCTTTTGCGGCTTGCAAGCCTTTTATCACATCTTGTATTTGGGTGGCGGTGGTGGCGCCCACTATTCCGTTCAGTTCATGGAATATTTTTCCCTGTACCGCATCTTGTCCATAAAAGGCACCACCAAATACAATCACCAGCAACAGCATGGGCGGCAGCGAAAAAATAGTGGAGTAGGCCAGGGCCGAACTTAACTTCATACCTTTGTCGTCGGAAAAACCATTGCCGGCGTCTTTCAAGATTGTCCAATATTGTTTGGCTATTTGTTTTACTTTCGTCATCTTATCGGCCATAAATCATTGTCCGTTTTGCCTGGATTATTGGTAGTGTTTTTATGCTCTCGTTACAAACCTACAATTAAAATTATTTATTCGACAAATGAAGTTGGAAGACGAACTAAAAACAACCCATTTTGAAAGCAAGTATCATAAAGCGTACCTCAATTTGGTATTCACGGCCAGCATGTTGGAACACGCCATGCAGCAGCTATTGAAAGGGTTGGATTTAACCACGCCCCAACTGAACGTGTTGCGCATCTTGCGCGGACAAAAAGGCAAGCCGATGAGTGCTTTCGCCATACAGGAACGAATGGTACACCGCACCTCCAACGTGACCCGCATCATAGACAAATTGGTCGAAAAAAAGTTGGTGAGCAGGACGTTCTGCGCCGACAACAGGCGAAAAGTAGATATCGTGGCTACCGGTACAGGCTTGGAGTTGCTCAAAAAAGCGGATAAATTGGTACAGGAAGGCTACCGGCCCTTGCAGCGGGCCATGACGGAACAACAGGCCGAAGACCTTAGTTGTCGCTTGGAAGCTATCAGGGAGGCAATAGGTGGCATCGACGTAGTTGCCGAAGAATAAAAAGGTTATGTGGGATTCGTATGTAAATGGGTTCAAGGCCTGGTTGCAATTGGAAAAATCGCTGTCGGGCAACTCGGTAGAAGCCTACCTGCACGACGTGCAGTTGCTGGGCGATTTCCTGAACGGGGAATTGGGCAAACGAAACGATTTGGCATCGGTGCAGCTTGCCGATTTGCAGGCGTTCCTGCAACATGTGTACCAAGAGGAATTTGCGGCGGCATCGCAGGCCAGGATATTGTCGGGCATCAAGGCATTCTTCAAGTATCTCACCAAAGAAGAAATAATAGACCGCAATCCTACCGAACTATTGGAAGCACCAAAGCAACGCCGCAGCCTGCCCGATGTGCTGTCCGTGCAGGAAGTGGAACAATTGCTCTCCTCCATTGATTTGAGCAAGCCGGAAGGCCAGCGCAACCGAGCCATATTGGAAACCATGTACAGCAGCGGCTTGCGGGTGAGCGAGGTAATAAACCTCCAATTGACCAACTTGTTTTTCGACGTGGGTTTCATCAGGGTCATAGGCAAGGGCAACAAAGAAAGATTGGTGCCCATTGGCGACGAAGCGGCAAAGTTCATCACCATTTACCGCGAGCAAATAAGGGTACACCAGCAGCCCAAAAAAGGCCATGAAAATACATTGTTCCTGAACCGAAGGGGTGGCGGATTGAGCAGGGTGATGGTTTTTTACGTCATAAAAGAAGCGGCCCAGGCGGCGGGCATCAACAAGAATATTTATCCGCATACCTTGCGCCATAGCTTCGCCACGCATTTGGTGGGAGGCGGTGCCGATTTGAGGGCCGTGCAGGAAATGCTGGGCCACGAAAGCATCACCACCACCGAAATTTACACCCATCTGGACAGGACATTCCTGCGGGAAACGCTGGAAAAATACCACCCCAGGTTCTTTCGGGGCTAAAGGCTTACCTTCGTTGCCGTAAGTGGCAACAGCTATGCAAACATTCAAGACATCGAAAGCCAAGGAAAACATACTGCGCCGCATAAGGCAAGAATTGCAGGAAGCATCGGTGCCGCAACCATACCCGGAGGTAGGGAAGCAAAAGAACGCCTCTTTTTTCTTCGCGCCGTCATCGCAAGAAACAGCCGAAGAAACCTTTGCTGCCGAGTTGACGGCCGCCGGTGGCCATTTCATATTTTGCGCCACGCAATACGATTTGGCACGCAACCTTGCCAATCTGGTAGAAAGCCGCGGCTGGAGCGAAATAATGTGCGCACACAAGCCTCTGTTTTCTTTTTTGGTAAACAGCAAACTAAGTTTCGTCCGGGAGTTTAACCCCAAATTGGAACATATACCCGCTTGCGTTACCGACTGCGAAGCCGCCATAGCCCGCACGGGTAGCTTCCTATTTAGCAGCAGGCAGCACCACGGCAGGGTGGCATCCATATATTTCCCGGCGCACATCGTAGTAGTGCAGCCGCACCAAGTGGTGAACGATATTGAAGACGGCTTTACATTGTTGAAGCAAAAATACGGCGGCCAACTGCCTTCCATGATTAACCTCAACACCGGCCCCAGCCGCACCGCAGACATAGAAAAAACCTTGGTGACAGGTGTCCATGGCCCCAAGGAAGTTTTTTGTTTTTTCTTGAACCAGTAACCATAAATGCACCCGTCCCAATTATCGATTTCGGAATTTACCTACGAATTGCCCGATGAACGCATAGCCCGCAACCCGCTACCGGAAAGGGATGCGTCCAAACTATTGCTGTATAGGAACGGGAAAATCGAAGAGGATATTTATAGGAATTTGGCAGATTATTTGCCCGAAAAGAGCCTTTTGGTTTTTAATCAGACCAAGGTGATACATGCCCGTTTAATGTTTCAAAAGCCCACCGGTGGCCGCATAGAAGTTTTTTGTTTGGAACCCGACAGCCGGTATGCGGACGTGCAAACGGCCATGTTGCAAAAGGGTGGGGTTTATTGGCGGTGCATGGTGGGCGGTGCGGCCAAATGGAAAGAAGGCCAACAACTTTCGCTGGTTCATGATTTGGGGCATTTTGAAATGGCTGCATCCATTTGCTCCAAGGAGCAGGGATATTTTGTGTTGCACTTAACCTGGGCCGGAGATGTAAGTTTTGCCGAAGCCTTGCAGGTTGCGGGCAGCGTGCCCTTGCCGCCCTATTTGGACAGGGAAGCTACCGCCGAAGACGAACAACGGTACCAAACCATATTTGCCCACGAAGAGGGTAGCGTAGCCGCGCCCACGGCGGCCTTGCATTTTACGCCCCAGCTGATGGGGCGTATTCACCGGAAAGGGGTAAATAGCGGTTTGGTAACGCTGCACGTAGGTGCCGGTACGTTTAAACCCGTAAAGGCCGCTACCATGCAAGGGCACGACATGCACGCGGAATGGATAGAGGTAACGCTTGGTTTTTTGGAGGAACTATTGAGGCATTTAACGCAAAAATTACCCGTAGTGGCCGTGGGCACCACCTCGGCCCGAACCTTGGAAAGCCTTTACTGGATTGGATTTCAGGTATTGTTGAACGGAGCATTGCCCACCAGTGAAATAGCCGTGCCGCAATGGCTGCCCTATGAACATACCGCCAAGGAACTACCGGAAAACATAATTGTCCTAAGTGCCTTGATAGGGATTTTGAAGAGCAATGGGATTCATCGTCTGGTGGGCAAAACGCAAATCATCGTAGCGCCTGGCTATCGTTTTAAAATCATGGATGCCTTGATTACCAATTTTCACCAACCGCAGTCAACGCTGTTGTTGTTGGTGTCCGCACTCATTGGCGAGGACTGGCGCAAGGTATATCAATATGCTTTGACCCGCGATTTCAGGTTTTTGAGTTACGGAGATGGTTGTTTGCTTTGGCCAAACCACCGGTAGAACCGTTGTTTTGCGTATTGCGCACCTTCCTGGTTGTTGTTTGGCTAAACAATATGCGGAAATTGGTGTTTTAAATTTTCGGCGTTTCGATTGGCCACTACGAACATTCATCTTTTTAAACGAATAACAAATGAAATTTTCAAAATTCAACATCGGATTGCTGTCGGGCGTATTGTTGGGCGTGTTGTTTGCGCCCGGGGCAGGCAGCGATACTCGCAAGAAAATAAAATCGGCAGCCGGTGGCATCAAAAACAAAATAGATGCGCTGCTCGATAAAAGCGATGACGAACTGGAAGATTTGGCTAATTTATTGGCCGATGAAAAGGGGCAATCGAGAACTTGATTTGAATAAAAAATATCGCAACTATCTGAAAATGAAATAGTTGCGATATTTTTATTGTAGCCCCGCCGAGGATCGAACTCAGATCTAAAGTTTAGGAAACTTCTATTCTATCCATTGAACTACAGGGCCGATAGTGTAAATGGAGCGCAAATGTAGGCATTTTTTGCTTATCATTCAGCATTGGTTGTGTCCTAAATTATTTGAATTTATTTTCCATGAGCTAAAAAACATTCGGCATTTGCTGGCAACACTCCTAAAACAATACTTTGGCTTCGATGCTTTCCGCCCCTTGCAAGAAGAAATCATCGCTTCCGTGATGGAGGGGAAAGATACGTTTGCGCTGCTGCCCACCGGTGGCGGCAAATCTGTCTGTTACCAATTGCCGGCATTGGCCAAAGATGGTTTTTGCTTGGTGGTTAGCCCGCTGATAGCCTTGATGCAAGACCAAGTGTTGCAATTGAGGAAGCGAAACATAGCCGCCGCACACGCACACTCCGGCATGACGGCCAGCCAAGTGGCCGATGTGTTTGAAGAGGCAACAAGGGGCAATGTCAAAGTATTGTATGTATCGCCCGAAAGGTTGCAGACAAGCCTCTTTCAAGAGTATGCCGTAGATTTCAAATTGAATTTGATAGCGGTTGACGAAGCGCACTGCATATCCCAATGGGGCCACGACTTCAGGCCCGCATACAGGCGCATCCAAGAGGCGAGGGCACTTTTTGCGGGGGTGCCCGTATTGGCATTGACGGCTTCGGCTACCATGCGGGTACAGGACGATATAATGCAGCAACTGTTGTTGAAAGAACCGCAGGTATTTCGCCAAAGCGTAGTGAGGCAAAACTTGGTGTACAAAATAGAAGATACGGAAAGGAAGCCCGCGGCAATATCGGAATATTTAAAAGCAAAAAATGCCAGCAGCATAGTCTATTGCAGGAGCCGAAAACGTTGTGCCGACATGGCCGTTTACCTGCAACATGACGGCTTGCAAGCGCAGGCCTACCATGCGGGCATGTATAAGCAAGAGCGCGAAGCGGCGCAGGCAAAATGGACGGCCTCCGACCACAATGCAATGTGCGCCACCACCGCCTTCGGCATGGGCATAGACAAGCCCAATGTACGTGCCGTGGTGCATTATGACTGTCCACAGAACATAGAGGAGTATTACCAGGAAGCGGGTAGGGCAGGCCGCGACGGCAAGCCGGCCGAGGCGTTGCTGTACAACAGTCCCAAAGATATGGAACGCTTGCAGGCCACTACGGCCTTATTGTTTCCGGACGGGGCGTATATCAAGCAGGTATATCAATACGTGGGCGATTACTTGAAAATGCCCGTGGGCGAAGGTTTCGAGATGTTGCAACCCTTCGATGCGGTGGCTATGGTGCAGAAATTTCAACTACAAATGTTGCCCGCATTGAGCGCCATACGATTGCTGGATCGCGAGGGCTACTGGCAGTGGGACGAACAGGCCAATATCCAAACCACGGTGCAGTTCATTACCGACAGCCGTACATTGAAATACCTGGAACGTACCGAACCCGCGCTTGGCTACATAGCTACCGGCCTCTTGCGTATCTACGGCAGTATTTTTCATTACCCCTCCGCCATACGCGAGTTTGACGTAGCAAGGCTCTTGCGCATAGAAAAACAACAACTGGACATGGGGTTGCAACGCCTGGCCGCACTGGGTATCGTAGCCTACCAACCGGGCACTAACGGGGGGACTCTTTATTGGATGCACAGCAGGATAGCCGCCAACCAGTTCAGGCTCGATATGCGGCGCATAGAACGCTTGCGCATGGCGCACGAAGAAAGGATAAACGCAATGGTGCGTTACGTTGAGGATGTTGCAACCTGTCGCAATATATTATTGGCCCTGTATTTTGGCGAAAAAACACCGGAGGCTTGCGGGCAATGCGACAACTGTATGCGCAACCAACCAACCGCAATGTTGGCAGCACCCAAGGTGCTGGTGATGTCGGTTATTCGTGAACAAAAAGAATTGTCCGTAAATGCGCTGCAACTGTTGCTGCCCCAAATAAATAAGGACGAGCTAATAGCTACCGTGCGCAGCCTGGCCGCCGAAGGTTTGTGCCGCATTAGTGCCCAAGGCGTTATCTTTGCCTTTTGAATTTTTAGGAATGGTCAATTTTGCGATTATCGGTTTCGGGCATATAGGCAAACGCCATGCGGCGCACATCGTCAACAACCCGGAGTGTAGGCTGGTAGCTGTTTGCGACATAGACGAAAGCCAAAAGGCCGCACTCCCCGCCGCGGATATTGATTGGTATGACGATATGCCCGCAATGCTGCATCGCAAGGATATAAACGTGGTATGCGTATGCACGCCCAACTATCTGCATTTGCCCCATACGGTAGCTTCCTTGCAAGCGGGCAAGCATGTAGTGGTGGAAAAACCCATGGCCTTGAGCGTAACCGAATGTGATGCCATGATATCCGCTGCCGAGGTAGCCGGAAGAAAAATTTTTGCCGTAAAACAAAACCGCTACAACCCGCCCGTGGCGGCAGTGAAGCACTTGGTGGACGAAGGAAGCCTGGGGCAGGTTTTGATGATGCAGGTAAATTGTTTTTGGAACAGGAACGATGGCTATTATGCGCAAAGCAGCTGGCGCGGCAAAAAGGAAAAAGATGGCGGTTGCCTTTTTACCCAATTCAGCCATTTTGTAGATATACTGTATTACCTGAACGGCCCGGTGGCCGGCGCGCGCGGCTATTTGGAAAACTTTCTGCACCTGCACAATACCGAATTTGAAGATAGCGGCACCTTTACCATGAAAGCCGCCAACGGCGCACTGATTAATTTTAATTTTTCTACCTGCGCCTTTAAAAAAAACATGGAAGGTTCCATTGCCATAATAGCCGAAAAAGGAACATTGAAAATCGGTGGGCAATATCTTAACACCCTCGAATACCAGTGTTTGGAAGGTGCTGCACTGCCCGAAATAAACATAGTGGCCAAAGAAAATGACTATGGCCTGTACAAGGGCTCCATGAGCAACCACGACAAGGTAATCCAAAATGTGGTAGATGTATTGCTGCACGATGCCGCCATGATGACCGGGGCCGAAGAAGCGCGGGAAGTGGTTCGCATAATTGAAATGATGTATGCCGCCGCTACCGTGAGCGTGGTGGTATAAAATTGCTGGTGGGTAGGTAAATGTGCGCAAGTTATTGTGGCGCGGGCGCCAAAGAATATTGCTATTGGGAAGCCACTAACGAAATTCGGCCAATAAAAAAAATTTGGTACTTGTTTTTTAGCCGTGAGCTTTCTTTATTTTTGCCCTTTCGTATTAATTACAAAAAATGGTTGATGTTTTAATAGGCCTGCAATGGGGCGACGAAGGCAAGGGCAAAATAGTAGATTACCTTGCCGCAAACTATGATATCATAGCTCGTTTCCAAGGCGGTCCCAATGCCGGGCATACGTTGTATGTAAACGGCGCGAAGGTGGTGCTGCGCACCATTCCTTCAGGAGTTTTCCAGAAAAATACGCTTAACCTCATCGGCAATGGCGTGGTGATAGACCCCGTTACCTTGAAAGAAGAAATAGAAGGGTTGAAGGGAATAGGGGTGGACTTGGCCGATAACCTTTTCATCTCCCACAAGGCGCACCTCATACTGCCTACGCACCGCGCGCTGGATGCCGCATCCGAACATGCAAAGGGCAAGGAAAAGATAGGCTCCACGTTGAAAGGCATAGGCCCGGCTTACATGGACAAAACCGGCAGAAACGGCTTGCGTGTGGGCGATATGTTGGCCGATGACTGGCAGCAACGCTATGACAGGCTGCGCCAAAAACACGAAGATATGCTGCGCCTCTATACCGAAGTGCCCGATTGGCAAAGTTGGGAGGCCGAATTTTTTGAAGCAGTATCTTACCTAAGAAACTTAAATATAGTCAATGGCGAATATTGGATAAACGACCACATAGCCAATGGCAAAAAGGTATTGGCCGAAGGCGCGCAGGGCAGTATGCTGGACGTGGATTACGGCACCTACCCATTCGTAACGTCGAGCAATACCATAGTGGCGGGCGTGTGTACCGGCTTGGGCGTGGCCCCTTCAACAATCGGGGATGTGTACGGCATCACCAAGGCTTATTGTACCCGCGTGGGCAGCGGCCCGTTCCCCACCGAATTGAACGACGAAACGGGCGAACGCCTGCGTGCAGCCGGTTTTGAATTTGGTGCCGTTACCAAGCGTCCGCGCCGTTGCGGATGGATGGATTTGGTGGCGTTGAGGTACGTGTGCATGTTGAGCGGCGTTACGAGGTTGATTGTGACCAAGGCCGATGTGCTCGACGAGTTTGAGGAAATAAAAGTGGCCGATGCCTATTTGGTGGAAGGCAAGCAAACACAGGAATTTCCGTTCGATATTTGCGACAAAGACATACAACCCGTGTATAAAACATTTGCCGGGTGGATGGACAAAATGAGCGTGTGTACCAATCCCGAAGAACTGCCGCAATCTTTCAAAAACTATTGTAGCTTCGTGGAAGAATACCTGCAAACCAAGATTCAATTTATATCCAACGGCACCGGCCGCGACCAATTGTTGAAGCTCTTTTGATTAACCCAAACCAACGATTCCATAATTTTCAAGAAAAATTTTGTAGAACCGAAAAACTGATAAAAATTTACACCGTAATTTCAAAAAACCTGATAATAGTTTTGAGTACTATGAAAGCTAATTCAGAAAAAAAGGCTACCGTAAAGAACGCAGTTGCACCGGCCAAGAAGGCCGCCGCGGCTAAAAAATCGTCAAAATTTGCGCATGAAGACGATGATTTGGATGATGACGATGACGACCTTTTTGAAGAAGGGGCGCCAAAGAAAAAAGTTTCCGTAAAATCTGCCAAAGCTGCTCCTAAAAAAAGCCGATCTTCGGATGACGAAGAAGATGAAGATGAAGATGATGACGATGACGATGATTTCGATTTGGACGAAGAAGGGTTTGAAGAAGACGAGTTTGCTGACGAAGATCCCGATTTTGAAGAGTTCGATTTGCCCAAATCGCGCAAGGGCGGCAGCGCGCCCAAGAAAAAGGGCGGCGATGACTTTGACGATGATTTCAGCGACTTGGGCTTGGGCGACTTCGGCGGCGGCGGTTTTGATGACGATGATGATGACTTTTAATAAAAGCCATTGCTACATTCGATGACGACTAAATCATTTGCCGTGCGCTCTTTCCCCCCGGACGAGTTGCGCACGGTAAAAAATAAAGTGCTGAACTGGTTGCAAAGGTTCGGCACTTTTTCTTTCTTCGACAACAACCTGTACAACAACGAACCTGTTCGCTACGAACTGCTTGCCGCCGGGGGCATAGCACAACGTGTCGCCAACTTGGACGATTTGCAAGGTGCGTGGCTCTTTGGCCACGCCAATTACGATTACAAGAATTTTTTGGAGCCTTGCCTGGCAAGCAGCAAGCCCGCCAACACTGGCTTTGGCGACAGTTTTTGGTATCAGCCCCAAGTGGTTTTCTACATAAATCACCGCGAACATGCGCTGCGCATAGAATCTTATGACTTGGAGGCCGAAATTATTTTGTACGAAATATTGGCCTTGCCCTTGCCTGTTTATTTTGCAAAGCCGCCAAGAATTGAATGGGATTATTTTTTTACCAAAGAAAGTTATGTATCGGCGGTCGATTGCATCAAGCATCATATAGCCAGTGGCGATTGTTACGAGATGAATTTTTGTTCGGGGGCGCAGGCCGAAAACGTGGTGCTGGACCCGCTCAGGCTTTTCATGTTGTTGAACAAAAATAACCCTGCGCCGTTTGCGGCCTTGTATAGAAACGAAGGGAGCTGGCTGATATGCGCCAGCCCGGAGCGTTACCTTCACAAAAAAGGCAACGAATTGATATGCCAACCCATTAAGGGCACCGTTAAACGGGGCAAGGACGATACGGAAGACGAGGCATTGAAATGGCAATTGCTCCACGACCCGAAAGAACGAGCCGAAAACATCATGATTGTAGATTTGGTGCGCAACGACCTGTCGCGGTGTGCGGCACTTGGTTCGGTCAAGGTAACGGAACTGTTGGGCGTATATTCGTTCCCGCAGGTACACCAGCTTATATCGACCATAGTTGCCCAGTTGGCTCCGGGCAGTACGTTGAAAGCGGCTTTTGACGCTGCCTTCCCCATGGGTAGCATGACGGGGGCACCCAAGGTTAAGGTGATGCAATTGACCGACAAATACGAGCCATGCAGGCGCGAGTTGTTTTCGGGAACGGTAGGCTACCGCAACCCTGCCGGCGATGCCGATTTCAATGTAGTGATACGTAGTTTGCTGTACAATGGAGCTACCCGTTACTTGAGGTACCAAACCGGCGGTGCCATAACCTTCGACAGCAACCCGGAAGCCGAATGGGCCGAAACACGCCTTAAAGCCCAAGCCTTGGAGCAATTGTTTATACAGGAATAAATTATGGTTTTGGTTCAAAGATAACTTGGTTTTAGCGGCACACGAAAGGGTTCGTTCGCCAGCAGGGGAGCAAGGTGCATTTTTAATTGTTTGCGTAAAAAAGCCATGTTTTTAAAAATAGCAAACATGCCGGATAATTAGTTTACCTTCGCAGCAATAGCTTGAGAGCCAGCCTACGGACGTTTCAACACCACTCATGTAAGAGTTTACAAAACAATGGGAACGCTTACCATTCGCAAATTTTAAGATATTTCTTACAACCATACAGGGAATAACAATCTTAGCCCTGCGTTTTGCGAAAAGAAAGATAATTAATTTCTCAAAAATTGAAGAAATTAATTTTGACGACTACTGCCGTTACAGTGGGGTTATTTGGTATGACGATGTTCTATTCTTGCCAAAAAGAAAGTACAGAGATTACAGATTCAACAAGTAAGGCAAATGAACCAATGCAAATAATGTCTAGTTCAGAGTCTAGTACAGAGATGAGTTCTATTACTCTTGAATGGAGATGGATTTGGGATGAATGGGGACGTGCAAAAAGAGATTGTGCTGGCGGGGGGTTATGTAATTTCAGAAGGGATCCTGAACAACAAGGGAATAATGTCGCATCATTTAAACAGTCCCCATTTTTTCAAGACGAGAACGGCAGCTATTATGTTGAAGTATGGGTAGATGAGGATTTGGTATTTGAAGATAGTTCAAAAAAATTATACATTGATGAGGATATTATTAATGTTGGGTCTGATGGAATAACTGTAGTAGCCCCCAAGGGTGAGTACCCCATAAACATGAGTTTAGGTGTATATGGAGCATACGAAATTCCTGTAATGATATACGAATAACCTATGTTGAATACACATTTCATTAAATTAACAACAAGGATAATTCTTATTGTCCTTGTTGTTTTGTTTCAAGTTACATCTCAGGGATGTTTTATAACGAATACGCCGGGATTTTATAGTGGATATAAGAAACTTACCAAAGAACAACAAGGGCATATTAAGGTTTACGCTAAAGACGCTTCATCTCATGCTAAGGAAGATTTTATATCGATAAATGGAGTTCAATTACGTGAAATGTTGAAGTCGTATGGCACGTCAGTTGTATATATGTGGTCGCCAAACTGTCATTCGAGGGTTTGTGTTCCTTTGAATGCCCTGAAGAAACATTATGAAAGCATGAACTACCAACTTTTCGTAGTAGCAGAATATTATGATTTTGAGAAGACTAAGATTTTAAAACCCGATGACATTGATATGTTTTCTGTTAATCATAAATATTATGGCACAGATTATGTACCCTTATATTTAAAGAGATTTAAAAAGGATTTAATTGGGTCAAGGGAAGTGGGGTACGAAAGGCAACTTTTCTTTTATAGGGGGCAATTAATACATTCCCCTTCAACTATGTGGCCACCTCTAAAAACTGGATTGTAAATTGTTTAGTTTGGTTCAAAGATAACTTGGTTTTAGCGGCACAGGAAAGGGTTCGTTCGCCGGCCGTACTTGTTGTTGCCTTCGTACCTTCGGGGGTAGGCAAATGTTTTTTGAAACAAACCATACAAGATTTTCCTGCTACCTTTGCCGCTACGCTTGAATCCTTTTAATAGCAATACATGAACACCCAACTCAAAACTATTTTGTTGACGGCAGCCACGCTGTCGCTGCTAACGATAGCGGTGATAGAAATTTCCGGTATCAGCAGCAGGGCCTTGTACAACAAATATGGCGTAGGTACGCCACCGCCACATGCTACCGAACTGGCCGAGCGCAATGCAAGGGAAAAACAAGTAAAGTCGTTGCCCAAAACGCAAATATTCTTCCCCGAAGAACATTTTGATTTTGGCAAGGTGAAAGAAGGAGAAAAAGTAAGGCACAGCTTTAAATTCAGGAATACGGGCAAAAACCCACTGATGATTTCGGATGCGCAGGCAAGTTGTGGCTGTACGGTACCTACCTTTTCGCGCGAGCCGGTAATGCCCGGCAACGAGGGCGATATAGTGGTGGAGTTCAACACCAAAGGGCGCAAGGGCAAGAACCACAAGAATGTATTGATAACCTCCAATGCCGACAGAGAAAGGGTTTCCGTAAGTTTCGATGCAGAGGTAACGGCAGATTAAATTTATTTATGAGTAACACCATATCGGCACAACCTGCGCCAGGGGTAGTAAGCAAATACCTTTCCTTGGTAAAATTCAGCCACACCATATTTGCCATGCCGTTTGCCCTCATTGGGTTTTCGCTGGCGGTGCTGCGCGAACGACAAACATTCAAATGGCATTTGTTGGCATTGATGTTGTTGTGCATGGTTTTTGCCCGCAGCGCGGCCATGGCTTTCAACCGTTACCTCGACAGGCGTTACGATGCGCTCAACCCGCGTACTGCCATGCGCGAGGTGCCGGCAGGCGTTATCAAACCTCGGCATGCCCTCGTCTTTACCATGCTGAATTGTATATTGTTTGTAACCTGCACTTGGTTCATCAACCGCATTTGTTTCTATTTGTCGCCGGTAGCTTTGTTTGTGGTGTTGTTTTACAGTTACACCAAGCGTTTCACGGCCTTGTGCCATATAGTTTTGGGGCTTGGTTTGTCGTTGGCCCCCATAGGCGCGTACCTTAGCGTTACCGGTTATTTCCATTGGTTGCCCTTGTTGTTTTCTTTTGCGGTCATTACCTGGGTAAGCGGTTTCGATATCATCTATGCCATGCAAGACGAAGATTTTGACCGTAACCAAAAGCTACATTCCATACCTGCCGCATTGGGGCAGAAGGGTGCTTTGGCCGTTTCCACCATACTTCATTTTTTCTCTGCGCTATTCGTTGTGGCGGCAGGTTTCTTGGGTGGTTTTGGGTGGCTTTACTGGGTTGGCGTGGGTGTATTTTCCGGCATGCTCCTGTACCAGCACCAATTGGTAAAGCCCAACGATTTGAGCAAGGTCAATATAGCTTTCATGACTGCCAATGGCATAGCCAGCATTGTGTTTGCGGCTTTCGCAATCTTGGATTTGTTACTGTTGTGACGGGCTTTTCGCCAATAGTGCGGTATGTGTCGGCTCAACATTCGGCCCAATAATTGCTTTCGCCTTGGATTTTATTGTTCCTTGCAGTTTCAAGCGGAGCAGAATTTAGAGGTTAAAAACACTTCGGTAAAATGAAAAACTCACGCACACTATTGTTAGTAACCGCATTTTTGGGCCATCCTGCGACAGCAAAACGGGGAAGCAAGCAACGGAAACGAAACAAACGGCAAAAGTTGTTGAAAAAGACAGTATTCAAAGCAAGGACTGCTTCCTAAAATCGGCATAGCAAGAAAATTATTTTTTATTTCAATGGAAAACGAGCAAGAAACAGAAGGACTTACCCGGCTGGCCAAACGTATGTCGGTATTGGGTATGTGCAGCCGCAGGGAGGCCGATGAGTACATACTTAAGGGCTGGGTAAAGGTGAATGGCGTTACCACAAGGGAAAAAGGCCATAGGGTAAAGGATGAAGACAAAATAACCTTGGCCATGGAAGGCCAACGCCAACAAGACAAGCGGGCAACTATTTTATTGCATAAGCCGGTAGGGTACGTAAGCGCGCAGGCCGAAAAAGGCTACAAACCTGCCGCCAGTTTGATAAACGCACAAAATCAATGGGTGGAAGATAAAAGCGGCCTGCGTTACAGCGATGCCAACCAATACGGATTGGCCCCGGCCGGGCGTTTGGACATAGATTCCACCGGTTTGTTGGTATTGACCCAAGATGGCAGGGTAGCCAAGCAACTGATAGGCGAAAACAGCGAGGTGGAAAAAGAATATATCGTAAGGGTTGCGGGCCATATACGGGAAAATGGCTTGGCGTTGTTGAACCACGGCCTTTCCTTGGACGGCGAAAAATTGCTGCCCGCCAAAGTAGAATGGGTCAACAAAGACCAATTGCGCTTTGTATTGAAACAAGGTAAAAAGCGGCAGATACGGCGTATGTGCGAGCTGGTGGGCTTGAAGGTGGTAGGGCTTAAACGCATCAGGATAGGTAGGGTAGTGCTGGGCAATCTGCCCTTGGGCAAATGGCGTTATTTAAGCGAAAAAGAACATTTTTAGCCGCGCCTATTTGCGATGGCCGGGTGTGTTATAGTTAATATGTTTAAAATGTCATTCCGACGACAGGCAGGGCTGTTGTGTTCTAAGTTATCATAAATAAGAGGGAATTAATGTCATTGG
>JASGFI010000049.1:0-18462 GCA_047605615.1 Edaphocola sp. | reverse complement strand
ATCAGGATGTAATTACCGCAATATTAATTGTTTGAAATTTTTGTCGTGTACTTAGCACCAGACGAACAAATTTGTAGGCAGGTTGAAATAGTTCCACCACGACATGGAAAGAAATTTTTATGATTTCATGGCTGTGTATGTAACTTTTTAGCGCTTTGTTTGTAGGTGCCGATTAGGGTCTTTTTTATCAACTATTTTTCGGGGGTGCCAGGGCAAACACCGCAATTTATTTTTCTTGCAGTACCTTTAAGCCCTACATTCGCCTTAGAGAATTTTCAGTTCAACGATATATGTATTTCAAACCCTGTTCCTCGCTGTTCGCGGTATTCATTTGCCTACTTTTTGCCCACACCACTACCAATGCCCAAAAGCGCGCCACGGCCAATGCCCCCAAAAGCTACAAGAGCCTTTTCTGGGAAATATCGGGCAATGGTTTGGCCAAGCCGTCCTATCTTTTTGGCACCATGCACATCAGCAACAAAATGGTGTTCCACCTAAGCGATAGTTTTTATAACGCCTTGCACCATGCGGACGTGGTGGCCATAGAGCTTAACCCCGAACAATGGCAGGCAGAAATGCCGCGCGTGAACAAACAGTCCGAATTGTTCAAGTATTACCATGCCACTTATTATGCCGATTATTTGAAGGAAACAACTTTTAAGGAAGCCGATTTCGTGACGCAGCTACAGGCCGTCATGCGCTACGAACCCGAACTGAACGAGCAACTGATGTACCGCAACGAAAGCAGCCAGGACAACTTTCAGGAAGATACCTACCTCGACCTGTACATATACCAAACGGGCAAAAAACTGGGCAAAAAAACCGCGGGCGTAGAAACCTATACCGGCTCGCAACGCATGGCCATAGAAGCTATGGTAGATGCCGCCGCCGAACGTAACAAGGATAAAAAAACACCACGCGCCAACGCCGACATCTATGCAGGCCAATTGTTGCAAGATGCCTACCGCCGGGGCGACCTCGACATGCTCGATTCCATCAATAAAATAACCCAGAACGGCGAACGTTTTACCGAAAAATTTCTCTACAAGCGCAACGAGATCCAGGCCGAATCCATGGACAGCATCATCAGGGCGGGCAATAGCTTGTTTGTGGGGGTGGGCGCGGCGCATCTTCCCGGCAAGCGCGGCGTTATTGAAATATTGCGCAGCAAAGGCTACACGCTACGCCCCATTTATATGCAAGATAGGGATGCGGGCCAGAAACAATGGCTCGATACCCTGACGGCCCCCGTGACGTTTACCCGCCAATATGCCAACGACAGCCTTTTCAGCGTAGAAGTGCCCGGGCATCTGAACGAATTGGGCGGCAACGGTGTTTCCCTCAAGCATTTTGCCGATATGAGCAATGGCTCTTACTACCTCATCACCAGGTTCAATACCCAGTCCTTGTTCAACGGTCACAGCAGACAGAGATTGCTGCAAATAACCGACAGCCTTTTGTACGAAAACATACCCGGCAACATAGTGTCGAAAAAAGAACTGAACATCAATGGCTACATGGGTTTCGACATAACCAACCGTACCAAGAAAGGAGATTACCAACGATACCAAATTCTTGTAGCGCCCACCGAAATGATTTTCTTTAAAATGGGCGGGAAGGGTAGATATGTACAGGGTAGGGAGGCGGCCACTTTCTTTGGTTCCGTCAATATAAAAGAACTGCCCAAAGAATCCGACTGGCAAACTTACAGTCCCGCTTCGGGTGGCTTTGCGGTGAGTATGCCCGCCAAGGCCAATCAAGTCTTTATGGAAAACGCCCCCGGCGACCACCTGCCCGAATGGCGGTACGAATCCGTAGCGCCGGGTACCGACAACCATTATGCCGTTTTTCGCAAAACCATTTACAGCTTCGACTATATAGGTGCCGATACTTTCGACTTGTACCTCATGATGGAAAGCTTTGCCGCCAATGCCAATTGGCCCGAGAAAAAGCCACCGCATAAATCCATAACATTCAACAACCGTCCGGCAAGGGAAATAAGTTTCAAGGCCAAGGACGGCAGCAGGGTGGTGGCGCGCGCCGTATTGTTCGGCTCCCAGTACTATTTGCTGGCTTACCGTGGCGAAGACAATCCGAAGTTGTACGAAGACTATTTCAAGAGTTTTTCTTTCAAGCCTTTTCAATATCCCGCTGCCACCACCTTTACCGATACCTTGTTTCATTTCACGGTACAAACGCCCGAATATCCAAAGTTCGACGACGATGTGCAGGATATGCTGATGTACGTGAAACGTAACGAATCATTGTTGAAAAAGAAAAACGATTACAACGGTTCGGCCGACATAGGCACCTCCAATTTTATTTCCAATGCCACCGGGGAGGTGATAGTGGTCAACAGCTTGCAATACCCCAGGTACCATTACGTGAAAGACAGTGCCCAGTATTGGAAAGGCTGGATTGAGATAGACAGTTCGCTTATCGTAAAAAAACGGCAGTACGTAAAAACGCCCAATGGCGGCATGGGCTTGTTGGTTGACTGGACAGACACCGCCACCACCCGCATTTTGCGCAAATTGGTATTGCACAGGGGCATGGAGGTTTTGACGGCCTCTACCATGCTCGACACTACTTTGCCCCAAAGCGCTTTCTTGGAATCGTTTTATAGAACATTCGATTTCACCCCGCAAACAACAAAAGATACCACTTCCATTTTCAGGCCCAAGCAAGCTGCTTTTTTTGCCGACTATTACAGCAAGGACACGACCGTGAGCGGCACTGCCAAGGCGGCCTTGCCAACGGTTTATTATGGCGCGGCGGGCTATCCCAAAATATTGGAGGCTATCAATAACTTAAACAAATCGGATAAGGATTACTACGAAACAAAATCGAAGTTCATAGACGAGCTGGGCTACCTGCGCGACAGCACCGTGGCCGACAACGCCGCACTGGAACTGCAACAATTCTACGAACAAGCGGGCGACACTACCGTGTTTCAAAACAGTGCATTGCTGGCATTGAGTAGGTTGCGCACCGGCAAGGCCACCGAAATATTCAAGGAGATGATATTGCAAGACCCACCGGCCTTCGAGGGCACTTACGAATATCAAAACCTGTTCAGCGCATACGAAGATACCTTGAAACTTGCCGCCAAACTGTACCCCGAACTGATGAACCTTTCCACCATCCAGGACTTCAAGGCTCCCGTGCGGCAACTGTTGGGGCAGGTGGTGGACAGCAATTACCTCAATCCCGAATTGTACGAAAATTATGTGGGCAATATATTTTTCGATGCCAAGATAGCCTACAAGAAATTGCAAAACGCCAACGAAAGCACCAACGGCGACTATGGCAATGCCATTACGCCTCCGGATGCCAATAATTCATCGGTACAAGATTTGGGCACCTATGTGGAGTTGCTGGCTCCTTTTTACGGCAAAAACCAAAACCTGCCCTCTTTCTTCAACAAGCTGCTCTTGGTCAACAATGATTGGGTAAGGCTGAACACCGCCCTGGCCTTGCAAAAAAACAAACAACCCGTAAGCGATACCGTTTGGGCGGCTTTGGCACGCAACAAAGATGTAAGGGCCAATTTAATGGACAGGTTGCAGCAACTAGGTAATACCAACCTGGTGCCTGCCGCATACAGTACGCCCCAGGCCGTGGCCGAAGGGATATTGTACAATAAAATTGGCAGCCTGATAGACAGCTCCGCATTGCTGCAAAAAGAAAACGGCCGCTACGAGGGAAAAACGGTGCAGGTGTTTTATTACAAAATAAGGTTGAAAAGCTCGGCAGAATGGCGGCAGGCAATGGTGGCAATAGGGCAGGAAAAGGGAAATTTGCCCACCAGCGCAGCCGATTTGTTCGCCCTGTCCGAAGGCAAGATAAAAGACACGCCCGCCGCCCTAAAAGACCAGCAGGATGTGATGTGGAAGAAGATGCAGATTGGCAGGCGGGCATCGGGCCGCCAGTTCTACGATTCCGACAAAACAACCTCCGGTTTCGAGTCCGATTAGTTTGGCATTTGGCGGCCCGCAACCGTTTCTTGCCAAATTGATATACTAATTTAAAAAATGGTTAGAAATTCTTGAAATTGGGTATTAACTTTGCTTCCGAAAAAATGACAAAAAAATTACAATCCAAATTTTTTTCGCTACATTATGAATTGGAAACACGCCTTCACTTCTTCAATTGGTAAAAAGCTTGTCATGGGCATTACCGGTGTTTCGTTAATCGCGTTCCTCTGTGTCCATTGTTACGTCAACTCCTTGGTTTTCTTCGATGTGGAAGCATTCGACAGTGCCGCGCATTTCTTGGGCACCAATATACTGATGCACGTGGCAGAGGTAGGGCTGTTTGGCGGGCTTATACTGCACATAGTGCAGGGCTTGATGCTGTACGGGCAAAACAAAGCCAGCCGCCCGGTAGCTTACGATACCTACAAAGCCGGCTTCAACAAGGCAAAATGGTATAGCCGCTCCATGACTTTCTTGGGTATCCTGTTGCTGCTATTTTTGGTCATTCACTTGGCGCATTTTTGGGCACCCAACCGTTACAATCAAGTTACCACCGGCCACGAACTGTCGTTGTACGAATTGATGCAAGATACCTTTAGCCAGCTATGGGTGGTAATCGTTTACATATTGGGCTGCGTAGCCTTGGGCTATCACCTGATGCACGGTTTTTGGAGCGCCACGCAAACCTTGGGCCTGAGCACCAGCAAATACAAGCCCATTATCAGGGCAGTGGGCACGGCCTATTCCGTCGTCGTACCGCTTATTTTCATCCTTATGCCCATAGCTTTCTATGCGCATTGGGTGTAAGGTTAAGTAGTTTTTCCTTGAAAAAATATATTGAGGCTCCCTTTCTTGGGTGGAAAAATAAAAGATTAACATCTCAAATCGGTTAAAGAAGATGAATTCAAAAATACCTGCGGGCGACATGGCCCAAAAGTGGACGAATTATAAAAATACTTGCAAGCTGGTAAACCCCGCCAACAAGCGCAGTTTGGAAGTAATAGTAATAGGAACCGGGCTGGCTGGCGCTTCCGCTGCCGCATCGCTGGGCGAGATGGGATATAAGGTTAAGGCTTTTTGTTTTCAGGATTCGCCGCGCCGGGCGCACTCCATTGCGGCACAAGGCGGCATCAATGCCGCAAAAAACTACCAAAACGACGGCGACTCCGTTTTCCGCCTTTTTTACGACACCATTAAAGGCGGCGACTACCGCGCCCGCGAGGCCAACGTGCATCGCCTGGCCGAAGTAAGCGCCAATATAATAGACCAATGCGTGGCGCAAGGCGTACCCTTTGCCCGCGAATATGGCGGACTGTTGAGCAACCGCTCGTTTGGCGGTACGCAGGTACAGCGTACATTTTATGCGGCTGGCCAAACCGGCCAGCAATTGCTGATAGGTGCCTACCAATCGTTGGAACGCCAAATAGCCCTGGGCACCGTTACCATGTACGACCGTCACGAGATGCTCGATGTGGTAAAAATAGACGGCAAGGCGCGCGGCATCATAGCCCGCAACCTGATAACCGGCGAGCTTGAACGCCATTTTGGCCACGCAGTATTGCTCTGTAGCGGCGGTTATGGCAATGTGTTTTATTTGTCAACCAACGCCATGGGCAGCAATGTGACGGCGGCCTGGAAGGCACATAAAAAAGGTGCGTACTTTGGCAATCCTTGCTATACGCAGATACATCCCACCTGCATCCCCGTATCGGGCGACCACCAGTCCAAACTTACCCTGATGTCCGAATCGCTGCGCAACGATGGCCGTATATGGGTACCCAAAAAACAAAACGATACCAGAAAAGCTTCCGACATACCCGAGGACGAGAGGGATTATTACTTGGAACGCCGCTATCCCGCATTTGGCAACTTGGTGCCGCGCGACGTGGCCAGCCGTGCAGCCAAGGAGCGTTGCGATGCCGGCTATGGCGTGGGTTCTTCCAAGCAAGCCGTTTACCTCGATTTTGCCGCGGCCATTGAACGTTATGGCCGGATAGAATGTAACAAACATGGCGACCACAACCCCTCTGCCGAAAAAGTAGATAAGTTGGGCAAGGAAGTGGTAAAGGAAAAGTACGGCAACCTTTTCGATATGTATGCAAAAATTACCGGCGAGAACCCTTACGAAACACCCATGCGCATATACCCTGCGGTACACTACACCATGGGCGGTATATGGGTGGACTATGAATTGATGACTACCGTGCCGGGTTTATATGCCTTGGGCGAAGCCAATTTTAGCGACCACGGAGCCAACCGCTTGGGTGCTTCCGCGCTGATGCAGGGCTTGGCCGACGGCTATTTCGTTATTCCCTACACCATTGGCAATTATTTGGCCGACGAAATCCGTGTCAAAGCCATACCTACCGACCATCCGGAATTTGTGAAAGCGGAACAAGAGGTAAAAGAGCGCATAGACAAATTGATGAGCATACAGGGTACGGAATCGGTAGAAAGCCTGCACAAACGTTTGGGCAAAATAATGTGGGACAAATGTGGCATGGGTCGCACCGAACAAGGTCTTAAACAAGCCATAGAAGAAATAAGGGTATTGCGCAAAGAATTTTGGACGAATGTACGCATCCCCGGCAGTTCGGTAGGCATGAATACGGAACTGGACAAAGCCCAAAGGGTGGCAGATTTTATAGAATTGGGCGAATTGATGTGCCTGGACGCATTGACCCGTGCCGAAAGCTGCGGCGGCCACTTCCGCGAAGAATCGCAAACACCCGATGGCGAAGCGCAACGCAACGACGAGGAATTTATGTTCGTGTCGGCTTGGGAACTTACGGGCGATGCGCAATGGCAATTGCACAAAGAAGAACTTAATTACGAAGTGATACACCCGACCCAGCGCAACTATAAATAAACGGACAGCGGCATTTGTTTCTGCCCGCAAAAAAATTGACTGTTGAATGGCCAAGCCCGACAGTTTTTAGTAAAAATCGACAAATCGTCATTAGCAGATGGAGCATTATACTATGAATCTGACCCTGAAAGTGTGGCGTCAGCAAAATGCACAAGATAAGGGAGGTTTTGAAACCTATCAGGTTAAGGACATATCTTCAGAAATGTCGTTTCTGGAAATGTTTGACGTGTTGAACGAACAATTGATACACGAGGGCAAGGAACCCATCACCTTCGACCACGACTGTCGCGAGGGTATATGCGGCGCTTGTTCCATGCACATCAATGGCCAACCGCATGGGCCTTGGGCCGAAACCACTACCTGCCAGTTGCACATGCGTGCCTACAAAGACGGCGATACCATAGTGGTGGAACCTTGGCGTTCCAAAGCCTTCCCGGTTATCAAAGACCTGATGGTGGACCGCCGCGCTTTCGACCGCATTATCCAGGCCGGTGGTTATATTTCCGTAAATACGGGCAATGCCCAAGATGCCAACAATATTCCCATAGCCAAAGATAAGGCCGACGAGTCCTTTGCTGCTGCGGCTTGTATAGGTTGCGGCGCGTGTGTGGCGGCTTGCAAAAACTCTTCTGCCATGCTTTTCCTGTCGGCCAAAGTAGCCCACTTGGCCTTGCTGCCGCAAGGCGATGCCGAACGCAAGAGCCGCGTGGTGGGCATGGTGGAACAAATGGACAAGGAAGGTTTTGGCAGCTGTACCAATACCGAAGCCTGCGAGGCCGAATGTCCCAAGGGTATTTCCGTTCAAAATATACGCCGCCTCAATGCAGAGTATATCCGTTCCGTGTTTAGCGGCGACGAAAAATAAGGTTCTTTGTTTTTTTGTTTTTAATTATACGAAACGCCCCCTCCGGGGCGTTTCCTTTTTGCGAAAAAAAAAATTTCAGGCACTTTTTAATGAAATTGTATCTTCGGCCAATGCTTTCCTCTCGATGTTTTTTGTTGCTTGTGGTGTCTTTGCTTTTCGTGGCCAATGTGGCTACGGCACTGGTAATGAAGGGCCGTGTGTACGATATGCGCACCAACGCACCCTTGGCCAATGTGAACATTTTCAACACCTTTACCGAAACCGGGATGACCACCGACAGCACGGGCGCATTTGAAATAAGCGTGCAGCGCGGGCATCTTGTAGAGTTCAGGAAAATAGGTTACAAGGTAGCGAGGGTGCGCATAGATGCGGAAAATTTGCCCTTTTACAATATTGCCCTGCGCGAAGGTTCCATTGACTTGGACGAAGTGCAGATTAAAGGCCATAACTACAAAAGCGACAGCATAGAAAACCGCGAAACCTATAAATGGGCCATAGAACATTACACGCTATCTGCTTTCGATGCCATACAGCACCCCTTCGATGCCTTGAGCAAGCGCAACCGCAGGATATGGGCCTTCCAAAAGCGATACGAATATTTTGAACAAGAAAAATTTGTGGACTACGTGTTCAATGCCAAGCTGATAGCCAATATTGGCAAGATAGACAGTACCCACATAGACGAGTACCGTATGCTCTACAGGCCCACATACGAACAAATAAAGTCCATGACCGACTACGAATTTTTGGAGTACGTAAAGGCCACCGCCGCGGCATATTTGCGGAGGCGGGAGTAGGGTTATCTTATTTTACCCCAACCCAATTGCAACCCGGCAGCCACGCTGTAACCCTGCGGCGTGATGCCGATGCTGGCATGTGGCCCTATGGTAAAGAAAGCAACCGGTATCAGCATGGCACTGGCCTCGAACGTGAGGCCAACGGTTCTTACCTCATCGCTACCGAGACGGTTGCTGCCGCTACCGGGATATACATAGTAATACCCCAAACCTGCCGATGCGTTGAACCTGCCATATTTTTTATAGTAGTTGCGGCCTATCAGTGCCGAGATGTTTAATTGGCCCACATCACCTACATCGCCGGCTAAAAAATTGGCTACCAACCTATAGCTATAGTCTTTGCTGCTGGCTTCGAGCGAGGCGCAAAGTCCTTGCGGCGTGTAAACGCTGGAGCTGCCCATGTATGTGTAAGTATATCCGGATTCTTTTTCGGTATTATAGAGCATCATGCCGCCTACCTGCATCCCCATGGTTCCAAAAAATTTATTGGGCTTCCAGCTATTTTGCGCCCAACAAGGACAGCCGATACCGATTAGCCAAACCAATGCTGTTGTCAACAAGTATATATTTCTCATGCACAATTATTTTTGTTCTATCCTGATTTACGACAAATGTAAATAATGTATCCTGACTGTCCATAGGTTGGCAACAAAAATAGCGGCAATCCATATCCAGAAGCGTTTGCTGCCCAAAGTGGGTCAATACGCCGGCTGCACGCCCGTGTAATTCTGCGGCGTAATGGCCAATAGTTCTTTTTTGACCTTGTTGCTCACGTCCAAACCGTTGATGAAGGCGTGCATGGTGGCCTTGGTTATGTGCTGCTGGCCGCGGGTAAGGTCTTTGAGCGCTTCATAAGGTTTCGGGAATTTTTCGCGGCGCAGTATGGTTTGGATGGCTTCGGCCACTACCGCCCAGTTGTTTTCCAAGTCTTCGTGTAGCTTGGTTTCGTTCAGTACCAGCTTGCCCAATCCTTTTTCGATGGATTTCAAGGCTATGAAGCTATGCGCCACGGGTACGCCTATGTTGCGCAATACGGTGGAGTCCGTCAAGTCGCGCTGCAAGCGGCTTATGGGCAATTTTGCGGATAAATGTTCGTACAAGGCGTTGGCCACGCCCAGGTTGCCCTCGGCATTTTCAAAATCTATGGGGTTGACTTTATGGGGCATGGCACTGCTGCCCACTTCGCCTTTCTTGGTCTTTTGTTTAAAATATTCGAGCGATACGTAAGTCCAAATATCCCTGCACAAGTCCACCAATATATTGTTGATGCGTTTCAGGCCGTCGAAATGCGCCGCAAGGTTGTCGTAATGCTCTATCTGGGTAGTGAACTGCATACGCTGCAAGCCCAATTTTTCATTTACGAAATCATTGCCGAAGGCTATCCAGTCCGTTTTGCCAAAGGTTACGTGGTGGGCATTGAAATTGCCCGTGGCACCGCCAAATTTTGCGGCAAAGGGTATGTAGCCAAACAGCTCCACTTGGTTTTGCAGCCTTTCCACAAACACCATCAGTTCCTTGCCGAGCGTGGTGGGCGAGGCCGGTTGGCCGTGCGTGCGCGCCAGCATGGGTATGTTGCGCCATTGCTTCGCCATTTTTTCCAAAGACGCAACAATGTTGAGCAGGGCGGGCAGATATGCTTCTTCCAATGCCTCTTTCCACAATAGCGGTATGGCCGTGTTGTTTACGTCTTGCGAGGTGAGGCCAAAATGTACCCATTCGCCCACGGCGTCGGCACCCAGTTCGTGCAGTTGTTCTTTTATGAAATACTCTACCGCTTTTACGTCGTGGTTGGTTATCTTCTCTGTATCTTTTACTTTTTGCACCTGTTCTTCGGTTAGTTGCTCGTAAATGGCCCTTAATTTTGCCGGTTTCAACGCAGCGGGCATTTTGAAGATACCGGCTGCCGACAAGGCCATGAAATATTCTATCTCCACGCGGATGCGGTAGCGTATCAAACCCAGTTCGGAAAAGTAAGGGGCTAACTCTTCTACCTGCTTGCGGTAGCGTCCATCAACGGGGCCGATGGCGGACAATGGCGTTAAATTCATGGTTGCAAAAGTACTAAAAGCATCAGGTATTTAATTGTTTTTAGTTTTGGGTGCAATGGGCGCACTTCAAATTTTCGCTTCAATCGTTTTCGCTCACGTTTGTCATGCCGAAAGCATCCGATACCAACATGAAATTGACCAACCGTGGCGTTGGTATCCCTGCCAGTATTCCGGTCAAGCCGCTGGGGCGGGGTTAAAATAGATGCTTGCAGCATGACAGTACGGGTGATATGCCCCCTGTGAAAATTTCAAATTTTTTCGACGGAACCGAGCGCACCCACTCGGAACTTGCCCGACAAATCGTTCGGGATGAGATTTCTAACCTGCCGGTTTGTTCTGTCATGGTTTACCTTTTTTGAACAACCCTTCATTTTATCTTCCAAGCAAATTTCTATCGTTACCTTAGCTTACCATAAGTTTTGTGGGCAAACATGAACCATAAATTCCTTTTAACGATACTATTTGCTTTCCTGCCGTCTTTTGTGTTTGCCCTTATTGTCAAGGGCCGCGTAGTGGATGAAAAAGGCGAAGGCCTGCCTTTTGCCACGGTAATGGCAACAGGCACTACCAACGGTACTTCGGCCAATGCCGATGGTTATTACAGCATAGACGTACAGGCGGAGGGTGTCGTCCAAATATCCGCCCAATATATGGGCTACCAATCAAAAACGCTAAGCGTTAATACCGCAACTGGGAAAGGCAATATTGATTTCAAACTATTGCCGCAAGGCTTGGAAGTAAAAGAAGTGGTGGTGCAAGCCAATGGCGAAGACCCGGCTATAGCCATCATGCGCAAGGTGATAGGGAAGCGAAAATACCATGCCGACCTTGTCAAGACTTTTGAAACCGATATTTACCTGAAAGGTGTATTGCGTACCCGCCAAATGCCCAAGAGCATCATGGGCATCAAGGCAAATATAAACGACTCCGAAGCGCAGGAAACCCTGAAAGAGCAAGGGCTTGACTCGAATGGCAGGGGCGTGGTGTATTTGTTGGAACAATATACCCACTATGCAAAAAAAGAACCCAATAAGGTATATTCAAAAGTGATGTCGATACACCAAAGTGGCGACCCTAAAGGTCTGGGCTTTGCCACCATGCCGCCCATCACCAATATCTACGACAACAATATTGAAATTCTTGTGGGTACCGGCAAGCGTGGTTTTATATCGCCGGCCAATAGCAATGCCTTCCTGTATTACAACTTCAAGTTTTTGGGCAGCTACCTTGACGGAGACAGAATGGTGAACAAAATACGGGTAACGCCCAAGCGCAAATACGAACCGTGTTTTACGGGCACGGTATATGTGGTGGACGACGAGTGGGTGTTTCAGGCAGTGAACCTTACGCTTACCCAACAAAGCCAAATGAACGACCTCGACACATTACGCTTGGAACAAACGTACGTGCCATTGAAAAAGGATTTATGGATTATCCAAACGCAGGTAATTTATCCGGTATTGAAAGTAATGGGTATCGGCTTCGCGGGCAATTTTGTTACGGCTTATAAAAACCAGAAAGTGAACCACCCTGTTGGCGATTCTTTATTTGCCCACAAAATAATTTCCGCTTACGATACGGCTGCCAACGACCGTACTGCCGCCTATTGGGACACCACGCGCACCATACCTCTGGAAGAAGACGAACTGCGCAATTTTCAATTTAAAGACAGCCTCCATAATGCCCATTTGAACGACACCACCAAGAAAATAAAAGCACAAAACGTACATCTTAAACCAAGCAATATACTGCTGGACGGGTCGTCCGTAAAATTTGGCAAAGGCACATGGACTGCCGACCCGGTGATAAACTCTATTGCTTACAATACGGTGGAGGGCATCAACTATGCTTTGAAAATCCATTACCAATACAACGTTGGCACAAATAGATACTGGCGTATCGGCAGCTACAACCGTTATGGTTTTGGCAATCACCATTTCAACCCCTTGTTGAAATTTACGTATCACGGCGGCAACGAACAATGGAAGGGGCGCAATTGGCAGTTAGAGGCCCGGCTGGGCCAATATGTGTACCAATTGAATAACGATAACCCCATAAGCCCGCTGATGAATGAACTGTACACACTTGTAAGTGGCCAAAACTACATGAAGCTGTACGAAAACAGGCAGGCTGCCATTAAGCTGAAACGCAATTGGGGTACGGGTTTTAGTGCTTGGCTACAATTGGGCTACGAGCAAAGAAGGAGCCTGGGAAATAGTACCGACTACACCTTTGGCAAAAGCGACAAAACAAACCTAACGCCCAACCAACCGGCCAATTTGCCCATATTTGAAAACCACGATGCAGCCATAGCCGCCATGGGTTTCCGTTATCAGCCGGGGTGGAAATATATACAATACCCCAAGTTCAAGCAACCCGTATCCGGTAATATGCCCACCCTTGACGGCGAGTATGTCAAAGGCTTTGCGGGCATTGGCAACAGCAAATCCAATTTCGACAAATGGAGTTTGTTTTTGTCGCACGGCATCAATTTAAAATTGATGGGTACGGTAGATTATAAGATTGGCGGCGGCGGTTTTATCAACAACCGCTACGTGGGCTTGCCCGATTGGAAACATCTCTTTGGCAACCAAACCATATTGGCCAATCCTTACCTCAACAGTTTTCAGTTGGCCCCTTACTATCGTTTCAGCAATACCGCCGGCCTATACGGACAGGCGCATGTGGAATGGCATTTGAATGGTTGGTTGACCAATAAAATACCCGGCCTGCGCCAATTGAACTGGCATCTGGTGGGTGGTAGCAATGCCTTGTACATAGACCCCAATAATTATTGCGCCGAAGTATTTGCCGGTTTGGAAAATATAGGATTTAAGTTCTTCAGGTTTGGCAGGGTGGACGTGGTAGCCGGTTACGAAAGTGGCAGGGACAAGCCCTCCGTAGGCGTGCGTATTGGCTTTGGGCCTTTGTTGTGGCAGTTGGCGGGCATTGGGAAGTCGAGCGAAGAGTAGTTTTGTCAAAGTGGATTTCTTATTTTATCGCAAGGACAAGAGAAATATTTGTAGCCATTGTATAATTTAGCCAAAAGAAAAAATGCTTGGGCAATGAAATGTTTGTGTCGTTTTAAAAATAAGGAGATGAAAAGAATAAAATTATTGCAGCATGGTGTTTGGATATGTTTGATGACAATCTCATTGTTGCAAACCTCCTGCAAGAAAGACGAAGAAACCTTTAGCCTCACCCAGGACCAGGCCGCCGCGCTCATCCAAAATTCATTGAAAAGCGAAACCTATGGCCTCGTGGCTTTGGTAAAAGAAGCATCGGGTTTGGCTGCCGACAAAGGCGTATATAGCACCAGTCCCGGCATAAGTTGCGGCATAGATTACAGCGATAATTACAGTGCCCACGACAGCACCGGTATCAATCTTTATTACCGATACAATGTAAACAGGAACTACGGTATAGTATGCAGCGGCACCCAGCCCGATACGTTTGACTATGCCTTGTCGGCAAAGGGCCGCAACTTCAACGACCTTGGTTCCGGCACCGATACCATTAACCTGGCTTGGAAGATGGGCCAACTGGTGGGTTCGGGAAGCTATGCCTTGCTGGTCGGCACTTTTGAACGCCGCGGCGAGCAAATGTTGCAATCCGTGGGCGACCAATATTTTAGCACTTACATCAATTTTTCGATGGCCAATTCGGTAGATAAAACCAGCCATACATTAGTTGACGGAACTATTTACGTAACCTTTACCGCTACGTACAACACTACCAATTATCAATACGAAGGCACCATAACAGTGGCCGATGGCAATGCGGTACTGAAGATAGACGATACGGAATACGCCTTCGTGTTGGAATAACGGTGGCTTTTTTATTGGCACTGCTACGCACAAAGAAGCCGCATCAATTTGCGGCTTATGTTACATCCATAATTAGGATACTTAGGAACTGATTTTCGGTGGTTACTCCATTTCAAATTTGTAACCTACACCCTTCACCGTCGTGATTACGTCTATGCCCAGCTTTTGGCGTATTTTACGGATGTGTACGTCTATGGTGCGGTCGCCCACTATCACCTCCGTGCCCCATACCTTTTGCAATATTTCGTTGCGCAAAAATACGCGCCCGGGCTTGGAGGCCAATAGGTTCAGCAGTTCAAATTCTTTCTTGGCCAATGGTATTTCCCGGCCCTTGTAGCTGACGGTAAACTTGTACTTGTTGATTTCCAAATCGCCAAACACTATCTTGTTGCCCTGTTCTTCGTCTTTCTTTACCCTGCGCAATGCGGTACGCAGGCGTTGCAGCAATAGCTCCGGCTTTATGGGCTTGGCTATATAATCGTCGGCACCCAAGCGCAAACCCTCTATTTCCGATTTTTCGTCGCTTAGGGCAGTCAGGAAAATGATGATGGTACTCTCCAAATCGGGGTTGCGCCTTAATTGCCGTATCGTTTGCAACCCGTCTTTTTCGGGCATCATTACGTCCAGCAATATCAGGTCGGGCTTGAAAATTTCTGCTTTCCTTATGGCTTCGTCGCCATTGTACGCCACGGCGGTTTCGTATCCGGCTTGTTTGAGGCTGTATTTTATGAACTCGACTATATCCTGCTCATCATCTACAACCAGTATCTTCCCGAGACTTGATTCCATAACATTGATTTGAAATTCGGCACAATATTAGCCCAAGATTTAGCAACAACGGCATTACTAAATTGTTAAGCTAACTCGAACGTGTCTGGTGCAAGAATCAGTTCAACTCTTTGGCTGCATCACTTGCCGTTACTTCGTCTATGTCTTCGCCCTCAATGGCAAGCTGCGTAGGATATGCAAAGCCTTTTGCGTAGCGGTACATATTGTTGTAGATAATAAAGTTCACCGTTTGGGTCACTTGCGCATAATCCACTTGCGCATCGGTAGCCACGAAATACACAATTTGAATATTGACCGAAGAATCGCCGAAGCCGTGGAGCGTAACGGATACGTTGCCCACCGTGCCTGCCACCGCGGCTATTTGCTCTTTTATTTTACCCATAACCAGTTCCAGCCTGCCTTGCGACAAACCGTAAACGGCACCCACCGTAAGCGACACCCGCCTGCTGCCCCGTTCGGTAAAATTCTCCACGTTGTTGTCCATTACCTGCCTGTTGGGCATGGCCACCACCGACTTGTCGAAGGTGCGGATGCGGGTACTTCGGAAGCCCACTTTTTCTATATTGCCCTCCACGTCGCCCACCTTTATCCAGTCGCCAATGGTAAAGGGTTTGTCTATCATCACCATGAACGAAGCCAGCAGGTTTTCCAGGCTTTCCTTGGCGGCAAAGGCTATGGCTATGCCGCCCACGCCCATGCCCGCTATTAGCGCCGCCACGTTTACATGAAACACCACGCCCAATACCGACAATACTCCAAATACCCACACTATGCCCTTCAGCACATCGCGCAGCAGCGGCAATACCTGCAACCGTTCACGGTCTTTTTCTTCTTGTGCCTTGTGCATAAACACCATGAACACAAACTGTATGATGCGCACCGCCAGCAGCACTATGTAGAACAGCAAAAAGAGGAAGAAAACATGTTCTATCAAGTCCAAAGCCGTAGCCTCGAATCCTATTGTCTTCTTGCCTTCGCCCGGCTTCATCCGTTTGAACAAGACCAGCTTGTCCCAAAAGGTGCTTATTTGCAAAAAAGCAATGTAGAACAATACCGAAACCAAAATACCTTCAATCGGTATCTGTACCAGTTCCTTGAATTGTTGTACAAAATAGTCTTTCGAGAAACGCTTGAAAAACGCAAAAAACATTTTGGCAAATAAGCCCGAAATATACCTTTTAAGCAGTAAAGCCAAAACCAGGATGATGCCGAACCGAAGAAATTCCCACAGGCTGTTGCCCATCCATACTTGATTCAAAAAGTCGAGTTGCTTAACGTTCATAAGGTTCAAGTTACAACATTTGTCGGCAAATTGTTGGATATTAATTTATTCTTGTGCCGAAATGTGGTTTTCCCGGGCGTATGGGCAATTGCCTTGCGCTGCCGCCTGAATACGTTGGGTGTCCCCTTTTCCCTATTCAAACTTATAGGCTTAACTTTGCCACTTATGGAAACTGTTTTCAACAAAAACTTGCCGATAGCAATGGGCAGCGACCACGCCGGCTTTGCTTATAAGGAACAAATTAAGGAATGGCTATCGGGCTTGGGCTTCCGGGTAGAAGACAAGGGTACCCATAGTGCCGACAGTGCCGACTACGCCGACTATGCCCACCCGGTGGCCGAGGCTGTAGAAAACGGCACGGCGGCGGCAGGCATATTGATATGCGGCAGCGGCAATGGCGTATGTATCACGGCCAACAAACACCAGGGTGTACGCGCGGCCTTGTGCTGGAACGAGGAGCTGGCCAAGCTGGCCCGCCAACACAACGATGCCAATATACTTTGCATGCCCGAACGTTTTGTGTCCTACGAAACGGCGCAAGCCATGGCGGCCGCCTTTCTCGCTACCGAATTTGAGGGTGGCCGGCACGAACGCAGGGTGGCCAAAATACCTTGTTGCTAACGAAGTGCTTTCCCTTTTTTGAAGCCCCCCCAACCACACTTTTCAATTGAGCATAGTAGATAATTTTTTGGAAAAACGCGGCAGCGGCAACCCCACCGCCGAAATGGCCTTTACCGACCACGTAGAGGCACTGCGCTGGCATTTGGTACGTGCATTGGCCGCTATCATCATAGCCGGCGTAGCCGTGTGGTTCAATATAGACTGGATATTTACCCATGTAATATTGGGGCCGGCCAACGATGGTTTTATTTCGTACAAGGTGCTTTGCCGCCTGGGGGGCCTGATACACGTAGATGCCTTGTGCATGGATTCCATCAAGATAAAATTCCAAAACACCGAACTTTCGGGGCAATTCATGATGGGCTTTTCGGTATCGTTCATGCTGGGGTTCATCTTGGCCTTCCCCTACGTGTTTTGGGAGGCGTGGAGGTTCGTAAAACCTGCATTGAAGGCCACGGAGCTTAGGTATGCCAAGGGCATCGTATTCTGGTCGTCGTCGTTATTCTTCTTGGGGGTGGGCTTTTCTTATTTCCTGATAGCACCCTTTACCATCAACTTTTTTGCCAATTACCAGCTCAGCCCGCAGTTTGAAAACATCATCACCATAGCCAACTATTACGACACCATGAGCGACCTGATCATGGGCATGGGTATCGTGTTTGAATTGCCCATACTGGTTTACTTCCTGTCGAGGGTGGGCATACTTACGCCAAAATTCATGCGGGAGCAGCGCAGGTTTGCCTTGGTCATCATCATGGTATTGGCAGCCGTAATTACCCCGCCCGACTGGTTCAGCATATTCTTGGTGGCCATACCTTTGGCCATGCTGTACGAAGCCGGCATACTGGTGAGTGCCCGCATTTTGCGCAACAAGAAGGTGGAGGAAAAACTGGATTGGTGATCCCTTTCATATTGCGCACCGGATAATTTTATGCAATATGAATATCACACAAGGTGGCTAAGGCACCAAGAAATTTGATTGCACAAACTGTTACGGTACTTCCGAATTGTCATGTCGCTGTACGCCCAAAGAGTTTGGAGTTTAGGCATCTCACCAAGCATCCACCCTTGCAAGATAAAAAAACATGCTATTTAAATAGAAGAACGAGAGGCTTTGTGATAAATTAAAGCCTCTCGTTTCAAAACCTCAATAATAATACACCCCTACATCAGTTGTATCTCCCATGCCGCCTGAAATATTTAAATTAACTGGTTGCAATATATGATCTCCTCCCTGATTTAGTTCACTACATTCTAAAAAATAATTCCCATTACTATCAGTATAACCTTGACCAATTGTCTTCCTATAATAGTTATTTCCATTCAACCATTGACCATACACAAGGGAATTTACAACTGGGGTATCACCATCCTGCCAAATCATCGT
>JASGFI010000048.1:0-18477 GCA_047605615.1 Edaphocola sp. | reverse complement strand
TTTCTCCAAGATACTGAATATCAGTCGTTCATGCAAATATTTAACAATTTATTTTTCTGATTATCAGTAATTTATATTTTTGTCATATAGTGAACATTAGGACAATGTTTTAAAAGCAAAACAGACTTTTACAAGAAAGAAGAAACTGTCAAAAAATTCAATGAGATTTTTAGCGATTTTGATAATTATACCGCACGCCGGATCGTTTTGTGCAATGAATATCGCACCAAGACACCGGGGAACTTGGTTGCCCATGTTGGCAATACTATTCAATTTCGTTGTTAAAACAGCCATGCAAAAACACAATTACGGTAATCCCCCCTTGTCATCCTGAAGGGACCTATACTTCGCACCGGGTAAAAATGTGCAATAATGGGCATTTTCCAAATTCAAACCCATCACCATCATTTCCCGCCAGCACTACCTGCTCCCGCCCCCGAAGGGGGCGGGAGCAGGTGGGGGCACAAAAATGCACAAAACTATCCGGCGTGCAGTATAAAAAAAACTCCCTGCATAGACCCTTACAGGGTGACAAGAGCGGGAATAAAAAGATTTTTCTTGAATGTGGCACAAAAAGCCGATTGCGCATTTTTACCCGGCGCGAAGTATAGATGATGGAAGATGCGTGTTTGCCGATAATTCGGCGACACGGTAGATGGCCGCCTACAAAAGAAAATGCCCCCACTGCATCATAACTACTCCTTAACCCGGCAGGAGCAAGGAAATAAATAGCTTTGAACCCATTTTAATTTTGAAACTAATTAAAGAAATGAAAAAAAAAGTATTGCTGGCCTCAATGGCTTTAGTAGCCGTGGCCGCCGCCCAGGCTCAAACCCAGTTGGCTCCTGCGAAAACCGTTGCCACAAAAGTTGTTAGCACAAAAACCGTTGCCACAAGGGCCGTAAGCACCGAAAAAGGTGCTACCACCGAGGCCATAATGGGCAAGCTTACCCCTGCCTTGGCACTTAAATCCACCCAAACTTCCGGGGTTAGCGCTGCGGTAAGCAGTTACCTCAAAAGCAAGCAAAACATTGCTTCCTTGAAAGAAAGCCAACCGGCCGCCTATGCGTCCAAATCCACATCTTCGTTCAACGATTTAAAAACGAATTTGGGCAAGGTACTCACCGCCGAACAAATGACCAAGTTCATGAGCCTGAAAGCCAAGAACCAAGGCAGTTCCGGCGTATTGTCGAGCCTGTTTAATTAACGGAACAAGAAAAACTACCGCCGGGCCACCCAACACGTTGGGTGGCTTTTTTGGTGCCTAATGATTTACCGAAACTTTTTCCCGAACTTCGCCACCGTTATTTTCGCGCTTTTGGAGGCCACAATCGTATCCCGGTAGGTGGGTCGTTCACTTTTGATTTTTGAAACAAAACTTCGTGCTTAACTTATTCCGCAATTATAATCCCTTTGCCGTAATTGTATTGTTCCTAATTACGGTGTTCGTCAAGTTGGGCTTTTTGATGCAGCCCTCCGGCATCTTTTTCGCCAGCGAAACGCAGGTTGTATGGGCATGGTTGTCGGGTTTCATCAATGCCGCATTGGGACGTTCGCCATTCCTGATTACTTTTTTTGCCATCGTAAATCTTTTCGGACAAGGTATTTTCATCAACAGTATTGCCAACAGGCGCCACCTGTACCCCAAGGCCACCTACCTGCCTTTGCTTACCTACATTTTGGTTACCTCGCTTTTTGCCGATTGGAATTACCTTTCGGCTTCGCTGGTGGGCAATTGGTTCTTGTTGGCCATGCTTTCGGCAGCCCTGAAGCTCTATTCGCCGGGCGACGTGCGCAAGCAAATCTTCAATATTGGTTGCTTTATTTCGCTTGCGGCCTTGCTGGTGTTCCCCAATATTGTTTTCCTGCTTTTTTTGATGCTGGCTTTGGCCGTCCTAAGGCCATTCAATGCCGCAGAATGGACGGTGGGGCTACTGGGGGCGCTTACGCCGTTTTATTTTCTTGCCGGCATATTGTACCTCGCCGATAATGTGCATTTGCTGAAACAAATGATAGCGGTAGGCTTTCATTTGCCCGGCACCATGGCCCAACCACAAATATTTTTTACCGCCATCGTCACCTTGCTTGCCTTTTTCGTACTGGGCTTGGCGTACCTGAACGGTTTCATGGGCCGGATGTTGTTCCAAAACAAGAAATGGTGGTGGGTGATACTTGCGGCCCTTTTGGCCAGTTTGATGGGCGGTACGTTCACGGTGGCCCGCGGTTACAACCAATGGATGGCCATGCTTATTCCCCTTAGTTTTGTCATTGCCAATATCTGGTTTGAGGAAAGAAAAAAATGGATACCCACGTTGTACTTTTACCTGTTTGTGGGTGCCATAGTGTTGGTGCAATGGTACCGGCCACCCATAAAATCTTCGCGACAAGCCAAACCGGTTGCGGCTCATGCCAGGGTGAAAGCATCTTAGAGGGGAAAAATGTACCGAACGGCGGGCATAATACATTTTAAGGTAGATGCGTTGATGCTATTTTGTTACTTTTGTCCGCCATTTAAAAAATTAAGGGTCAAATACAGAAAAATTATCCGTGCTCATGAATTTTCGGAAAATCAACAACATAACCGGCTGGCTTGTCTTTGCCATTGCCTACATTACTTACCTGCTCACTATGGAGGCCACGGCCAGCCTGTGGGATTGTGGCGAATTTTTGTCAACGGCCTGGCGGCTGGAAGTGGGCCACTCGCCCGGTGCGCCATTGTTCATGATGTTGGGTCGGCTGTTTGGCCTGTTGGCCCCTTCTGCCGACAAGGTGGCCTTGATGATTAACTCCATGAGTGCGCTGATGAGTGCCCTCACTATCTTGTTCTTGTTTTGGACCATTACCCACTTTGCGCGCAAATTGGTGCAGCGCAACGACGAAGCCCTGCCCGCGCCCAGCCTCATAGGCATCATGGGTGCCGGCATAGTGGGCGCATTGGCTTATGCTTTTTCCGATACGTTTTGGTTTTCGGCGGTAGAGGCCGAGGTGTATGCGTCTTCTTCTTTCTTTACCGCCATAGTATTTTGGGCGGTTTTGAAATGGGAGCATGTGGCCGACGAGCCTCATGCCGACCGTTGGTTGGTGCTTATTTTCTATTTGATGGGCTTGTCGGTAGGTGTCCATTTGCTCAACTTGCTTACCATTCCGGCCATAGTGATGGTGTATTATTTCCGCAAATACACGCCAACATTGATGGGCGGCCTTGTGGCTTTTGGCGCGGGTTGCGCCGTGTTGGGCTTCGTACAGTTTGGGGTTATCCAATATGTGCCCATCCTGGCTTCGCAATTTGAATTGCTGTTCGTCAATTCCTTTGGTTTGCCTTTGAACAGCGGTGCTGTTTTCTTCCTGTTGCTGGTCGCGGCATTGTTGGTGGGCCTTATTGTTTGGGCCAAGAAAAATGGCCGCTACATGCTGCAACTTGCCACGTTGTGCGTTGCCTTTGTCATAATAGGTTACAGTTCTTACATCAGTATCGTATTGCGTTCCAAGGCCGATGTACCCATTGACATGGGCAACCCGGACAATGTAATGTCGCTGATACCTTATTTGCAGCGCGACCAATACGGGCAGCAGCCGTTGGTTTTCGGTCCCGATTTCGATATTGCCCGCCAGGATATTTCGATGGAAGATGGCCGTGCCATTTACCAGCCCGTAACCAAGGACGGCAAGACCACTTATGAATTGGTGGACTACAAACCGGTTTACAAATACGCAGACCAACGTTTCTTCCCGCGCATCTGGGATTTCAACGACCCCAACCATATTTCTTTTTACAGGAACTACTTGGGCTTGTCCGAAGCCGATGAACCAAGTTCTGCCGACAACCAGAAGTTTTTCTGGGGCTACCAGGTCAATTGGATGTACTGGCGTTATGTTATGTGGAACTTTGCCGGCAGGCAAAACGACATGGAAGGCCAAGGCCAGGCGCATGACGGCAATTGGCTGTCGGGCATAAAACCCATAGACAAAGCCTTTGGCCGCGGCAATGTAGATGCCCTGCCCCAATCGTACCGGAACAGCAAAGCCCGCAACGAGCTTTATTTCCTGCCGCTTATACTGGGCATAATAGGTGCGGCGTACCAATACAACCGCGACAAGCAAGACGGCATAATAGTGGGTTTGTTGTTTTTCTTTACCGGTTTGGCCATCGTTATCTACCTCAACAATACGCCGATGCAACCCCGCGAGCGCGATTATGCTTATGCCGGTTCCACCTATGCCTATGCTGTTTGGATAGGCTTGGGCGTATTGATGGTAGCCGATTGGTTGAAGAAATTCCTGAAAGGTGCCGGTGCGCCCGCTGCAGCCACGGCCATTTGCTTGTTGGCGGTACCGGTATTGATGGCGGCAAAGGAATGGGACGACCACGACCGTTCCAACAAAACCATAGCCCGCGACCATGCCCACAACATGCTGATGAGCTGCGACAGCAATGCCATTTTAATTACCTACGGCGACAACGATACCTACCCATTGTGGTACTTGCAAGAAATAGAAGGCATTCGTACCGATGTGCGCATCATCAACTACAACCTTTTGGGTACCGATTGGCAAAACGAACAATTGACCTTCAAGATAAACGATGCAGATGCGCTTCCCGTTATCTGGACACCCGACCAGTACCGCGGCGACAAGCTGAACTACATACAATACCTCGACGACCCCCGCATACCCAAAGACAAATACTTTAGCCTCGAAGAAGTAATCCAATTTTTCACTTCGGACAAAAACAAAGTGCCCGTAACCAGCGGCGCCACCGTGAGCTATTTGCCCACGAAAAATTTTGCCTTGCCGCTCGACAAAAACGCCCTGATAAAATCGGGCTTGGTGAAAGCAAGCGATTCGGCTTTGGTGCCCGATGTGTTGCGCTGGCAATATGATAAAACCGCCGCCACAAGGGCCGACATGGCCGTGATGAACATCATAGCCGGCCAGGCCAAAAGCGGCTGGCACCGCCCCTTGTACATGACCGACGGCACACCGGCCATTGGCTTGGATGCCTATTTCAAAGCGGAAGGCGCGCTGCGCAAATTTATACCCACCGTCGTACAACCTACCGTTCAAGGCATGGCGCCATCGTCTGGTTTGGATAAGAATATTGCTATCCAAACCAAGAAGTTCGACATGGGCAGCGCCAAGGGAAACAATGTTTATTACGATGAAAAAAACAGGTTGATATTCCTCGTGTATCGCCAAAATGCCGCCGAACTGGCACTTAACCTGATTGCAGCGGGCAGGAAAGGAGATGCCGTCAAGGTGCTGGACCATTACCAAAGCATGGTAAGCGAAACCTCCATGCCTTACGATGTATTGCTTTACGACCGCAGCATCATGTTGTTCGTAGATGCATACTACCGTGCCGGTGCCTCGGAAAAAGCCAAGAAAATTGGCAACAAAATGGTACAAAATATTGGCGACGAAGTGAAGTATTACCATACCTTGAGCGAAAATTACCAATCGGGTAACGGGCTTTATTTGGTGCAGCAAAACTTGGGCGTGCTTAATTTCTTGGTCAATTCGGCAAGCCAAAACGGCGATGCCGAAACATCCAAAAAATGGTCGGCCACGCTGCAAACGCTTAGCCAAGGCATCCCCTCCAACCAACGGCAATAAATCGGTTGCTTGAGTAAGCCCGCTGCGTAAGCAGCGGCCTTTTTTGGGTAAATAGCATTATTATTGGCTTTTTCGTTGCTTGCTTATGTTTTCAATGGTATTCAAGCTTGCTCCGCAGGTGCTTCGTGCCTCGCAATGTCGAACAGCGACAAAACCCTAAACGCTCCCGGCTAAGACGAAAAGGCTTTCGATGGCACATTTTTATGCGGCCTGAAGTATGGTTTTTTGTAAACTGTATTATTGCACGTTTTTACCCGGTGCGAAGTATATATTGGAGGGCAATCTGCGCCCGCCCTTATTCGTTGGCCATTTTTTGCGGATGGTTCCTAAATTCCTTGGGCGTTGTCTTGAATTTGGACTTGAAGCATGTAGAGAAATAGGCAGGGGTGGAAAAACCGACTTTGAAGGCTATTTCGCTGATGGTCAATTTGGTGGAGGCAAGCAGGTATTTTGCCTTTTTCAAACGGGTATCGATGAGGTATTCGTTTACCGATATGTTGAGCAGCGACTTTGTTTTCCTATAAAGCTGCACTTTCGACACGCGGAGCGCCTTGCATATTTCGTCAACGTTCAGTTGTTCGTTTTCATAATTCTGTTCGATGAACGTGGCGAACTCCGACGCAAATTGCCTATCTTCCTTGTTGTTGGTATCGGTTTTCAGCGTTGTGGGCATATTGCCCGAATAGTGCGTTTTCAGCTTTTCCCTGGTCGATAGCAGGTTTTTGGCCATTTCTTCCAGTATGGTGGGGCTTACGGGTTTCATGAGGTACACGTCGGCCATGCTGCGGATGCTTTCTATCTGTTGGGCTTCGTTGCTGCGTGCCGATAGTATTATGACCGGTATGTGTGCGGTACGCAGGTCGGTTTTGAAAATCTTGGTCAGCACGTTGCCGTTTTGGCCCGGTATCATCACGTCGGTAATGATTAGTTCGGGAATGTACTCGAAGGCCAGTTCCAAGGCTTCCTTGCTGTCCGAAGCCTCCAATACTTGGTAATCTTTATGGAACAAGGAGGCTATGAAACGCCTCAGGTCGGCATTGTCTTCCACTACCAAAATGGTATTCTTGAAGTCGGGCGGCGGCTTCTGTTCTTCCTTTGTTGGCGCGCTGCCCTCTGCTACCAGCGATTCGTCCGGGGCGGCGGCATGGGTGTAATGGGCGGTAACAAGGGCAGGGGCGGGCAGGGCTTCGTTGTCAGGTTGGGCAAAGGGCAGGGTAACTGTAAACGTGGTGCCCAAGCCGGGTTTGCTCGCTGCTTCTATGCTGCCGCCCAATAGGCCAACCATTTCTTTGGCGAGCGCCAGCCCTATGCCCGAACCTCCGTAAGCCTCTTTTTTGCCTTGGTAAAAAAGTTCGAAAATATGGGCCAAATCATCGGGACCTATGCCTATGCCGTTGTCTTCTACCCTTATCCTTGCGCCTTGTTCCGTATGTTCCATATAAATGTGGATATACCCGTTGGCCGCTGTGAATTTAATGGCGTTGGACAAAAGGTTGAAGATAACCTTATCGAGCATTTCTGCATCGGCACGGACAAACAGCGTGTTCACTTCGGTAAACAAACGGAGGTCGATGTTCTTTTGGGCGGCAATGCTGCGGTATTGGCTTATTATCTCGCCCACGAAATCCACCAAATCAATGTTGGAATAGTTTACGGGCATCTTTTGCACCTCTATTTTCCTGAGGTCCAACAATTGGTTGACCAGCCCCAGCAGCCTGTTCGCATTTTTCCTGATTACCGTGGCGTGTTGCAACATTTCTTTGCTGCCCTGCGATTTGAGGTATCCCTGCAATACTTCTGCCGGGCCCGCTATCAGCGACAGCGGGGTGCGAAATTCGTGCGAGATGTTGGTGAAAAAATCCAGCTTTATTTGGTGGTTTGCTTCCGCTTCGTCGGCCATTTTTTCGATGCGGATTTTCTGGGCCTTTATTTCTTCGTTTTGCAAGAAAAGCAACCGGTTTTTGCGCCTGTTGGCGTTCAGCGCCACGAAAGCAATGATGCTGAACAGCAAAGCCAGCGCAAAACTGCATACCAATATGTAGAGCAAGGTGCGTTGGCTGCTGTATTTGCGTTCTTGGTTTTCCAATAGTTGTGCTTGTTTTTCTATGGAGGCTTGCTGCTCGTTCAGCTTGTCTGTTTGCAGCTTCATGGTCAATACGTTCAGCGAATCTATTACGATGGTGGGCAGGTAACGGTTTTTGGCTACTTTCTTTTTGTCCATGATTTGCAAGGCGGTACGTATGGCTTCTTCGCCGCCTGTAGGGTAGAGCAAGCTGGCAATTATGGTTTTGTTCATGATGAGGTCTATGCCGGCGCCTTTGCCGTAAAGCGCATCTACCCCCATTACCGGAATGTGCGGCAGCCCGCGTTTTTCAATGGCCTTTACCGCACCCAGGGCCATCATGTCGTTTTGGGCAAAAATGAGGTTGCATTTATATATACTACTGTCTTTCAATATCTTGCTGTAAGCACTGTCCCTTAGCCAACCGCCATTTACCACTTCGTCAAGGCTTATCTGGGGATAATGGCCAATGGCTTGCATGAAACCGTTGAGCCGTTCTATTGCCGGCGAAGATTTGGGCAGGCCGGTTATTACCTTTACCCGCCCCTTGCCGGCCAATACCTTGGCGGCATATTGGCCGGCCAATATGCCTATTTCGCGGTTGTCGGCACCTATGTAGGCGGTATAGTTGTCGCCTTCTATTTTACGGTCAATCACTATCACCGGTATGCCTTGCTTGTATGCCTGTTCCACCACGGGCGTCAGCGGCCCCGCTTCGTTGGGCGATACAATCAAAATGTCTATACCCGATTTCGTCAATTCGTTTATTTGCGCTATCTGTTTGTCGCTGTTGCCGTCCGCCTGTTTGTATTTTAGGGTAACGTTGGGGTGAAAATTAAGCTCCCGCCTCATTTCCTGCAACATGGCTTGCCGCCACATGTCGTTGTCTATGCACTGCGAGAAACCTATTCGGATTTCCCCAAGGTTCGAGTGCCCGGCCTTGTCGCCACAAGCGGTCGCAGCGATATAGATGCAAAACAATATGAATATGTATAGATTCTTCATCATCTTTTTAATAGGACAAATTGGGGTGGGGCGGGTGACTGCTAAGTTAAGTCAATCAAAGCAAGTACTACACAACTTTCATCTAAAAAACAAAAATAACTATTCTGCCCCGAACTTAATAATTGCATTGAGTGAGTAATGCCTCACATCGGCATGCGTAGGTTGGTCTTGGGCTGTAATTGTGGCTATTTGGTGATAATTTTTTAAAATTACAAGGATACAAAATTGAAATTACAATTTTATTATTGTTTGTAAAATGTTTTATTGCAGTAGTTTAAAATATTTTTCTGAAATTTAAGCATTTTGTACAATAACGAACAAGAAAAGATGAGTGTCTGCATACTTTTGGTGCAAATATCAGACAATATGAACAACAAAAAAATCTTAGTTTGGAGTTTCGCAGTAGCCTTGGGCGGGTTCCTATTTGGTTTCGACACGGCGGTAATATCCGGTGCGGAACAGTCTATCCAACAGTATTGGCACCTCGATACCATGGCCCATGGCCTGACCATAAGCATTGCATTGATAGGTACGGTTCTGGGTTCTTTAATGGGTAGCTACCCCTCCGATAAATTCGGGAGGAAAGCTACTTTGGTACTTATCGGGTTTCTTTATTTTGCCTCCTCGCTGGGCACGGCACTTACGCCAAACTGGTACGTATTCTTGTTTTTTAGGTTTATAGGCGGCATTGGCGTAGGGGCTTCATCGGTTGCGGCACCCGTTTATATTTCCGAAATATCCCCGCCCGAATCGAGGGGAAAACTGGTGGGCATGTTTCAGTTCAACGTGGTTTTCGGCATATTGCTTTCTTACGTTTCCAACTATTTTATAGGGCAGGGTGGCGCAGAGTCGTGGCGCTGGATGTTGGGCATACAAGCCTTGCCGTCCCTGCTCTTCCTGGCCATGCTGGCGTATATACCCGAAAGCCCCAGGTGGTTGATACTGAAAAAGAACAAAGTGGCAGAAGCCACCGAGATATTTAAGGTGATTAGTCCGGACGGCTACCCCCAATTGCTTGCATCGGTAAGCGAACATGCGCAACAAAGCAACAAGGCCACCGAATCCATTTTTTCAAAAAAATACAAGGTGCCGGTAATACTGGCCGTTCTGTTCGCCGTGTTCAACCAAGTGTCGGGCATCAATGCCATTATTTACTATGCGCCCCGCATCTTTGAGATGGCCGGGCTGGGCCACAATTCGGCATTGCTGTCGTCTGCCGGCATAGGTTTAGTAAACTTTATATTTACCTTGCTGGCAATTAATGTTATAGACAAAGTAGGCCGCAAGACGTTGATGCTGATAGGTTCCGTGGGCTTGATAGTGACCCTGGGTACGGTGGCCGGTGCCTTTTTTACCCAAAACATTGGCGGCCGGACGGTGATATTGTGCCTGCTGGTGTACATCGCTTTTTTTGCCTTCAGCCAAGGCGCGGTGATATGGGTTTTTATTTCCGAAATATTCCCCAATCAGATAAGGGCCAAGGGGCAGACGCTGGGCAGCTTTACCCATTGGATAATGGCCGCCATCATAGCATTTGCGTTCCCCTCGTTGGCCGAAAGTTTTGGTGGGGGGCCTACCTTCTTGTTTTTCTGCGCCATGATGGTGTTGCAACTCCTTTTTGTATGGCGCATGATGCCGGAAACGAAAGGCAAATCGTTGGAACAAATAGAAAATACGATAATCCTACATTAAATGGTGCGCATAACACGTAATTCGGACAAGTAGCCAACAAAGGCAGTTCACATTTTTTTTGATACAATAATTTCCATTTCTCTTACAATTCTAAAACAATGATTGATGAAAAGAGTATTATTTAAATTTCTATTCCTAACTGCTTTGGTTCATCTATTGAACTATGCGGCAGTGGCCCAGGAAACCGGCAACAAGGTTACGGGGCGCATTCTTGAAAATGATTCCATGGGCCTTGCGGGTGCCAGCGTCCAGCTAATGGGCAGCAATGTGGGCACCGTTACCGATTTTGACGGCAATTTCTCCATCGAGGCCGATGCAGGCGACGTATTGAAAATTTCCTACGTGGGCTACCAGAGCCAAGAGGTAAAAGTACCGCAATCGTTGGGCGTAACGGTGAAAATGGTGGCCAATAACCTGGGCGAAGTGGTAGTGACCGGCTATCAGGTACAGAAAAAAGCCGATTTAACCGGTGCCGTATCGGTGGTGGATGTGGCCGATTTGAAAAAACAAGCCACGGCCAACCCCGCCCAAGCCCTGCAAGGCATGGAGCCCGGCGTGTTGGTTACTTCCGATGGCTCGCCAAGCGGCAGCGGCACGTCCATACGCATACGCGGCGTGGGCACGCTCAACAACAACGACCCGCTTTATGTAATAGACGGCGTGCCCACACAAGGTGGCCTCTACGAATTGAACAGCAACGATATAGAATCGATGCAGGTGCTTAAAGATGCCTCAAGTGCCAGCATTTATGGTTCCAGGGCTGCCAACGGTGTCATCATCATCACCACGAAAAAGGGCAAGAAAGGCCGGCAGGAAATAGCCTTCAACGAATATACGGCATTGAGCTGGTACACCACCAAGCCGGAAATGCTTAACGCCGATGGTTTCGGGCGCGTAATGTGGCAAGCATACGTCAATGCAGGCAAAGACCCCAACACCAACAGCCTGCTATATACTTACGACTGGGGCGTGAACAGTAGCGGCAATCCCGTGCTCAATAAAATACTATTGCCCGAATATTTGGATGCCGCCCGCACCCTGAAAACCTCCGACACCAAATGGTACGACGAGATTTCCCGGAAGAACGGCACGGTGCAGTCCTACGACTTGTCCGTAACCAATGGCGGCGACAAGGGCAACTACCTTTTCTCCCTTGGATATTTCAAGAACAAGGGCATAATAAAGACCACCGATTTCGACAGGTTTTCGGCACGCTTCAACGGCGATGCGAAACTGTTGAACGACCGCATTACCGTGGGCGAAAATTTTACCGTCAATAAAACGAGCGAGGTGCTGATGGATGGCGGCGTGCCCGATTTGGCTTTGCAAAACCTGCCCATCATACCGGTACACACCGCCGACGGCCTGGGCTGGGGCGGCCCCGTGGGCAGCATGAACGACCGCCAAAACTCGGTAAGGTTGCTGGAAGACAACAAGCAGAACAAATACAGCTATATGCGGGTATTCGGCAATGCCTACTTGAACGCCAAAATTTTTGACGGCCTTAGTTTCCGCACCAGTTTTGGGGTAGATTACGGCAACTATTACAAGAAGAGCCTGCGCAAACGCTATACATCGGGCTACCTGCAAAATGACGAAAACAAATTGACCATCGAACAGAGCCACAACCTTTCCTACACCTGGACCAATACCCTCAATTACGTCAAAGATTTCGGACGTAGCCACGTAGATGCCATCCTTGGTACCGAAGCCTTCAATAATTACGTTACCGGCGTATGGGCCAGCCGGGAAGGCTTTGAAATAGAAGATTGGGACTATCTGGACATGGATGCCGGTACCGGCACCAAGGATAATGGCGGCGTTTCGGCTTCCTACGCATTGTTGTCCTACTTTGGCAAGGTAAACTATTCGTTAGATGAAAAATACCTTGTGTCGTTCACTTTGCGCCGCGATGGTTCGTCCCGTTTTGGTGCCAACAACCGATATGGTACTTTCCCGGCTTTCTCCTTGGGTTGGCGGTTGTACAACGAACATTTTGTAAAAGACAACCTATCCTTCCTCTCCGACCTTAAACTGCGTTACGGCTACGGTATCACCGGCAACCAAGCCATAGACAACAATGCCATTTATTCGCTGTACCAAACCAACTATTCCGGCGGCGACCCCACTTGGACCATACCCCGCGGCACGGCCTACGACATAAGCGGTGCCAAGTCGGGCAATCTGCCTTCGGGCTACATCTTGACCCAATCCAGCAACCCCAATTTGAAATGGGAAGCCACCAAGATGTCCAACTTCGGCGCGGACTTCGGGCTGTTCAACCAAATGCTGTTTGGAAGCGTGGATTATTTCATCAAAAATACTTCCGACATTTTGGTAAAACCACCTTACCTGGCCGTATTGGGCGAAGGCGGCGGCCAATGGGTAAACGGTGCCAGCATGAAAAATACCGGTATAGAACTTGCGCTTGGCTACCGCAACCGGATAGGCCAATTCCAATTTGAAGTAAATGGAAACATAGCAAGCTACCGCAACAAAGTAGTGGCATTGCCCGAATCCGTTATCAACAATTATGGCGGCAACGGCACTACCGACAATATCCTCGGTCGCCCACTGGGTAGCTTTTACGGCTATGTGGCCGATGGCCTTTTTACAACGGAGGCTCAGGTAGAAAACTCTGCCACGCAGGTAGGCAAGGGCTTGGGGCGCATCAGGTATAGCGACCTTAACGAAGACGGCACCATAGATGCCAACGACCAAACCTGGATTGGCAACCCCAATCCCGAATACTCTTATGGCTTCAATATAAGCGTTACATGGAAAGGGTTTACGCTTAGCGCATTCCTGCAAGGCGTGGGCAACGTGGATGTGGTGAACCAAAGGAAATACAAGACCGATTTTTGGAGCGTAAGCGAAACCGGCAGCAACAAAGGCGCGCGCCTGCTGGATGCGTGGTCGCCGCAAAACCCCGATTCCGACATACCTGCCGTGGCCTTGACGGACGACAACAACGAGTCGAGGTTTTCTACCTACTACGTCGAAAACGGCCGCTACTTGAAATTGCGCAATGCACGCCTGAATTACAGCGTGGCCATGGACTGGATGAAAAAAGTAAAAATGAGCCGCCTGAACGTGTTCGTGGGTGGAGACAACCTGTTGTTGCTATCCAAAAGTAAATCCTTTACCGGCCAAGACCCCGAAAATGCCGCCTTCAGCTATCCGAGGCCCTTGGTGCTAACCTTTGGTATCAATGCTGCTTTCTAAAACAAGCCATTGTCGCCGCGCGGAACGGGGCGGTAAAAAAAACGATTGTTCTATCTAAAAACTAAACGAAATGAAAAAAATACTATTGCTGTTGGTGGTTGGCTCCGCCGTCATATACACCGGTTGCCAAAAATTCCTTGACAAGAACCCCAAAGGGGTGCTAAGCGAAAACGAAGTAAACACGCCCGACGGTGCGGAGCAATTGGTAATCGCCGCATATTCGCAACTGGGCAATGACCACTACGATACCCCATACAGCCTTTGGCCTTACGGCAATGTACGTTCGGACGATGCCTATAAAGGCGGCAGGGACGAGGCCGATATTCAGAATTTCCATTTCACCGAAACATTTGTGAACACTCGCCCGGACTTGACGGAGTATGACAACATTTGGTACAATTTCTATGTGGGGGTGGCCAGGGCCAATACTGCGTTGAAGGTGATTGGCAATTTGGACGAAAATGAATACCCCAATAAGCAGGCCCGTATGGGCGAAATGCGCTTCCTGCGCGGGCATTTTTATTTCATGTTGAAAATCATGTTTAAAAACATTCCTTGGATAGACGAAACCGTGGCTGCCGAAGATTATGCGGCAATATCCAATACCGCGCTGAGCAACGATGAATTGTGGCAAAAAATAGCCGAAGACTTTGAATTTGCCGCCGCTAACCTGCCCATTCGCCAAGACGAGGTAGGGCGTGCATCGGGTGGTGCGGCCTATGCCTATCTGGCCAAAACAAGGCTCTATAAAGCCTACCTGCAAGATGCGAACCACAACGTAACCGGCATAAACAATACAGATATGCAGGCCGTGGTAGATGCCTGCAATGCGGCTATGGCAGCGGGCTACGCATTGGAAAGCGATTTTGCGAACAACTTCCTGCCGGGCAGCTACGAAAACGGCCCCGAATCTATTTTTGCCATCCAGTTTTCCAAAGACGACAATACCATGTTTGGCCGCTTGAACTGGAGCGACCTGCTGGCTACGCCGCAAGGCCTTGGCTGTTGCGACTTCCACAAGCCCAGCCAAAACTTGGTAAATGCCTTCAAGACAGGTACCGACGGCCTGCCCGAGTTCGATGATTACAATGTGGTAGATTATGACGCGACCGCCAATACGGTGGACCCCCGCTTGGACCATACCGTGGCCATACCCGGCCACCCGTTCAAGTACGAAACGAGCCGCCTATATGAAGATAGCTGGAACCGCAGCCCGTCCATTTATGGCTATTACGCTTCGCTGAAAGAAAATGTATCGCCCGATTGCGACTGTTTCGTAAACGTGGACCCGTTTTATGCCAATACCAAAAACCGCATACAGATACGCCTTTCAGACGTAATGCTGTTCAAAGCCGAAGCCTTGATAGAACTGGGCCAACAGGACTTGGCACTCGACATAATAAACGCCCTGCGTACCCGCGCCGCCAACAGTACGGCCTTGCTGGTAGATGCATCGGGCAGTTACATTTCGCTGTTCAACGTACAAACTTACCAACCCGGGGTGAACTGCACCTGGACACAAGAGTATGCGCGGCAAGCACTGCGCTGGGAACGCCGCCTGGAACTGGCCATGGAAGGCAGCCGCTTTTTTGATTTGGTACGCTGGGGCGTGGCGGCAGAAACGCTCAACAGCTATTTCAGTACCGAAAGGACGAAGCGTTCGTTCCTTAGCGGCGCGGCTTTCACCAAAAACAAAAACGAGTATCTGCCCATACCGTTAAACCAAATAAATTTTAGCCAAGGGGTATATCATCAAAATCCAGGATACTAATCCCTGCAAGGCCAATGAACGCTCATTTAACTAAAACAAATCAAGAACAATGAAAAAGTCAATCATATTCATCAACACGCTGCTGGTACTCTTGGGTACTGTTCTGGGATGCAAGAAGAACGATGCGCAACCCGATTTGGATTTGGATGCCGATGTGTCCATCAAATCGTTTACCGTAAACGACATAAGTGGCGTAATAGTCGATTCCACGGCTACCATTTACCTTACTTTTCCCTATGGCTCGGATATCAGTGCCGTAAGCCCACAAGTAACCATTGCAGGCGGCGCCACCGTTGCCCCCGCTTCGGGTGCTACCGTTGACCTGCGCAACAGCGTTACCTACACGGTTACGAACGGCAACATCTATAACAAATATACGGTAGTGGCCACCATACAGCCCGCTATCCTATACTTCATCGTAGAGGGCGATACTGCCGTAATCAACGAGCAAACCCATGCAATAAGTGCCACCGTGCCGAAATCAAGCAGCCTTTCCGCGCTTAGCCCCACTATCGTAATGGCCGAGGGGGCCACTATTGCGCCGCAATCGGGCGTGCAGCAAGATTTTTCAAACCCGGTAATCTATACGGTTAGCGCCAATTCGCTAAGCGTGGATTATACGGTAACGGTAGTGCGCGCCAACTCGCAACTGGCATTTCTGGGCACGGCGGCCTCGTACAACGACATAACCAATGGCGACGAAAAAGCTGCCGTTGACTGGCTGCTCGGTCAATATGACAATGCTTCCTACCTTTCCATGGAAGATATAGAAGCCGGTACCGTAAACCTCAACCAGTACGGTGTGATATGGTGGCACGAAGATGCCACCCAAACCCTGCCCTCCATTGCCTACGAAGCAAGCGTGATAACTGCACTGCAAGCCTATCGTGCTAATGGCGGTGCATTGTTCCTTAGTTCCTTCGGGGCGCAGTATGTAGAAGCGTTGGGTATCGTTCCTTCGGGCAAAAACCCCAACAACACCTTTGGCGACAGCTACGGAAGCCAATGGATAGAGGCAAGTTGGGACTGGGGCATTTCCTTCAAAACCACCAGCACCCACCCCATATTCGAGGGCTTGACGCTAACGAGCGAAAAAGACGACCCCACGGCCTACCTTTTGGCCAAGGGTACGTACAGGCTGAACCATACCGCCATGTGGAAAGTGAACGAATGGGGCGGCTACGGCACCATTGCCGATTGGTCCAGCGCCACCGGGCTTACACCGTTGGGAAGTACCGAATGGGACCCGGATATGGCCAACCACGTTACCGTTGCCGAGGCCGTTAAAACCGCCAATGCCGGTGGCGTAGTCATAGTGGGCGCGGGCTGCTACGATTGGTTCAACGAACCCGACCCTTCTACCGGAGCGGCCTCTGCCGCAAATGATTTCCATAGCAATATAGAACGCCTGACGCAAAACATTATTAACTACCTCAATCAGTAACCTTGTTCATAACAAGTTTATTGCTCCAGTCAAAATGATTTTAAAAATGAAACACTATCTCTTGGGTATATCCCTCTCCCTTTTGTGCATCTCTTGCGGCAAGAACAACACAACGCAGCCCGAAGAAGATAGCCCCGCCACGGCGGGCATTTTTCCGGTGCCTCCGGCAGAATGGATGCAGGGCATTACAGACCCCTACTATGCCGGTGGCTATGTGGGCGACCCGATGCCATTTTATGAAAACGGCACTTTCCATGTTTTTTTCTTGCACGACGCAAGGGACGGTGCTACCGGTTTCCACCCTTGGGACAAGTTTACCACCTCTGATTTATTGAGCTACGCTTATGCCGGACGGATGATTCCTTACGGCACCAGCAGCGACCAAGACGTGGCCTTGGGTACAGGTTCGGTTATCAAGGTGGGCAATGTTTACTACGGCTATTATACCGGGCATAACGGAGGTTTCCCCGCCATAGGAAAGCCCCAGGAGGCCATAATGTATGCCACCAGTACCGATTTGCAACATTGGACGAAAAAAGAAGGTTTCTACCTGTATGCACCTACCGGATACAGTGCCAACGACTTCAGGGACCCGCAGGTGATGTACAACGAGGAAGAACAAAAATATTACATGTTGGTATCGGCCCAAAAGGACGGCCAGCCCGTTGTGGCAACCTTTACCTCCCAAGACCCCTCGACCGACGAATGGACTTTGGAAGACCCGTTTTTCGTTTCCGACAATGATGATTATTGGATGCTGGAATGTCCCGATGTTTTCAAAATGGGCAGCAAATGGTACCTTACTTTCTCCGAGGATTATGTGAGCCATACTACCCACTACCGGGTAGCCGATGATTTTCATGGCCCCTATCAATTGCCCGCTTCGGGCAATGAGGTGTTGAACGGCAGCTATGCCTATGCCGGAAAAACGGCTTCCGATGGTACGCACCGCTACATGTTTGCCTGGACAGGCACCAAAAGCGGCAGCTCGGATGCGGGTACCAAAGAATGGGCGGGCAATCTTGTAACCACCCAGTTGGTACAAAACAGCGATGGCAGCCTTGGTGTACACATACCCGACCAGTTTGCGCAACTGATAAAAAACGACAAGGAACTGGCGGCATCCCTTACTACCGGCACCGTTAGCGTGGCAAGCAATAATTATACCCTCAACGCCACCTCCGATACGGCAATGGCGGTGTTTGGCAATGTTCAGGGTTCTGTATTGCTGTCGGCTTCCGTAACCTTGCAAAGCACCGGCGGCGTGTCGGGTTTTGTGCTGAACGCCAAGGGCACCACGCCGTACTACCTTGTGTTCGACCCTGCAAATAATGAAATAAGGGCGCAGCAAGGCTTGGAGGCCACCTCGGTGGTGGATGCGCGCGTGCCGTTTACGTTTGGCGAAAATGCAGCCTTCGATGTGCAATTGGTGATAGACGGAACAGTGGTGGCCGCTTATGTGGACAATACCGTAGCACTCATGGCCAGGGTGTATTCTGTAACCAATAAGCCCTGGGGCTTGTTTGCGGCAGGTAGCAAAGTACAGTACGGCAGCTTGAATTACAAGGTAAATTGAGCGGGGTTTGCGTGAGGCTTGTTTAGAAATGAGCTGACAATACCAAAACAGCATACCGGATGCGCTCAAAATACCCCTATTCGTAAAAG
>JASGFI010000047.1:0-18501 GCA_047605615.1 Edaphocola sp. | reverse complement strand
TTTAATAGAAGTTTAAACAAACTGAAAATCAACTTAGCCTAAATGCACAACAGGTAATGTCTATATTTTTCTTTGAGATTTCGGAGGTTTTCCACTCGCCGTTCATATTGAGCTTGTAGATGGGTTTACTGAGTTCCATGATGTCTTTTGGAGAGTGTTTGCTTAGTTTATTTATGTCTTTAAGTCTGATATATAGCTTGTGGTAGGCTATCATTGCGATGAAGTTCGCCGTGAGCCAACCTTCCAATACGTATCGGTTTTGCATATACATCAAGTCGGCTTTCAGAAAGTTTTTGTGGGCATCAAAAATGGTTTCTATCTCGTTGCGCTGTTGGTAGGCACAGTAGATTTCTTCGGGCGTTTTGTCAGATTGTATGTCGTAGGTAAAAGTCAAAGTACCAAAACCGCTTAGCTTTTCCGCAAATTTTTCTTTGGTGTAATTTTCGGGGTGCGATGTTGTCCTGGCTACATAATCCGCTTCTTCTTTTGCCCTCAGACCTTCATCCAAAAAGGTAATGAAATTTCGCGCTTCGCTCTGGTATTTGTAATACCATACGATTCCGTTCTGATAAATAAAATATTCGAGTGCGCTTTTAAAATTTGCTTTTTGCAAAGGTTCGTAGTTGATGAGCTGGTTGCTCCTTTGCAATGGAAGGATGTATTGCAAATTTTGGGCTTTCATCATGGCGATATTTTCCTTGCTGTAAAATCCTTTGTCTGTGATGTAAATCACGTTTTGGATGTTCATTTCTTCTATACAAAGGCTCATTGATTTTATGTCGGTAATGTTGCCGTTTATCAATCGATAATAAACAGGTTGCTTGGTTTGTGCCGAAAAAAGATACATCAACCTCACTTGTTTTTCGAAATCAAAATCGGGATTATATCCTTTTGCATTGACGGTCAGCAACTCCGATTTGCTGAAAACGTGCGTGGAATCCATCATCACAAATTCGGGCGGGACGGCACCTTTCCCTGTTTTGTCCAACAACGATTTCATCCAAGCGACAACGGCAGTTCTGTTTTCCCCCACCAACTTGAGCATATCCGAAACAAGTTTGTCGTCAATGGATTTTTTACTGAAAACCTGCGAGCAAAAATCGTGATGATAGTAATACGGAGTCCTTTTGATGGGTGTATTGTAAGCCCAACGGAACATCGCAAAGGCAAACAATGGCTCGCAAACTTCTTCCGGAAAAAACGGTGCCATTGCTTCGGTACAAACCGTAGTTTTTGATGTCGATGCGGTCTATGGTGGACAAAGCCATACTGGCCATGAACCGTGCCGCCGAAGATGCCGCCAACCAAGCCGCTCCCATATTCATAAATGCCATAACCACCATGAGCATACAAGACGGCCTGGGAATATTGACAGGTGGCAACAATGCGGCTACCAATTATTTGAAGGGCAGGACCACCGCCTCGCTTACCACGGCATTTACGCCGGTTATAGAAAAATCGTTGGCCAAAACGGGTGCTACCTCTTTATGGAAAAATGTATTTACCACATACAATAGAATATCGGCCACCAAGGTAAACCCAAGCCTTACCGGTTATGTAACTGAGCGCGCACTCGAGGGTTTGTTCCTGACCATAGGCCAGGAAGAGGCCAAGATACGCACCAACCCGGCGGCACAAGTTACCAGTTTGTTGCAAAAGGTATTTGGCGGAAAATAGATTGTAGGACAAATTTATGCACCAAAGGGCGGCACGGAGTGCCGCCCTTTGGTGCTGCTTGGGGCCACCACTGCATTTGGTGCAGCGGATGTGCGGGAATAATAATTAGCTTTGCCGCCGTTTTAAGCAAGTGTGGTTAAAAATAAAAGCAATTCGGCAAGGCAGGTATGCCGGTAGATAATTATGCAGCAGTTAATACTTTTTGCCAGCGGCCGAGGCTCCAACGTGCAGGCCATTATGGATTATTTTGCCCAAAACGGCGGCGCGCAGGTGGCTCTGGTCGTGTGCAACAATGCTACTGCCGGCGTGTTGGACATAGCCCATGAGCACAACATTCCCGTAGCGTTGATAGACCGGAAAAGATTTGCGGAAGATGCTTTCGTGGCCTTGTTGCAACAATACAACCCTTCCCTGCTGGTGTTGGCGGGCTTTTTGTGGAAAGTGCCCGATGCGGTGGTGGCCGCATTCCCCGGCAAGATTGTCAATATACACCCGGCATTGCTGCCCAAGTATGGCGGCAAGGGCATGTATGGTGCGCATGTGCACGAGGCGGTAATAGCGGCGCAGGAAAAAGAGTCGGGCATCACCATTCATTTTGTGAACGAGCATTACGACGAGGGGACCACCATTGTGCAGGCCCATTGCGTGGTAACGGGCAACGATACGGCAGGCAGCCTTGCCGGGAAAATTCACCGGTTGGAACATTTTTTCTTCCCGCGCACCATTGCCTTCCTGTTGGGGCTTGGTTGAGGTTATTGTTGCTGGAAGTAGCTGCCCGCCTGCTTGCGAATGGTTTGCAATCCAGTTGCTATGAATGTAGGTATGTTGCTTCAGTTTTAGTTACTGCAAGGCATTAGCGAGCTTAGTTCTGCCTCTAAAGATTTGCGAAATGCTTTGTGATAATCGCCCCTGTCTTCTTCCCAAAACTGAAAAAACTTTTTCAGCCTTCCTTCGCAAGTCAATAAAAACGATGATCCCGGGCCAAATACTTGGGGGTCATAGCCCCATGCTTCTTTGAAATTCTTGGCCAATTTTTTCGCCTTTCGATAGTTGAGGTTATGGTAACTATTGTCGGCCAGGAAGTAATCGGGCTGGAGCGAACGGATATTTTCAGATTGTTTTTTAAAGGAAGCACTGTCCGTAAGCACCAAGAAACGATATTGGCTGCGATATTTCCGTAAAATAACCATGAGGCTGTCCAAAGTTTCTGCCCCGGAACCGCACCAGTAACTATATTGATACACCAGCAGCGGGGCGGAAGATGAAGCGGCTATTTGTTCTACCCGTTGAAACGACGTATTTTTTTGCGCATATACACTAAAAGAAAGGGTATTGGCGGCAATCAGAAAAAACAAAAAAAGACAGATATTCCTTTTCATACAGAAAATAGCCAATGAATGGACAATTTGGTTAAAAATTCGGCATTGTTGGTTTTAGCAACCTTGACAACTTACCGAAAGCTGGCAAAGTCGAAAATGCAAATGGGGTTATTGACCCTCAAAGTCGCTGCCCGTCTGCTTGCGAATGGCTTGCTCCAACAGTTGCAGGCGCAAGAGCGGCGGGTTGAAATAATGCGTGGGGTTAAAGGTAAGCGCGGCCCGCAATTCGGCTTCTACGAACGCAGGTATGTCGTGTACCACCATGCCGTTTTCGTGCCATTCTTTTATAAGTATGGGCGTGGTTCGGAAAAAATGTTTCAACCGTTCCACTTCGCCTATTACGTCTGCGTGTTGGGGTGTGTTTTTTTGCATAGGGGCAAAGATAGCCGTTTATGAAACCCGGTGACCGGAATTGCAGCTTGGCGGAAACAATACAGGGGGAAATGGGTAGCGGGCCACTTGTTGGCGTATCCACGCTGATTTTTGCGTATGCTTCAGGTTTGTTACCTTTGTTTTTTGTAAAAACATTTAAAACAACCATTTCAATCCAATGAAATATTCTGCCGGAGTACTACACGGTAAAGAGCTGGAGGCATTGTACAACGATGCGCTGGCCAATGGGTTCGCGCTGCCTGCGGTTAACACCATAGGTTCCAACTCCATCAATGCGGTATTGGAAACCGCCGCCAAGGTAAATTCGCCCGTTATCATCCAATTCAGCAATGGGGGCGCGCAGTTCATGGCCGGCAAAGGAATGCCGAACGATAAATTGCAAGCCAATATTTCGGGTGCTGTCAGCGGTGCCTTGCACATCCACAATGTGGCCAAATATTATGGCGTGCCAGTAGTGCTGCATACCGACCATGCCGCCAAGAAATGGCTGCCCTGGATTAGCGGACTTATAGATGCCGGCGAGGCTTTTTATAAAGAAAAAGGCCAGCCGTTGTTCAGCTCGCACATGCTGGACTTGTCCGAAGAGGCTATTGAAGAAAACATAGCCACTTCGGTAGAATTTTTTAAGCGCATGGCACCGCTGGGCATGTCCGTGGAAATAGAACTGGGCGTAACCGGCGGCGAGGAAGACGGCGTGGACAATAGCGGCGTGGAAAACGACAAACTATACACCCAACCCGAACATGTGGACTATGCCTATACCGAATTGAGCAAAGTAGGCAAGCTATTTACCGTTGCGGCCGCATTTGGCAATGTGCATGGCGTGTACAGCCCCGGCAATGTAGTGCTGACCCCAAAAATATTGGACAATAGCCAAAAATACATTGCCGAAAAATTGGCCAACGGCATAGACAAGAACGTGTATTTCGTATTCCACGGCGGCAGCGGCTCATCGCAAGCCCAAATAAGGGAAGCCATAGGTTACGGGGTCATAAAAATGAACATAGATACCGATATGCAATGGGCTTTTTGGGAAGGCGTATTGGACTTTTACAAAAGCAAAGAAGCGTACCTGCAAGGCCAATTGGGCAATCCGGAAGGGCCGGAAGCACCCAACAAGAAGTATTACGACCCGCGCGTGTGGTTGCGCAAGGCGGAAGACAGCTTCGTGAAACGCTTGGAAATAGCCTTTGAAGATTTGAACTGCATCAACAGGAATGCCTAATTAAGTTTGGTATTATCTTGGCAATGCGCCCGGCGGAAGCCGGGCGCATTGCTTTTTTTAGCTGGTGTGGTCTATGGTTATCTTCCATACGCCATTGTATTTCCTGAACAACAAACTGAAATGGCCACCGGGGTTGTTTTTGGTATCCGTTAGCTGCCAGCTGCCTATCACCAAAGCATCGTTAGGCGACAGCACCTTCACCTGTATTATCTCAAAATGCAGCTTGCCCATTGCGGCTTTGTCCGGGTACGATTTTTTGTAGCGACCCAAGGTTTGTTGCCAACCGTAGGTAATATTTTTGCCACCTACAAACATCAGCGAGTCGCCGGGGTAGTAGCCTTCCATAAATTTGTCTATGTCGCCGCTGTTCCAGGCCTGCTCTTGCGAGGAAAGCACTTTCAGTATGGCTGCTTCTTCGTTTTGTCCATTGCAGGAAAGGACAGCGAGCACGCCAATGGTTGCTATGGTCTTGAAAAAATGGTTCATGGCGTTGCAATAAAAAAGGATGCACGATCGCAGCCCCAAGGTAAAACAAATACTGCTAAAAACATCATTTTTGCACGAGGCGTTCATTGACCAAAATCCCTAAGTTCAAGCTACAAATGCAACACATCACTTGTTTTTTCAGTATAAAAAATTACCTTTGTCAACCTTGTGTAACATACTTTTCGCCATTGAATTATTTTTTGTTAGAACCTTAATGATTGAACATATTTCTAAAGACGGTATTATTTTTGCCATTATCATACGTTCTACGTACTCTTCCAATGGCATTGAGTTTTTTTCGCCTCCCGATTTGCCGATGCAGTTGGGCTATATGAAAAGACCCAAAGATTACGTCATAGAAGCCCACAAACATTCCTTTGTAACATTACAAGTCGACAAAATATCTGAAACCTTATTTATAAAATCGGGCGAAGTACATGCTTATTTGTACGACGAAAACGATGCGTTGTTTACAGAATGTACCTTAAAACAAGGAGATGTAGTGATGTTTACCGGCTATGGACATCGATTTAAAGTGCTGGAGGAAGCCGAGATAATAGAAGTGAAGCAAGGGCCATATTCGGAAAACAAGATTAGCATAAATAATGGCTTATAACAAATCGTTTGTATTTTCCTGCGACTTTTATGACCTGTTCTACCAGGATAAGAATTACGAACAGGAAAGCAGCTATATTGTCCATGACATCCTTAAATTAAACCCGCAAGCGAAAAATTTATTGGAATTGGGCTGCGGAAGTGGCAACTATTCACGTTGGTTCAGCAAACAAGGTTTCAACATTGTAGGTGTAGATAGCAGCGCACACATGTTGGAAATGGCTGCACAAAAGCAAATACCGAACTTTAGCACCGTGCAGGCAAATATTGCCGATTTTGAGCTGGCCGAAAAATTTGACGTTTGCGTAGCCTTGTTTGATGTGTTGAGTTACCTGACAGAGAGCGAAGATTTGTTAGCCTGTTTTCATCATGTAAATGCACATTTAGAAGACGGCGGTTACTTTATTTTTGATGTGTGGAACTCCGGTGGCGTATATGCCGACCCGCCACGCACAAATACAAAAACCGTAAAAACCACCACAGAAACCATTGTACGCACTTCTGAAAGCAACGTAGATTTCAAAACAAATGTGGTGGAGGTAATGCACACGTACAAGTTTTATGACGAAGACGAAACGTTGTGTCATCAACAAACCGAAGCCCATTTTATGAGGCATTTTTGCTTTCAGGAAATCGCATTTTTTGCCAAATTGGCTAACTTTACCATTGTTAAGGTGGAAGAACCTTTTGGCAGAGCCGCATTGAGTGACAAATCGTGGAAAGCCTGTTATACCCTAAAAAAATGAACACGTATATACCTGTCAATACCCCTTTATTTGGTGGCAATGAAAAAAAATATCTTGCCGAATGTATAGATACCGGCTGGATATCTTCGGAAGGGTCTTTTGTGAAAAAATTTGAAAACGAATTTAGTGCTTACTGCGACAGGAAATTTGGCGTTGCCGTCGCAAACGGTTCTGCTGCCTTAGATATAGCCATTAAAGCATTGGGCATTACCGCCGGAGATGAGGTGATTATGCCTGCCTTTTCCATCATCTCTCCCTTATTCTCGGTGATGAAACAAAAAGCAACGCCTGTTTTTGTGGATAGCTGCCCCGACACTTGGAACATCAATCCTAAGCTGATTGAAGAAAAAATAACGCCACAAACCAAAGCCATTATCGTGGTGCATACGTACGGCTTGCCCGCAGCAATGGACGAAATTTTGGCAATTGCCGAAAAACATCGGCTTTATGTGATTGAAGATGCCGCAGAAGTACACGGGCAAACCTATAACGCCAAACGTTGCGGCTCTTTCGGGCACATCAGCATTTTCAGTTTTTATGCCAATAAACTCATATCCAGCGGAGAAGGCGGCATGATTTTGTGCGATGATGACGCTTTGGCTGCACGATGCAGAAAATACAGAAACCTATCTTTTGAACCCGACGGGCCTCGGTTTGTACACCACGAAACGGGTTGGAACTACCGAATGACCAATCTGCAAGCCGCCGTTGGCGTTGCCCAGTTGGAGCAAATAGAACATTTTATTGGTTTAAAAAGGGAAATTGGTAATAGATACAACTCGGGATTGAGTTTCCTAAAAAATCACGGTTATCAAATCCCGTTGGCAAAAACCGCTTATGCCACCAACATTTATTGGGTGTTTGGGCTTGTTGCGCCTTCCGAAAAGGAGAAAGAAAAGATAGTTGCTTTTTTGAAAGGAAAAGGTGTTGATACCCGCCCTTTCTTTTGGAGTTTAAACGAACAGCCGCTGCTAATAAGCCGCGAAAACACTTGTCGTGGGAGGTCAACCTGTCCTATTGCCGAAAATTTGGCACGATGTGGCTTCTATATTCCAAGCGGGCTTGGGCTTAAAATGGAAGAGCAGGAGTATATAATCGAAACGTTTAAAGATTATTATGAATAAACTAAAAGTCGGTATTTTTATTGACCAAAGCCTTGTGCCTACTTATGGGGGTTCATTCAGTTACTTCTATACCTTGGTTCGTGAAATGCAAGATTTTGAGTTTCATGAAGCAATAGAAATCGTCAACATTTTAGTAGGTAAATCAACCAATATACCTCCGTTTTTGACACTTGAGACCATAACTGTCGATACCGACCTAACATCGCAAAACCTTGGCCACATAGCCCAAAAAATCAGGAGCATTTATGCACTGCTGCGTAAAAATATAGCGATAAGATATTTGGCAAAAGCATTGAAAAGTAGAAATATTATCGCAGCAAAATCAAGCCGGGAAATTATCGCAGAAAAGTTAATAGCCGAAGGTGTAGATGTTTTATTGTATTTAACGCCACAAGTGTACCTTCCAAACTATCCTTATGCTGTGGTAAACTGGGATTTAGGCCACAAATCAACCTACGCATTTCCCGAACTCACCATGAATGGATCGTACGAGATAAGGGAAAACAGCATTAAGGAGAACTTGAACAGGGCACTTATGATTTTGTGCGAATCTGATGCCGGAGCAGATGAAATCAGGAAGTATTACAATATTGGCGAGCATAAAATCAGGGTATTCCCCATATTTGGAAGCTCGGCACTAATGAAGCAAACGGCCGTAAAAAACAATGCTTTGGAAAAACTTAAGCTTAAAAAAGACCAATTTTTCTTATATCCTGCACAGTTTTGGACATTAAAAAATCACTATCATTTGCTGATTGCCTTTAAAGCATTTCAGACACAATATCCCGATGTTAAATTAGTTTTATGCGGCTCAGACCAAGGCAATCTGCCTTACATTAAGGGCGTAATCAGCGAACTGCACTTAGAGCATAGTGTGATAACGCCGGGCTTTGTTGAAGATGAAGTTTTGATTACCTTTTATGAAAATGCCATAGCCTTGGTGTTCCCTACATTTTTAGGCCCTACCAATATGCCTTTAATAGAAGCTGCTTACTTGAAATGCCCGGTATTGTGTAGTGATTTGGCGGGGCATCGTGAAATTTTGGGCGACAATGCCCTCTATTTTTCGCCTACCAATCACGATGAGCTAACGCAGGCTTTGCTTACTATATTTACAGACGAAGCACTCCGAAACAGGCTGAAAGATGATGCGTATCAGCATATTAAAAACTCTAAATTTAATATAGGTGCAGCATTGCAGGCACTTAACCTACATCTGTTGGAACTTAGAGCCATAAGAAAAACATGGGGGAAACTTTCGTGACCCCAAGGCATGCCTTTTATCCGCATTCCTGCCGGGTTCGGGAAAATTTGATTGCACAAATCATTGCAGTGCTTCCTGCTTATCATGCTGAAAGCATCTATTTCATCACTTAAAGATTCCTGCGGAATGACCGTTTGTGTCAATCATTGTCCTATTCCGTATCGGTGTCTATGCTGCTGCTGTCGGCGGGGCGGGGGCCTTGGGCGGTCATGGTGTAATAAACATTGTTCGCCCATTTGGCATCCTTCAGGGCATTGAAGCGGATGCTGCTCCTGCCTATCCTTATTATATGGTTGGTGCGGAAATGATTGTCCAACCCTTCGGCCTTAAACACTTTGCCCTTTGGTACCTCTACGTCGATGCTGATTTTTTGCGCCCTGAACGGCCGCCCTTTGGGCAGCACAAAATTTGCGGGCAGGTACAATACATTGTTCTCCATTTGGTAATTAAAGTCAATGGCTTCGGCCAGCATGCGCGCACGTTCGTAAGTGCGGCCCTGCGCGCTTTTTTGTATGGATAGATGATAGGCGTTGTCGGTACCGGGCGAAAAATGCAGGTAGATGTTGCTTATGCCCAAGGTGCTGTCGCCAAGAAATTTCAAGTAGTTGCCGTCCTCGTTCCATTCGGTGATAAAATCGTTGTCATCGCTATCCCAATCCGCATCGCCCGAAAGCCCCCCTTTGTTGGCATAAGGCATTTGGCGTATTATCAAGGTGTCGTTCAGGGGTTGTTGCAACGGCAGCACGTATGTTTTGTTGTATTTTTTGCCAAAATCGCCGATTATGGAGCTGCCTATCCAAAACAAACCAAATACCGCGGCGATGAAAAGTGCCGCAAGCGTGCCGGTCAACCATTTGGGCGAATGTTTGGTATTGCCGTTAAACAAGCGAAGCACTAATCTAACCATACCGAAAAGGGGAATAAGCAACAAGGCCGCAACACAAGCCCAGATAAGATAGTATTGTGTTTGGTTTTCGGTAAGGAGGCTGCTAAACGGGTACAAGTGTATGGAAGAACCTGCAATGCCGAAAAGTGCGGCCAGCAAAGCTATGACGATGCACCCCACGACCAGCAGCACGAATGCAAGGATGCAAAACACTATTGCCTTCACGAAAAAAGCAAGGAACTTGGCCAGTCCGTTCCTGCCGTTTTCCGCAGTGGGGTATGTCGGCTCCTTGATAGCTTGGCTCAGGCTTTGTATGTCTACTTTTTCGCCCCGCATTTCCAATTTTTCGGCTACGGTGCTGGCCTTGGGCACCGAGGCCCATAGGATGAAATAGAGCAACACCAAAGTGGGTATGCCGCCTATAAGCACCGGAAAGAAGAATATGTCGCTATGGTTGGAGGCACTGAAAAATATCATGCCCAGCAAGGGCAAGGCAAAAATGACGCGCGGCGCCAATGGAGCCACGTCGAAATAGGAGGCCAAGCCCGAACATACGCCACCTACCACTTTGTGTTGGGTATCGCGGTAAAGCCTGCGGCGCGGCAGCCGGGGTTGCTGTGTGCCGACGGGCAATAGTGCCCACAATAAAATATAAATGAAGAACCCCGTGCCCCAGGCCAGCGTAATCAGGGCAAAAGCGATACGCACCATGAGCGGGTCTATGTTCACATAATCGGCCATGCCGGCGCATACGCCGCCACATACTTGATTTTGGGCATTGCGCATCAGCTTTTTGCGGCCCTCAAACGGAGCTTCGGCAGCCTTTGTTTTTCCTGTGGTATCGTCGGTGGTTTCGCTTTCTATGTCTTCCGGGCTGCCCATGATGCCGATGACCTCGTTTATGTCCGGTATCATGACGCAGGGAGCGCCTTTTTTTAATCTTTCCTGAAGCAGCTCGCCAATGCGGTCTTCCATGTCGCGCAATATTTCGTCGCCGCCCCGTTCGTGCGAAAAATGGGCTTTGAGCCTGTCGAGGTAATGGCGCAGGGTTTCGTAAGCACCCTCGTCTATGGGTATGAGGCGTCCGGCTAGGTTTATGTTGATTATTTTGTTCATTTTTTCCTTGTTTGTTTTAATAGTGAAGTTTGCAAGTTGGCCCCGGTAAGTAAGTTCACCGCGTCCGAAAGTTGTTGCCACGTTTGCGATAGTTCTTGGTAAAACGCTTCGCCCTTGGCGGTAAGGGTGAAGTATTTCCTTGGCGGTCCCGATAGGCTTTCCTCCCAGCGGTAGCTCAATAGTCCCGCATTTTTCAGCCGGGTAAGCAGGGGGTAAAGGGTTCCCTCCAAGATGGAAAGGCCCGCGGCCTTCATTTGCCCTATTATTTCTGACGGGTACACCTCGGACCGGCGGATGACGGACAAGATGCAGAACTCCAGTATGCCTTTCCGCATTTGAGAGGAGGTGTTTCCCGTATTCATCGAAACTGGGGGGTAAAAGTATTTGTATAGCCCTAAAATGGCCTCTTTTACGATGCAAAGATATGTGTCGTTTTCGGTACTTTGTATAACAAGGTACTGTTTTTTAAGAATGTTTAACGTTTTGGGATTTCGACTCTTTCTAATTGCTTACGTCTTTTATTTTGAGTGGTGTAATGTATCGGAAAATTCACATTATCGCTTGTTGACAAGGTTCTGAATCTGTGTGGGCTATAACGGTTCGAAAAAAAATTCAAAAAAAAGTAACCCTCTTTACGCAACTTAAATTATTTAGGCTTACATTTACACGCCAAAATGATTTGAGCCTAAACAAATTTTATGAAGAAAGTTTATTTGTCATTACTTTTAATGACGGGTCTTTCAACCTTGAGTAATGCACAGTTGAACCTTGGTGGTATCCCTTGGAGTTTGGAACTTGCGAGCAAGGACGCTGTTTCGGATGCGGCGAGCGCACCGATAGTATTAAAAGCACTCGACTTCGATAAAGCATTGAAAGATGCCGAACTATTGGATGCCAAAGGAGGAATGTACAAATCTGCGATTGGTACAGATGCCAACATTACGCTTGCTTCCGGACACTTTACTTATTTGGAGAATGGCAGAATGATATGGCGCACAACGGTACAATTGCCGGGTGCAAAAGCTGTGAAGCCGTTCTATAAAACATTTAGGTTGCCGGTGGGCGTTAGCCTTTACGTGAGCAATGCAAATGGCAAGCAAGTTATTGGTGCGTTTAACCACTTATCGAATAACGAGCGCAATATTTTGGGGCATCAAATGGTACAGGGCGATGTGGTGGTTTTTGAAATGGACATAGATGCCGGCGTGAATGTAAGCGATATTCAGTTTGATGTTTCAAAATTGTTTGGCGTATATCGCGGCGGTATGTTGGACGTGATTTCATCTGAATATGGTTCGGATGCCGCAGTTGTGGAAACCGTGCAATTGGGTGCGGCCGATACTTGTCACGTAAATGCAAAATGCCCGGCCGCTACGAATTGGGATATATTGGGCAAAACAGTTGCTCATATCTTCATATATGATGGTGGCAGTACCGCAGGGTTCTGTTCCGGTAACTTGATTAACAATACGTCAAATGATTGTAGGCCACTGCTTCTTACGGCCAGCCACTGTGACGATGCGAATGCTATGGTGGACAGTCTGTTTGACCACTGGGAATTTACGTTTGGATTTCAGTATTCAACTTGTTACAATGTGGGTACGCCTCCTGAGAACAAAGTGTTGACAGGTGCCAATTTTGTTGCCCGGTCTCCTTATCCCACCGATCAGGTTGGTGCGAGTTATCCGGCATTGATTGGCGACTTTTTGCTGCTGGAACTTCGTGACGAATCCAATCAGCTTGCCGGTTGGGATACATATCTGGGTGGCTGGGATCGCCGTACTACAATCGATGATACCGTTTGGGTAGGTTTTCACCACCCCGCCGGAGATGTTAAAAAGTTTTCAAAATCTACCCAAATGTCGGCTTCTGGTACGTTTAACCAAAGTGCTATAACCAATACACATTGGTACACAACCAAGTATACTGTGGGTGGCGTGGAAGGCGGTTCGTCTGGAAGTGCTTTGTTTAAGGGTACCACGGGAAGAATTATTGGAGACCTTTCCGGCGGCAACTCCTCGAGTGCTGTTTGTGGGTCGAGCAGGTACAGCCTTTACAGCAAATTGTCGTTTAATTGGGAGTATATGTATGGCGACACTACGGCTGCTACACAATTGAAGTCCCATTTGGATCCAGCAGGAACTGATGTGGAATATTTGGACATGGCGCAGATTGGAACAAGCACCTGTACCACAACGGGATTTACTTTGGGTTCAACGGCTATAAGTGATGCCAATGCAGTGGAGAGTTGTTTGTATTTGTATCCCAATCCGTCAAATGGTATGGTTAGGGTAAAATATAACTCTAACTTCAATACCGTACTCATTTTTAACGTGTATAATACTTTGGGTGCAGTGGTAAAAACTTTCAAAATCAGTGCTACCTCTAAAGAGTATTTGCTTGATATGACCGATTTGGTTTCCGGGGTGTACATGGTTTCAGTTAAGGATAGCAATAATAACACGGTAAATAAGAAGATAGTTATCAGCAGGTAAATTTTTGTTGACAACGAGGTTCATAAGATATATTATGCATGCTGCTGCATTTTGGGAAATGCAATAGTATCCGAATTATTTAAAATCAAAAATTAACGTATGAAGAAAAAAGTACTGTTATTTTCGCTGTTTTGCTCGTTGGGAGTGCAGATAGCGTTTGGCCAAGGTCGTAAGGCAAGTGGTAAAATTTTGGATGCCAGCGGCGAGCCGGTACCCGGTGCCTCGGTAAAGGTGGTTGGTACCCAAACCGGTACTGTGACCGATGCCGATGGGAATTATGAATTGGTCTTACCCGGAAAAAGTTCCGGGAAAATAGAGGTGCGTGCGGTTGGTTACAAAGGGGTGGTTGCCGATGCCAACGAAAATGCCACGATTTCATTGACGGACGGTACGGTTTTGGATGGCGTGGAAATAACATCGCCTTACGGCCCTCCCGTGACCAAAGAAAAATATGTAGGTTCTGCCGACAAAATTACGGAAGCGCAAATAGCCAAGATGCCGGTAACGGACATCACTCGCGTGTTAGAGGGCGCAGCACCTGGTCTGCAAGTTACCAATGGTGGAGGTGTGCCGGGGTCTAATAGTAGTGGGGTTGTAGTGCGCGGTGTCGGTACTTTGGGTGGTACTTCATCTGCACCCCTATATGTGGTAGATGGTGCGCCTTATTCTGGTGATATTTCGGCTATCAGCCCATCGGATGTAGCCTCGGTAACTGTGTTGAAAGATGCAACGGCGACAACCTTGTATGGTTCGCGCGCATCGAATGGCGTAATACTAATCACTACAAAAAAAGGCAATTCCTCGCTGACCAAGCCTCGTATCACTGTTGACGGTAAGGTGGGCATCATGAACAGGGGTATTTCCCAATACAATATCATCAGGAATCCGAAGCAATATTATGAAATGGCTTGGATAGGGTTGTATAATGCTAACTATACAGCCTTGAAAACCAACGGAGTTCCTGATGAAGAAGCCAAAACTTTGGCCGCCCAAATGACATCAGGTCAGGTATCGGGCGAAGATGGCATCGTAACCCGTTTGGGTTACAACAACTACAATGTAGCCGATAACGATTTGTTGGATTTGTCAGGCAAGCTCAATTCAAATGCTTCCCTTAAATATTCAACTGATGATTGGGACAAGGCAATGCTTCGTACAGGTGTGAGGCAAGATTACAACCTGAGCGTAGCCGGTGGCGATAAAGTATCGGATTATTACTTTTCTGCCGGCTATTTGGACGAAAAAGGTGCAATTAAGTACAGCGACTTTAAGAGGGTATCTTTGAGGATGAATGTTAATTCTCACGTTACCGATTGGTTGACTGTTGGCCTTAACCTGTCCGGTGCCATAACCGACCAAAACTATGCGGGCAGCAATACTACCAATAGTTCTGCTAACCCCAATATGATAGCCAGGAGTATGGCACCTATTTATCCGGTGTATTACCGCGATACTGTTACTTGGCAAAAGGAAATAGACCCCCTAACCGGGGATTATAAGTATGACTGGGGCAGTCTTTCTTCCTATCCTACTTCCAGCGTGGGCAATAGGCCTACTTTGGGTGGCAACAATGCCTTGGGTTCCTTGGCTTTGGATAAGGACAACACTAAATTATTTAATGGCGTTGCCACTACCTATTTAGAAGCTAAGATATACAAAGGGCTATCTTTTAAAACTAACTTGGTTTATAACTATTACAACTATAACAATAATAATTATGGCAATAGTTTATATGGTCAATATGCCGCTCAAGGTGGTTTTGCCTACAAACAGTTTTGGAAAGATTATAGTTACACTTGGAATCAAATGTTGACTTATCAACAAAACATAAACGAGGTACATAACTTTTCGATAGTAGCCGCCCATGAAAATTATACCTATGGTTATAATTATTTGACCGGAGCAAGTACTGATTTTCCTTCGCCGAAATACGATGAATTAATAACCGCCCAAAGCGGGGTGTATAGCAATGTATCTTCTGACCGCGGCGGTGAGACCTTAGAAAGTTATTTGGCAAACGGCAACTATGATTTTAAAGGGAAATATCTGTTTTCGGCAGGTGTTCGTCGGGATGGTACTTCCAGATTGAAAAATTATAGGTGGGGTACTTTTTGGTCTGTTGGTGCCGGTTGGTTAGTGACAGAAGAAAGTTTCTTAAAAGGCAAAACTACTTGGTTGGATTTGTTGAAACTTAAAGTTAGTTATGGCACACAAGGAAACAATAGGATTTTATCGGGAAGTAGTCAAGACTATTATGCTTGGATGCCCAAATATACTGTGAACAGTACGGGTGCTTCGCTTACCTCATTGGGAAATAAAGATTTGAAATGGGAAAAAGTTGGGCAGTTCAATGCCGGTTTGGAATTTGGTTTGTTTAACCGCTTGAATGGTGAAATAAACGTGTTCAATAAGTCGAACAATGATTTGATACAGGCTGTACCTTATTCATTGTCTTCCGGAGTAAGCTCCATAACCGAAAACGTAGGCAACATCTCCAACAAGGGCATTGAAATCAATTTGTTTGCTACTGCGCTGAAGAAGAAATCTGCCAATGGTTTGGAATGGAAAATTAATGCCAATTTCACCAAGCAAGCCAATAAGATAGTAAAGATGGCAGAAAACGTGGATACCGTTTATAGCGGTTATCGTATCTGGCACGAGGGCGGTTCCTTGTACGACTTTTATTTAGTGAAAAGCGCTGGTGTCAACAAAGAAACCGGAGATGAGATGTATTATTATACTGATGTAAATGGTGATGTTAAAGATACTAGTTCATGGGATTATGCCTATTCCAATGGCGGCCGTCAAGTTGTAGGGTCGGCACTTCCTAAGTTCACTGGTGCCTTAACGAATACTTTTAATTACAAAGGATTTGAATTGTCTTTTATGTTTAGTTTCTCTGTTGGGGCCAAATACTACGATGCAGCTTATCAATCATTGGTAACTGCTGGAGCTATTGGTGGGTCTAACTGGTCGCAAGATGTGATTACCGATACTTGGTCCGAAACGAACCCAAATGGTTCGTTACCAAGGTTTGAATACAACAGCACCCAATTTTCTACATCTACCACAAGTTCTCGCTTTTTGGTGAATGGGAACTATTTGAATCTGCGCAATATCAGCCTTACTTATACTTTTCCCCAAAGTATCGTTTCAAGGGCACACTTAGGAAATTTGATGGCTTATATTGCTTGTGATAATGTGTATCTGTTTACTGCCCGCAAAGGGATGAATCCCCAAGGTAGCATTTTTGGGGAAACTGGAAATGTGTATGTGCCTAACAGGACTATGATGGTGGGATTGAAATTGGGTTTGTAATTATCTAACATCAAGTGTTTAAATAAAAAAAAATATAACATGAAACTAAATAATAAATTGGCCATTTTAGTTACTTCTGTCGTGTTGGTAGCTACTGCTGTTGGTTGTAAAAAAGATTATCTCGACACGGAGACCCAAGCCACTGTTACGCCTGACCAGTTGTATTCTACAACGGATAAACTGTATGACATATTAACCGGTTTGAATAACAAGCTTACCTCTTTCCCCGCTTCATTGGGAAGTACAAGTCGTCACAACGACTTTGGGCAAAAAGCTATTGATTTAGCCGATGATGCTGCCGGTGATGATTTGATATGTGCGGCTAACGATTATGACTGGTTTTCGGGCTGGTATCAATATTATTTTAGGAATCAGTCCTATGCCGTTGCACGGATTCCTTGGGCATTCTATTATCAAATCATCAACAATGCCAATGCAATTATAGCCTATGTTGATGGTGCTACCGGGGCCGATGCCGATAAAAAGGACTTGAAAGGCGAAGCCTATGCTTACAGGGCCTTTGCTTATTCCAGGCTACTGACCTATTATTCAAAATTCAGCGATGGCACCAATCCTGGTTTGCCTATCTACACCGAGCCTACTGAAAGTGCCGCACAGGCCAGTGCGCCTCGCAGTACGGTTCAGGAAGTTAAAGATTTGATTCTTAGCGATTTTGCATTGTCTGTTGCTGCATTGTCCGATGGTGCAACTACGCATACGGATGACAAGAATTTTATTTCGTTGGCAGTAGCTCAAGGTTTGTACGCACGTGCCGCATTAATGTTTGAGGATTACACTACGGCTGCCGACATGGCCGATAAGGCAATTACCAATTCCGGTGCCAGTTTGATGGATTCGGCAACATATTGTGCCGGCTTTAATGATGTGACCAATGTAGAATGGATGTGGGGTTCAACTTTGAATGAGTCGCAAACAGCCGAAATGGGTATCGTTAATTTCATATCTTTCGTGGATGCGCAGACATCTGCGGGTTATGCAGGGGCAGGTGGTACTTATAGGGCTATCACTACTGATTTATACAACAAGATACCTTCGGCAGATGTAAGGAAAAAAACGTTTTACAAGAGTGGAACTTATTGGTATCAATCTAAGTTTAGATTAGCCGACCAGTCTATTTGGTATTATAATAATTTATATATGAGGCTGGCGGAGATGTATTTAATTAAAGCCGAAGCATTAGCTCACAGCAGCGAAGCATCTGCAATTACTACCTTGGAATCATTGGTTCAAGTTCGTAATCCTAATTATTCTTATTCATCAACACCATATTTTTCTGGTACGGTACCGTCCGGCAGTTCACTATTATTGGAGGAAGTGTATTTGCAACGTAGGATTGAATTGTTCCTTGAAGGCTTCCGCTACTCTGATATTCGCCGTCAAAAACGTGCCTTGGCTCGTGTTACCGGTTCGGGTAATCACAATTTAGCCAATAGCGTTATACAATCTATTGAAGCCGATTCTTGGGATTTCCTATTCATGATTCCAATTCAAGAGTTGGATGCGAATCCCCAAATGGGACCGGAAGATCAAAATCCATAATTGTTCTATTTCATTTTACGGAAACTGTCCCTCATTTTATAGGGACAGTTTTTTTTTAACTTTGCGGTTTCTTTTTAGTGTTATGTTAATCATAAATTTACGGATGAAGTCGTTTGAGTTTTTGTCTTGCATCGCCTGTGGTAAACTGCCATTTGATTTACCATTTTTATTATTTCTATGTTGTTGCCAAGCATCTACCTCGCTAACAATTTCTTCC
>JASGFI010000046.1:0-18732 GCA_047605615.1 Edaphocola sp. | reverse complement strand
GAAATGTACTAAGAGACAAACTGGTGCTCTTTTATTTATTTTTTAAACAGGCTCTAATAGTTTTAGGAATTTTGCCTATTTTCGTCTTATGCAAACAATAGCCCGAAAACGCTATTTGCGTGCGATGACGAGTATAGCAGTATTATGATGAGATTTCAAAATTATGGCAGCTTGTGGCTGCTGTTATTGGTGCCAGCTTGCAGCCTGTTGTATGTTTTTTATTTGCGTTGGCGCGCGGCAAAGATTAAACGGATAGGCGACGCTTCGCTGGTAAATTCCTTGATAAAAGGAAGGATAGCCGGGCGTAGCACCACGAGGTTTGCAATGCTGGCATCCGCCTTGGCCATGGCTGTTTTGGGCTTGGCCAATATCCAAAAAGGAGCGCAGACGGAAAATGCGCAACGCAAGGGCGTGGACGTATTTTTTGCCTTGGACGTAAGCAAAAGTATGCTGGCAAAAGACGTGCAACCCGACAGGTTGGCCCGTGCCAAGCAATTGGTGAGCCGCATGGTGGACAAAATGAGCAACGATAGGGTAGGGTTGGTAGTGTTTGCCGGGAAGGCTTACCTCCAAGTGCCGCTCACCATCGATTACAGCGCAGCAAAAATGTTGTTGGAAACCGTAGGCCCCGACATGATACCCACGCAGGGTACCGTATTGGCCGAAGCCATTAACCTTGCGGACGAATCGTTCAATGCAAAGGAAAAGAAATACAAATCCATTATCCTGATTTCCGACGGCGAAGACCATGACGAGCAAGCCATATCGGCGGCCAAAAAAGCGGCGGAACAAGGCGCGGTGATACATACCATAGGCATTGGTTCGGCAGAAGGCACCACCTTGACAGACCCCGCCACTGGCCAACCCAAATTGGACGAAAATGGTCAACCCGTGATTACCAAGCTCAACGAAGAAGAATTGAAATCCATAGCGCAAGCCACCGGCGGCACCTACGCCCACCTGTCCAATACCGCCCGTACAGCCGACAACTTGGCCGACATCATAGACAACATGGAAGGCAAGAATTACGGCAGCGTACAGTTTACCGATTATGCCAGCTATTTCCAATATTTCATAGCGGCGGCCTTATTGTTGGTGGTGGCGGAATGGCTACTGCCCGCGGCTTCAAAAATTCAATCAAACACGGTTAAGTTATAGCGTTACCATGATTTTCAGCAAAAAGATATCCGTCTTTCTTTTCTTGACAATTTTTATTCAAAACGAGGTTGCTGCACAGCAGCCCCACCCACCTGCAGCCAAGGCAGCACCCAAAGTAAATGTAAGGCCCGAAGTGCGCAAGGGGAACAAACTATACAAAGAGCAGAAGTACGGGGAAGCGCAAGCGGCCTACCTTGCGGCGTTAAAAAAAGCCCCCGCCAATTATGCCGGAACTTTTAACTTGGGCGATGCCTTGTACAAAGAAAAAAATTACGAACAAGCGAGGCAAGCCCTGCAAGCCAGTGCCGGCGGCACTTCCGATAAATCGGAAAAGGCCCGTAGCTTCCACAATATCGGCAATACCTACATGGCCGAAAAAAAATGGGAAGATGCCATAGCGGCCTACAAGCAAGCCTTGAAGCTGAACCCGTCCGATGCCGACACCAAATATAATTTGGCTTACGCCAATGCCATGCTCAAGAAAAACGGTGGTGGCGGTGGCGGCAACAACAACGATAAGAATAAGGACAAGGATAAAGACGACAAGAATAAAGACAAGGATAACAAAGACGACAAAAACAAAGAGAACCAAGACAAAAACGGCCAAGACAAGCCCGACCAAAACAAAGACCAAGGCGACAAAGACAAGCAAGGAAAAGGCGATGAACCCAAAGACCAAGACCAGCCGCCGCAGCATCCGCAAGGGCAGCCAAGTAAATTGTCGGAACAACAAGCGGAAAATTTATTGAACGCTTTGCGCCAGGAAGAAAAGAAACTTCAGGATAAAAAAGAAAAAGGCAAAGCCGTACCCATAAAGTTGGACAAAGACTGGTAGTACCGAAGCCACATCAGGCATGGTTGAAAGGAGAGATAAGCATGGCCGGGATAATTCATTTTCGGGGCAAAAATTAGGGTGCCTTGCGTTGGGTAAGATAGTTGTAATCTTTCAACAAGGTTTGTAAAAAAGTGTAGGGGTCGCCTTGCATTTTTATTTGCAATACTTCTTCTATCCTGTAAGCCACGCGGTACATATAGTTCTCGGTATCGTTGTTCTTTTTGGCCGAGAGCAGATTGCGGATACCGTTTATGTCCTTGTCCGAAAGGCGCAGCACTTGCGGGTACAAAGGCCGGTAACCGTCGTCCTCCACGGCCATGTAAATAGTTTCCGCTATGTCCATTTTGTAACGTGCATCTACCACTATGGTGCCCGCCGCCAAGTCGCCCATGCGCTGGTTCATCTTGGACAATGCAATACTGAGTACGTCGGGTATGGCAGCTATGCCCAAGGAAAAAGCGATGGCCACCAACATGAAAGGGTTTTGCAAATAAGCGATGCTTAAAATGACATAAGTGGGCAGGAAAATTATCCAACGCAACAACAGCTGCGACATACCGGCCGCACCGCCTTCTTTGTTCACCACCTTGATGCGCACCAATGCCTTGCCCGGGCTGCGGCCATTCATCAACAGTTCGAACAAAAAATGGTACAGCATGGCGGGCAGGGCTATGGTAAACAGCTCCAGGTACAGCACCCATACATTCTGTCCGTCAAAGCTTGGCTCGGGCAGGTTTTGGTAAATAAAAAACCGCATGATACAGCTGTACGACATAATGATGCCCAAGTCAACTACCCAAGCGAACAGCCGCTTGTGGAAAGCCGCAAGCGAAAACTCCAGCTCTATGTTGAACGGCGTATTAATCGTTAGGATAGACAAGCGTATCGGGGGTATTGGGAAATAAAAATAGAAAAAAATGTCGTAAAAAAACCGCCATGCTACTGCTCCAATTCCAGCATACGCTCAAATATGCCGTCGTATTCTTTCCTTATTCTGTCAAGTTGGGCTACGCAGTCGGCGTACTCTTTTTCCAGCACTTTGAATTTGTCCTTGTCGGCATAATAGGCAGGGTCGGCCATTTGTTGTTCCAGTAAGGTTTTGCGGGCATCGGCTTTGTTCAGCTTATCCTCCACCTTTTCAAACTCTTTTTGCTGCTTTTGCAGCTCACGTTTCTTGTCTTGGCTTTCCTTTGTAGGCACTGACGCTTGCTTTTGGGGTTCCGGCTTGGGGGCCGCGGTTACGGGTGCGGGCGGTGCCGTTTTTTTCTTTTCCAGCTGGTCTTGTTTCCACAGCACCCATTCCTCGTAGGTGCCTTTGAAATCTATCACCTTGCCATCTTCTATTTCCCAAAAACGGTTGGCGGTCTGGCTCACGAAATACCGGTCGTGCGAAATCAGCACATACGTGCCTTGGTACTTGTTGAGTGCTTCTATCAATAATTCCACCGAGGTAATGTCCAAGTGGTTGGTGGGTTCGTCCAGCAGCAGGAAATTGGCTTTGCCCGCTATCACTTTTGCCAACGATACCCGTGCTTTTTCGCCACCCGACAGCACCTTTATTTTCTTGAACACATCATCGCCCGCAAAAAGGAAGCAGCCCAGCAAGGCACGCAGTTCCATCTCCGTTTTGCCGCTGCCGCAATGTTTCATTTCTTCCAGCAGGGTATCTTCCAAGCGCAAGGACTCCAATTGGTGCTGTGCATAAAAACTGGCCTTTACGTTGTGCCAGCCGCTGCGCTCGCCCTCAAAATCTTCGGTGCCGGCCACTATGCGCATCAGGGTGGACTTGCCCTTGCCGTTGGCGCCTACCAAGGCTATTTTGTCGCCACGGTTTATTTCCAGTTGGGCATCTTTCAATATAGACACATCGCCATAGCTTTTGTAGGCATGTTTTATGTCGCAAATAATTTTGCCCGGCTGCATGTCCACCGCAAAACTGATGTTCATGCGCGGCACGCTGTCGTCGGGCAGCTCTATCCTGTCCAATTTGTCCAACCGTTTAAGCGCGCTTTGCGCTTGGGCGGCTTTGCTGGCCTTGGCCCGAAACCGTTCGACGAAACGCTCTTGTTGCTTTATGTATTTCTGCTGGTTTTCATATTCCCTTTCCAGGAACTCCATGCGGGTGGCCTTTTCGGTTTCGTAGAAAGTATAATTGCCCGAATAGCTTATCAATTGCTGTTGGAACAATTCCACGATGCGCGTAACCATCCTGTCGAGGAAATACCTGTCGTGCGATACGATGACGACCGTGCCGGGATAGCTTTGCAGGTAGCGTTCCAGCCATTCTATGGAAGGCAAATCAAGGTGGTTGGTAGGTTCGTCCAGCATCAAGATGTCGGGCTGTTGCAATATCATTTTGGCCAAAAGCACCCTCATGCGCCAGCCGCCGCTGAATTGGTCGTAAGGCTTCTGCAGGTCTTGCGTGGAAAAGCCCAAGCCTTCCAGCACTTCCGCGCTGCGGTGTTCCATTTCGTAGCCGCCGGCTACTTCAAAATCGTGCAATGCCTCGCTGTATTCCAACAACAATTCTTCGTCGTCGCCCTTGGTTTCCAGTTCCGCCATCAGCTCTTCCATCGTTTTTTCTATGGCCACGGCTTTTTCAAAGGCCGTCATGCCCACCGACAGTATGGAATCTTTGGTAGAAAAGCTAAGCAGGTCTTGGTTGAAGAAGCCGATAGTGGTGTCGTTGGCCCGTTGTATGCTGCCGCCCTCGGGCGTGTATTCGCCCATGATGAGCCTGAGCAGGGTGGACTTTCCGGCACCGTTGGGACCTATCAATCCTATACGTTCGCCTTCGCCTATTTGCCAATTGGCCTCGCGCAGCATGGGGCGTGCGCCAAAAGAAAAAGATACATTGTTGAGTGCAAGTAACATTGGTTCGTGGTAGCCTTTATTTCACAAATTCAAAGTGCGAAATTAGCCAATCCGAGTCGTTATACGAAGCATTGGCCCAACGCAGCAAAACAACTACGCCCCAAGAAAATTTTATTGACTTACATCAAGTAAGTGTGTTCGGAAAGGCATTGGTTTTCATAGTGGTTTTTACATTTTATTACCTACATTTGCCGAGTTTATTTTTTAGAAAAACAAAATCAAAATCTATACTATGGCATACGATGTGATCGTAGTCGGTAGCGGCCCCGGTGGTTATGTTGCCGCAATTCGTGCCTCGCAATTAGGCTTCAAAACAGCAATTGTGGAACGGGAAAGTTTAGGCGGAATTTGCCTCAACTGGGGTTGCATCCCCACCAAGGCGTTGCTTAAATCGGCACAGGTTTTTGAATACATCAACCATGCCCAGGACTACGGCATAGAGGTGGGCGAGTCGAAAGTGGATTTCGACAAAGTAATCAAGCGCAGCCGCGGCGTAGCCGACAAGATGAGCAAGGGCATCCAATTCCTGATGAAGAAAAACAAAATCGACGTATTGAACGGTTTTGGCAAATTGAATGCAAAGAAAGAACTGGAAATAACCGGTACCGATGGCAACGTTACCACCCATCAGGCCAAGCACATAGTGTTGGCTACCGGTGCCCGCAGCCGCGAACTGCCCAACCTGCCCATAGACGGCAAAAAGGTAATAGGCTACCGCGAAGCAATGGTATTGCCGCAGCAACCCAAGTCGCTGATAGTAGTGGGCAGCGGCGCCATAGGCGTAGAGTTTGGCTATTTCTACCACAGCATCGGCACCAAAGTAACCATAGTGGAATTCATGCCCCGCATAGTGCCCGTGGAAGACGAAGACGTATCGAAAGAACTGGAAAAATCTTTCAAGAAGAAAGGCATCGAAGTGATGACCAATTCATCGGTAGAGAAAGTGGACACATCGGGCAATGGCGTGAAAGCCACCGTCAAAACCGCTGCCGGCGAAGTAGTATTGGAAGCCGACGTATTGTTGAGTGCCGCAGGCGTAGCTGCCAATATAGAAAACATCGGCCTGGAAACCTTGGGCATAGCCACCGAAAAAGGCAAAGTAACCGTAGATGCCTACTACAAAACCAATGTGGAAGGCATTTATGCCATTGGCGACATAGTGCCCGGCCAGGCATTGGCGCACGTGGCCATGAAAGAAGCCGTTATCTGCATAGAAGCCATTGCGCACAAAGAGGGCAAATTTGCGCACCAACCGGAAGCGTTGGATTATGGCAATGTGCCGGGCTGTACCTATTGTACCCCAGAGATAGCCTCCGTGGGCCTTACCGAAAAAGCCGCCCGCGAAAAAGGCTTGGACATCAAAGTGGGCAAATTCCCCTTCTCGGCCAGCGGCAAGGCCAGTGCGGCCGGTGCTTCCGAAGGTTTCGTGAAAGTAGTGTTGGATGCCAAATATGGCGAATGGTTGGGTGCGCACTTGATAGGCGCCAACGTAACCGAGATAATAGCGGAAACAGTAACCGCCCGCAAATTGGAAACCACCTACCACGAACAATTGGACACCATCTTCCCGCACCCCACCATGAGCGAAGCGGTGAAAGATGCCATAGAAGTGGCATTGGGCGAGGCCATACACCTTTAATCAAGATAAATTTCCAATCTTCAACAACAAGGGTCGTTGCTTCGCAACGACCCTTGTTGTTTTTGGGCTATCGGCTAAGAATCTTTTTGCCGATAACTATACCAAATAAACAATACCCGATTTTCAAAAAAAAGATTTTCGGTACACATAGTGGCTATCTTTGTGTCAATGAAAATGTCACGAATTATTTTGGCTGTTTTCCTATTGGCAGCAAGCATAAGCCGGTTGCCGGCGCAGGAAATATTTTATTCCAACGAACAAAAATTTACCTTCCAAAATCGCGACTTCAGCGTGGTGGGTTGGTGCGGCAGCCGGCTGTATGCCTACAGGGCCGGCAAAGAGGGCTATTACCTCGATGCCTACAACGACAGCATGCGCCTTCTGGCTACCGTAACACTCGATTTTTTCCCGCAAAAAACAGCCGAAGCCGAGTTTTATGCCACGGGCAAGGAAATAATAGTGCTGTACCAAGCCGAGCAACGGGGCGAAATGCTGCAATATGCCGCCAAGCTCGACACCATGGGCCGCATGGTGCAACGCCCTACCGTGGTAGCCAGTGCCAAACTGGGCTGGTTGGCCGCCGACCGCAAGTATTTCACGTCGGTTGCCAGCAACGACCGTAGCAAAATATTTATATACAATGTCAGCAAACAAAAGGGCCGCAAAACAGAATTTAACACCTACCTGCTCGACAATGCCTTGACCGTGATAGCAAAAGGCACGCCTTGGATAGCCTCGGACGAAAATATTTACGTACAAGAAAACATATTGGCCAACGACGGCACATTTTACATGTCGGCCACCGGTGGCAGCAAGGGTTACAGCGAAGATGCCTGGGTATTTAAATTGAACCCGGACGGGCAAACGCTCAAGAACATAACGATACCGCTCAAGGATGCCTACATCTCCGGCTTGCATGCCAAAATGGACGATGCCAACGGCCAACTGCTGATATGCGGCTTCTATACCAACAGGCGGTCGGGCAATGTGGATGGCATAGTTTATGGCCGATGCGATGCCGCCACCGATACCTTTAGCCAATACAAGCAAATACCCTTGGACGAAGACGTGAGGCAAATGGTGGACGAAAAAAACAAGAAGCGTGCCTTGGACGATTTCGTGGCAAAAGACATGGTAGTGCGCAACGATGGCGGCTTCATACTGGTGGCCGAAAACTATTTTGTAACCACCCGCAACGCCAATTACGGTGCCGGTTTTGGATATTACGGACGGTACAGCAATGGCTATGGCGGCAGCATCATACGCGAGTACCATTACGGCGACATCATGATACTTTCCTACGATGGCAACGGGAGGAAAATATGGCAAAATTTCGTGCGGAAATCCCAGTATTCGCAGGATGACGGCGGTTTGTTTAGTTCGTACCGAATGCTCAATTCGGGCGGTAGCCTCGTATTCCTGTTCAACGACTTTACCAGCAACAGAAGTACCTTGAACCTGGCCGCGGTAGATGGCGCAGGCAGCTTGCGGTTAAAAAAACTGAATCCGGGGCGCACCGCCGGTGCCGACTGGATACCGAGGTCGGGCAAGCAAATAGATATAAGGGAAATGATGGTGCCGGTGGTCAGGAAGAACAACCTGGGCTTTGCGCGGGTGGTGTTTTGATGCCGGGTTGCAATGCTTGGCGGTTGTGGCTTTCGCAAAGCCTATAGTTTGTTGCCTTCTTTGGGGAAAATAACGGTGGGTTTGAAAGCTTTGGCCTCTTCGGCGTCCATAATGCCATAGGCGATGATAATGACCAAATCGCCGGGGCTTACCCTGCGGGCCGCCGGGCCGTTGAGGCATATTTCGCCGCTGCCGCGCACGCCTTTTATGACATAAGTCTCCAATCGTTCGCCATTGTTGATGTTGACTATTTGTACTTTTTCGTGTTCTATCAAGTTGGCCGCATCCATCAAGTCTTCGTCTATCGTAACGCTGCCTATGTAGTTGAGGTCGGCCTCGGTAACGGTGACCCTGTGCAGCTTCGATTTCATTACTTGTATTTGCATGTCTTATAGTGTTCCCTTGTTTTGCGCCGCAAAGCTACAAAGAATTAATAAATAACAATTTCAACCGCGGCCACGGTTTAGGTGTTTACGTGTTTTTCTATAACCAATACTTATCTTAGCGCAAAGTAACCGGCGGAACTTTGACTATAAAGTCCACGTTTTTCGTAACTTTACCCGCATTAATTTTAACGTTATTGTTATGCGTCTTTTACCAAGGTTAGGTTTGGGGCTGCTCGCGGTGGTGTTTCTCTGCCAACTATCTGCCGCAAGCGCATTTGTACTGAAAAAAGAACAATTGGGCCGATTGAAGATGCTCGAAGATTCGATGGTGGTGATGGCCGACTCCATGGCCCATTGCTTCCTGCCCGACAGCAGGATAGATTACTGCGTGCGCTTTACCAAGCATTTGAAGCAGGCATTGGAAATACCCGGCTCCATAGATTACCCTTTTGCCCGGCTCGACAGCTTCGTGCATATAGTGGTGCCGGAAGACAAAAGTTTCCGCATCTTCAATTGGCTCATAAAACCCTCCGAAACCGTGCGCCGCTACTACGGTGCCATTCAGGTACGTAGCGAGGAACCCGTTTTTTTCCCGCTGAAAGACCGGTCGGAGCAACTGGAAAAATCGGAAACCGCCACCCTTGCCAACGACCAATGGTATGGTTGCGAGCTGTACAAGATAATGCAACAGGAAGTGGACGGCCAGAAGATGTACCTGCTTTTTGGTTTCAACAGCAACGGTGCCACCAGCAACAAGAAAATACTGGACGTTTTGTATTTCGACAATGGGAAACCCTTTTTTGGCGCACCCATATTTGAAGTGCCCGATGCGCGCGGCCAACGCTTGCAGAGCCAGAGCCGCTTTGTTTTAGAATACAAAAAAACGGCACAGATATACCTTAACTACGATGCGGAAAGGAAAATGATTATCTACAACCGGTTGATATCGGAAGTGACCGACCCCAACAGAAAGAACACCTACATACCCACCGGCCAGTTAGATGGTTTGCGCTACGAGAATGGCAGGTTCATATATGTAAAAGATGCCGTGCCCATATTGAAACTACGCGACGGCCAGGCACCCATAGACGGCGTGATGAGCGGCGGGTAGAACCAACCCAAGCAAACCTGTTTTTTGAAAAAGGAAAAAGAATAACAGCACCGATATTGCAAAGTGTATGACCAAAGTTTGGAAAATAAAGGATGTGGACAAAAGCATAACCGCCGGGTTGGCGGAGTGCCTGAACATTCATCCGGTGCTTTGTGGGCTGTTGGCCCAACGCGGCGTTACGGATTACGACTCGGCAAAATCGTTTTTCAGGCCGCAATTGGGCCACCTGCACAATCCTTTTTTGATGAAAGGCATGGCATCGGCCGTTTCGCGCATCGAACACGCCTTGAGCCATAGGGAAACAATAATGGTATATGGCGATTATGACGTGGACGGCACCACTTCCGTAGCCGTGGTGTATTCGTTCCTCAGCAAAAAATTTCCCGAAGCAAATGTGCATTATTACGTACCCCACCGTTACAGGGAAGGCTACGGAGTATCGGAAGCCGGGGTACGGAAGGCTGCCGATTTGGGCGTAACCTTGATGATTACGCTGGACTGCGGCATAAAATCGGTCGGCAAGGCCGCCTTGGCCAAGCAACTGGGCATAGACATGATTATATGCGACCACCACACGCCCGACGAAGACCAATTGCCCCAAGCCATAGCCATCCTCAACCCAAAACAGTCCGACTGCCCGTATCCGTACAAGGAACTGAGCGGCTGCGGCATAGGCTATAAGTTAATCTCGGCATTGGCGGCGCATTATGGCCTTCCTGCCGAAAGCACCGAAAAATACCTCGACCTCGTGGCCACCAGCATTGCGGCAGACATAGTGCCCATGGATGGCGAAAACCGGATATTGGCATTTTATGGCTTGAAAAGAGCCAACGAAAACCCCTGCCTGGCACTGAAAACCATCAGGCAAATAGCCGCCATTACCCGCCCTTTCACTATTGCCGACCTGGTGTTCATAGTAGCGCCGCGCATCAATGCCGCGGGCCGCATGGACGATGCGCGCAAGGCCATAGAGTTGTTCATCGAAGAAGATGAATTGAAGTCGAGGCAATTGGCCGAGGTGCTCCATGCCGACAATTTCGACCGCAAGGAAGTGGACAAAAACATGACCGACGAAGCCTTGGGCATATTGCAAACGGGCCATGGGGCCGACAGGCATACCACGGTGCTGTACCGGCCCCATTGGCACAAAGGCGTGGTGGGCATAGTGGCCAGCAGGTTGATAGAACATTATTATCGCCCCACCATAATCTTGACCGAATCCAATGGCAAACTTACCGGCTCTGCCCGCAGCGTGAACGGCTTCAATATTTACGAAGCCATACACCAGTGCGGCGATTTGTTGGAAAATTACGGCGGCCATTTCTTTGCCGCCGGCATGACGCTGCAAACCGGCAACTTGGAGGCTTTTCGCCAACGATTTGAGCAGGTGGTGAAAGCAACCATTGGGCCGGATTCCATGAACCCGGTGCTTCATATTGATTGCGAATTGAACTTCAAGGACATTGGCCGTACCTTTTACAATATCGTCACACAATTTGAACCCTTTGGCCCCACCAACCTGCGCCCCGTTTTCATCAGCAGGAATGTGTACGACTACAAAAACTGCAGCAAGGTGGTGAAGGAAGCGCACATCAGGTTTGTGGTAGCCCAGCCGGACGGCAAATATGTGATGAACGGCATTGGTTTCGGTTTGGCCGAAAAATTTGAATATTTGCAACCGGGAAAACCTTTCGATATGGCCTACACCATAGACGAGAACGAGTGGAACGGCACTGCCAGCCTGCAATTGAAAGTAATAGACATACGCCCCGCCACCGGATTGCCCAAGGATAATTAAGACAATGAACGTACAGATAGAACCCTCTTGGAAAGAGGTTATGGCGCAAGAGTTCGAGCAGCCCTACTTTGCCTCCGTGGCCAATTTTTTGAAAGCCGAAAAAGCGGCCGGCAAAACCATTTACCCGGCCGGGGGCGATATGTTCAGTGCCTTTTGGCTAACGCCGTTCGACAAGGTGAAGGCAGTGTTGATAGGCCAAGACCCCTACCACGGCCCCAACCAGGCACACGGGCTTTGTTTTTCGGTAAAAAAAGGCATCAACCCGCCGCCTTCGTTGGTCAATATGTACAAGGAACTAAAGGCCGACTTGAACCTGGATGCCCCCGCGCATGGCTTTTTGGAAAAATGGGCGCGGCAAGGCTTGCTCATGCTCAACGCCTCGTTGACGGTAGAGGGCGGCAAGCCCATGTCGCACGCAAAAATCGGTTGGGAAATATTTACCGATGCGGTAATCAAGGCCGTTTCGGACAAAAAAGAAGGTATCGTTTTTTTGCTATGGGGCAAATTTGCGCAGCAGAAAGAAGCCTTGATAGACACCTCCAAGCATTTTGTGCTGAAGGCGGCGCACCCTTCGCCATTTTCGGCTACGGCGGGCTTTTTCGGGTCGCGGCCATTTAGCCAAACCAATAAGCTGTTGCTGCAAACGGGCAAAGAACCTATCGACTGGCAGTTGGGCCAATAACCTGCAACCGCAAAAAGAATCAGGACATGGAAAAAGAAAAACTGAGGTTGGACAAATATTTGTGGGCCATAAGGGTGTTCAAAACACGGTCGTTGGCCTCGGACGCTTGCGATGGCGGGCGGGTGAAAATGAACGGCACTACCCTCAAGGCATCCAAACAGGTACACGTAGGCGACCGATACCAGATAAAAACGCCCGAACGCAGTTGGGACGTGGAGGTTACCGGTTTGCTCGCCACGCGGAAAGCCTATTCCGAAGCCATTAATTTTTACGTTGACCATACGCCTCCCGAAGACAGGACAGTGGAAAAAAGTACGGCCAGTAGTTTTTATACCGGCAAGCGGCTGAGCAAGGTAGGGCGGCCCACCAAAGCACAACGCAGGGGGCTGGACAATTTTTTGGACAACTAAAAAAGAAAAAGGCCGAAATCTATTTCCCTTTTGCAGATATGCTATTTGTGGCAGGATTAGGATGCAATTGCACAGATTGACTAAAATCTGTCAACTCCAATTTCTTGTTTAGTGAAGCTATTTGATCCTCACTGTTGGGTTTAATATCTCCAGTCGGCGCACGAATCCTTTCGCGTGCCTAACAGGCTTCCGTTTAGCGTATCAAGACAACACCTATCCCCATCTTGCTTATCGGCAAAGGTAGTTGCCGCCTCAACTACGGTATGCGAAAGGATTGGCTTCGCCGGGAACAGTTCGTGCCAAAAGCCTGTTGTTTAATGGTTTGTCGCTATTATTCAAAAAAGTTGAAAAGTTTTTTGCTAATTCGATTAACATCCATACCTTTGCAATCCCAAAAGCAAAGAGGCTGCCTAATATCCCTTGATTTTTTGGGGTTTAGTTCTTTTAAAAAGCGATAAAAAAGGCCACTTTAGCTCAGCTGGTAGAGCAACTGATTTGTAATCAGTAGGTCGCTGGTTCGATCCCGGCAAGTGGCTCTCCCTGATTTTTGGTTCAAAATTTTGGGTTGAAGATTATTGGGTAGTTGGCCGAGTGGTTAAAGGCGGCAGACTGTAAATCTGCTCACGTACGTGTACGGAGGTTCGAATCCTTCACTGCCCACTTTTATGGATGCTGAATGATGGGTTAAATTCAACATCGAGTAAAAGCGGAAGTAGCTCAATTGGTAGAGCGATAGCCTTCCAAGCTATAGGTTGCGAGTTCGAGACTCGTCTTCCGCTCCACAGAAGAACTTGAATTGAGAAATAGTTTCCTTCGGGGAGGCTGTTTTACAATTCAAAATGCTGTTGTAGCTCAGTGGTAGAGCACTTCCTTGGTAAGGAAGAGGTCGGCAGTTCAATCCTGCTCAACAGCTCGTAGGAAAGTTTATTTTTTTACACTTAATATTAATAAAAATTCTTTTAAAAAGGAATAACAATGGCAAAAGAAACCTTTAAAAGGGAGAAACCCCACGTAAACATTGGTACCATTGGTCACGTCGATCATGGTAAGACCACATTGACTGCCGCCATTACCAACGTTTTGGCAAATAAAGGTTTGGCAGAAAAGAAAGATTATGACGCGATTGACGCCGCCCCCGAAGAAAGGGAACGCGGTATCACCATCAACACCGCACACGTAGAATACGAAACAACCAACCGCCACTATGCGCACGTTGACTGTCCGGGCCACGCCGATTATGTGAAAAACATGATTACCGGTGCTGCCCAAATGGACGGTGCTATCTTGGTCGTAGCCGCTACCGACGGTCCGATGCCCCAAACCAAAGAGCACATCTTGTTGGCTCGCCAGGTGGGCGTACCCCGTATGGTGGTGTTCATGAACAAAGTTGACTTGGTTGACGACCCTGAAATACTTGAATTGGTTGAATTGGAAATCCGCGAATTGCTTAGCAAAAACGGTTTCGATGGCGACAACACGCCTATCATCCAAGGTTCTGCCCTGGCCGGTTTGAACGGCGAACCCGCAGGCGTAAAAGCCATCGAAGACTTGATGAACGCTGTTGACGAGTATATTCCATTGCCTCCTCGTCCGATAGACCAACCTTTCTTGATGTCTGTTGAAGACGTGTTCACCATTACCGGTCGCGGCACAGTGGCTACCGGTCGTATCGAGCGCGGCGTAATCACCGTGGGTGACAACGTGGAAATCGTTGGTTTCAACGAGTCTCCTTTGACTTCTACTTGTACCGGTGTGGAAATGTTTAAAAAATTGTTGGACCGCGGTGAAGCCGGTGACAATGCCGGTATCCTCCTCCGTGGTATCGACAAGAAAGATATCCGCCGTGGTATGGTTATCGTAGCCCCCAAATCCATTACTCCGCACACCGAATTTAAAGGTGAAGTGTACGTTCTGGGTAAAGACGAAGGTGGCCGCCACACTCCGTTCTTCAACAAATACCGTCCTCAGTTCTACTTCCGTACTACGGACGTAACCGGCGAATGTATGTTGCCCGAAGGCGTGGAAATGGTAATGCCCGGCGACAACGTTTCTCTGACCGTTAAATTGATTGCCCCCATAGCAATGGATAAAGGTCTTAAATTCGCTATCCGTGAAGGTGGCCGTACCGTAGGTGCAGGTCAAGTTACCGAAATCTTGAAATAATTTTTTAAGATAAACATAGAAATCCCGGCTTGGAAACAGGCCGGGATTTTTTATGTACCATAAAATCAACTTTAGGCATATCTCCATTTCGTACTTTTGGCCAAGGATGCCTTATACTACCCATATCGGAGCATGTTCCATATCGTTCGACCTGAAACCACATTCGGTGCATATAACCGGTGGCCGCCAATTGCTCGAAGCCATGCGGGGCGCGCCTTTTTCCCATACCCAAAAATTGGTAAGGGATATAAAAAGCCAGTTTGAAGCACAATATGGAAGGCCCTTGGCCATTGGCGACAATTCGCTGATAATGGAAATATGGGGCCACGTGTATTACGAAAACATAGTGCTGAAATGTGCAAAGCTGATGAACTTGGGCGAAGCAAAAACCATGCGCCTCACCAGGTACAGCGAGGTAATAGACTGCGGGGAAAAAGGCCACGACAACAATCGCTGGTTTTGGGATTTGTTGGCACCTGTGAAGAAGATGTTTGCGCTGTTTTTGAAATAGAAGGTGTTGTAGTGTTCTTTTATAAACTTTGTCAACCTTTTAAAAGTTGTAAATTTTTATAAAAAACTTATTGTATATAAGTTTGCTTGTTGCCAAGGTGTTTTTTTATATATTTGTAACACAAACAGGAATATGGTAAAACCTTAAACCCTAAACTTCAAACCCTGAACAAATTTCCACAAAAAACGCCGCCATCACAAAGGGACGGCGGCGTTACAAACAATTGGGTGGTTGTGTTGGCCCCCGGCGTATTCCAAGGTGAGTTGCGCAGTGTTTGGCGGCTGCACCTATCATGGTGGGCAGGTGCAGCTCGGCCAAAGCTGCTGTGGTGGCTACGGCAGGTAGGCGGTAGCCTTAGGTGAAAGCTTGGTTTACATTGCAGTCACCGGGGTGATATATGGGGTATAGGGGCGGTCGTGCAGTATGTGTGTTGGAATTGGCACAATTGGTGTCTATGTAGGACACTACCTTGAGTAGTAGTTACGTTGGTTTGGGCCATGGCGGCTCCCATGCCCGACAGCAAGGCCAGCAACACCCACCATGTACGTCTCCAACCTCTTATGTTGATAAGTTGGTTCATTGTTTTGGCTTTTAATTGTTTATTGGTTTTATGAAAGGTTAAAAAAACAGGTTCATCGGGTACGGTAACTTTTGTGTCAGACAATCTTGTTGGTGCAAACTTAGGCTGCCTAAACGAGAATTACCACCGTGAAAACACCCTAATTTATATCGTTGTCATTTATCACGCCGCAAGTACTGTCATGCTGCAAGCAACTATATTACTCCCTCTTGTCATGCCGCAAGTAATGTCATCCTGAAAGGAACTAAAAACAAGCCTTCAGGAACCACCCGCCACCCCCACATCACACTTGCATTTACAAAATAGATTACTTACATTTGTACCCACCGGCTGCACGCCGCCCACATTCGGGCGGCGTACCAAACCGGTTGAACAGTATTCGTTAACCGTCAAAAACAAATTAATCATGGAACAGTTTTCCGCACCGCGCCCACGAACGGCAAGGGCAGTGCTGCTCTCGTTTGCCTTGCTGGCCTTTGGCGGCAGGGCGGCACGGGCGCAAAGTTTTGAAGCGGCCGTTTACCCCGACAACACCTACCCAACGGTGCTTTCAGACACTCCTATTACCAATACCTCGGCGCATAGCGTGGTGCATTGCACCGACTCCATAAGGGCATACACCTGGGACGATGACGAAATGCTTACCGGTTTCTCGGGGCTGGCGGTAACCATTACCGACAATACAGGCAGTACGGTAGAAACCAATGTCACTTTTGCCGACAAGGCCAGCCTCGAAGTCGCTATCATCACCCCCAAGGGTTGTGCCGGTGGCAATGGGCCGGTATATCTCCTGCTTACTTATTACAACCCCGGGAACATGGGCTTTGAATACGATGTGTATCAATTGGATGTGTCCACGCTCTCGCTGAGTCCAATTGTGACCAATGTGTCCATCGGTCCCGCCGGCATTGCTTCCGGTGTATCCTTTGGCCGCGTCAGGAACGATGCCCTGCCACAGGAAAACAAAGTGGCTGTCATATGGGAGACCGACAACAACATATACGTGAGTACGTTTTCCATTTTTACGCTTGGTTTTACCCATCCTATCCAGCTTTTGCCGGACACCGTTACCGGCAGTTTCTCGCAGCCCGATGTGGCCTTGCTGCGCAACGAGGAGGGCACATGGGTTTACCCCGTGTTTACCACGGCCGGCAAGGATTCCCTTTTCGTGCTGCGGTTGGATTACGCCGCGCTCTCCTCCGCTTCTTCGCCCCTCTCTGCACAAGTGCTGGATGGGCAAACAACCAATGGTACTTATCAATTGCCCCGCATAGATGCGCTCGACACCTTTCCCGGCACCGGCAGCGCATGGAGCTATGTGGTGATGAAAGCCGTGGATACGAACCAGTATATCTATTCGGGCTTGTATGATGGCTCCAATTTGCAGCACTATACGCTTAATGACGGTACGATGCTGGGCGTAGCTTCCCCATCGTCCCCCGTTGACATATCGGGAACTTCGGGCGGCATACAATTTAACCTGAAACCGGTAGTGGCCCTGGACAATTGGTTTGCAGTACCCTACAAGCCCGTCTATTACGGCTGGTATTTCAAGTCGGGCAGCAGCGGCACCGTGGCCAACCTCAGTACCCAAAATAACGATGCCTACATAGGCTTAAAACTGATAGCACCGGGAGAAATACACCCCGATTGGAACATTAAGCACTATTATGTAATCCCGGATGTACCCGACTTCATCTCCGACCTGCACTCGTTATCTTTCTCGGGCTATAACCATACCGAGCATTTGTTTGCGGCCTTCACGGGCAGGGACACCACCAGCGGCGATTACAACATGAAGTACAAGGCGGTAAACGGGAGCAGCACTGCCTTCAGGCCGGGCAGCAGTACGGGTGTAGGTTCCTTATACAACAACGGCCTCGATGCTACCCTGTACCCCAATCCCTTTGCCAATAAGATAAGTATTGCCGCAGCTAATGGGCAATACACTTTACAGGTAAGCGACCTGACCGGCAGGGTATTGGCCCGCACCGAGGGCAATGTGGCGCAACTGAATGAAACGCTGGCCATGCAAAGCCCCGGTTGGCCGACAGGCATCTACCTGGCCGACCTAAAAGCAGCGGACGGGCAGCGGGCCTATTTCAAGATAGTAAAGGCGGCCAACCCATAAAATCATAAAATAGCTTAGCGATTGGCTATTATAGAAGTACTTGAAATTTACCTTAACTCTTATGCAAATTAAAGTGGCAAGAACTTATCTTGTTCGCTAATTGCGTTTCAAAACCGTACTACCTTATGAACCGGTTCTTATATTCCTTTTTCTTGGCGGCATGTATGATGGCAGCGTACCATGTAGGCAGCGCGCAGCAGCAGCCGCAATATGCCAATTTTCATTCCCCAAATTATTCTACGACCTACCCTTATGGTGGGCCACATTTATTGTATGACACCGCAAACAGGGGCATGCAGTTCTTTGTAAGATGTGTTCCGGGGGCCAGTTGGATCGGTACAGTAACCCCCTCCCTTTACCAGCCGGTTTCTATTAATCGGATTTATCTGTTTTCCAACAATGAAGCCGATACTATCATTATTTACAACCTTAAATTTAAACTGACCCAGACAGCGGGTGCCGCAAGTTTTGCCAATCCATACACTACTCCATTTTATGGAAATGGTTTCGTAACGGGTATGCAACAGGTATTCCACCGCGATACCCTGATGCTTACCAATGTGGGCTCCGGCACATGGATAGGTTTCGATTTGGATTCGGCCTATAACCTTGTTTCTCCAACAAGCTACGGTGGTATCTTAGTAGAAATGACCAGGGACAGTTTTAGGGGAGATGGCATAATGTTGAAGCCCGGTGCTGCCGGATGGTTGGGAGTTTATGGCAACCCTCCTTACGATTCCGCCAGTACCACTATAGCGTCAATATCCCGTGTCTTCGGTTTCGACGTGGACACCTTCTGGAACGTGGCCGCATCGTCGTTCGTGTCGC
>JASGFI010000045.1:0-18951 GCA_047605615.1 Edaphocola sp. | reverse complement strand
GTAAGAGCTTTTTTTTATGAGCAAAATGTCGCCTATGCTAAGTAGTAGTTAGTATCATACCTTTTACCAAGCCGATCAGGTACGAAAAAATGACTACCCAAAAGTAATTTTGACGGATTGGCATTGAAATTTTGACAGCCAGACACTGCTCTTTCTCAACTTGGCGGGCATCTGCCTATTTATTGAAAAGATTCATGGTTCTCTCTATTCCTATCGCAGCGAAATTTTCTATTATTTCCACGGCTTTGGGTACTTTGTCCATTATGTAGGGCAGTTCGTTTTTAGTCCATTTGCCCAGCACAAAGTCAACTTGCCTGCCTTTCGGGAAATTGTTGCCGATACCGAACCGCAATCTGGGATAGGCGTTGTGGCCCAATACAGTTTCTATGTCGCGAAGTCCATTATGCCCGGCATGGCTACCCGAACCGCGCAGGCGCAAAGTTTCGATGGGCAGGGCCAACTCATCTACAACCACCAGCATGTTTTGTACCGGTATCTTCTCTTTGTCGAGCCAGTATTTTACGGCCTTGCCGCTAAGGTTCATGTAGGTAGTGGGTTTTATCACGATGAATATTTTTCCCTTCCATTTTACTTCGGCCACATGGGCCAGCCTTTCCAATTTGAAACTGCCGCCATGCTTTATCACAAAGGCATCCGCTACGTCAAAACCTATATTGTGGCGCGTGGCGTCGTATTCCGCACCTATATTGCCCAGGCCCACTATCAAATATTTCATGTTGTTGTTCCTTGACAGCCTTCTTCACAATGAAAGGCTACCATTGCTTTAATGTTGCTTTGCAAGGCAAAGATAATTTTTAAAAACGGGCGGGCGAGGGGAAATATGACGGGGTGCCAAATTCCATTGTATCTTTAACCAATCTGCCGTTTGCAGCAACCGTGAAAACCAAAAACTTTCACAACAACAAACTTAGCCTAAATGAAGAAAACAGTTTTTTTAACTTTGGCACTTGCAACAACTTTTTGTCTTGGTGTCGCATTCAAAACAGTGACGATGAATAACGATAACAACAACGAAAACATGAAAAGAGCAACAGGGATAGGGGGCATTTTCTTTAAATGCAAAGACCCGAAAAAAATAACCGAATGGTACCGGAAGCACCTTGGCTTGGACACGAATCCCTATGGTGCTACTTTTGAATGGTACGAAAGCCCGGACAGCGCCACAAAGGCACAAACGCAGTGGACACCCTTTGCGCAAGGCTCGAAATACTTTGACAAGGACTTCATGATAAACTACCGAGTTGAAAACCTGGAAACACTTGTGGAAGAACTGAAAAAAGAAGGCGTAACCATTGTGGACAAAATTGAAACCCACGACTACGGCAAGTTTGTTCACATTCTTGACGGGGAAGGAAACAAAGTAGAACTTTGGGAAGCCGTTGATTAAACACACAACACAACCGCACCCCCCCGCACAATTTCCCCGACCTAAGACAAGGACACCGATTTCATGAAGAAAAAATCATTGTTGATTGGCAAAGTGTTTTTGTATTTGCTATCGGCATTGCTGTTGTACGTGGCTGCCGGTTGGCTTATACCTTTCATACCCGTAAACCGTAACGTAACTTACAAAAGGCCGAACGAAGTAACCATATACATCAAGACCAATGGCGTGCATACCGATTTGGCAGTACCCGTAAAAACCGGATTGATGAACTGGAACGATTTGATAAAATACCAAGATACCGACCTGAAAGATACCACCTACCGATACGTAGGCATAGGCTGGGGCGACAAAGGTTTTTACCTGCAAACACCGCAGTGGAGCGACCTGAAATTTTCGGTGGCTTTCAAAGCCATGACAGGCTTGGGCAGTTCGGCCATACACGCCACTTTTTATAAGAATTTATTGGAAAACGAAAGCACCAAAGCCATCAACATTTCCAATAAAGATTATCTCCTGCTAATAGATTACATACGCAGCAGCTTTGTACTCGACAGCACCGGCAACAGTATCAATATCCTTAGCCAAAACGACGGCTATGGCAACATGGATGCCTTTTATGAAGCCAAGGGATCGTACAGCTTGTTTCACACCTGCAACACCTGGGCCAACGGCGGCTTAAAGGCCGCCAAACAGAAAGCAGCATTATGGACACTTTTGCCGGGTGGAATATTCAGACATTACCAATAGGCAAAAACCGCTAATCGCTCTTGTTTTGCATCTTGGTTTCGGGAGTGGCGGCTGGTGGCGGCTCGGTGGGTTCGCCTTCCGTGTCGGGCATGGAGAGCAAATCGGGGGCATGGGGCAGGCTAACGCCCTGCAAAAATTCCGCCAACGATTTTGGCCGTTCGGCGGCTTGCCACAGGAAGCGGCCCAAACGCAAGGCAGATGGCTCCACGTCCTTCATGGGCGTGGTTTTCAGCTCTATCTCCTTCCTGTATATGATGCGGTGTACTTGCTCCGTTTTGAAGTGGACTTCTATGCTCTCGGCCTTGCCTTCGCTGCTGCCCACGTATGCGCTGTCTTCATCGGTAACAAAATAAATGCTGGACGCATCGGGTTCGGCACGAAGCGAATCTATCTTATTGTCTTTTAGCCAAGCGTGGATACTGTTGCCCTGAATTTGGTCAAACATATCTGCCTGCTCCGGCCCCGACCTATTGACCATAATGGCATTTTTGGGCACTATTATTTCACTGAGCTTGTTACTGTCCATTTGCATGTAGATAACATCGCCCTTCAACTGCCCGTTTTGCGGCCACAACACGGGCTGCACATACATCCGTAACATGGAATCGGACTGTGAATAACGCAAGCTGTCGCAACGGCCTTGCAAGGAGTCGGAATAAATGACTACATGGTTATATGCCACGAAGTACCGGAGTGCGGCGGTATCGGGGTCGTTGGGCATATTGTGGTAATGGATAGAAGCAGAGTCCAACGCACGCTTGTGCGGCGAAGTGCGGGCTACATAAAAGGAGTCATTTGCGTAAAAAGGCGTACCCACGCTATCGGCAGCGGCATTTGCAAAATGGGAACTGTCGCTTGTGCTACCGGCGCTATCCTTGGCGCCATACACCATTGCGTCCATTTTTTCCTTCAAAATATCTACGGAAGGTTTTGGGGTAGGGGCTTCCGGGTGGTTTGTGTTGGTGGTATCTGTCGGCAAAGGCAGGTTGGGCAGCGGGCTATTGGCGGCCGCCATAGCGGTATCTGCATTATGCGAACTGTCTTTTGTGGGCAATGCCAAAGAATCTGAGGTATGCACAGCAGTTTCCTTGCCCGATTCGGCCATGAGGTTGGCGGCGGTTTGTTGCAGGCTGTCTTGTGCCGAAAGTATTTTGTCCGATTTGACGACGGGTGCGCTGTAAAAAGTATCGGCTTTTACGAATAGGCTGTCTTTACCATCTTTCAAGGTCTTCATCAATGGCTTGATGTAAGCCAGCATGGTTTTGGTTATTTCGTTGTACTGCGCATAGCCGCAATACAAGGTAGTCTTCATTCCGGTGTCAATCGCTATCACATTGCCGCGGGCAAATCCAAATCCTGAATTTCTATCGTAATCGAGGGTGTCGCCCTCTATGTATTGCGCTTCATTCAAAATGGACGAACGCGTGATGAAATGGGCTATGCGCTTTTTGGTATCGTACACGCCATTGGTGGTTTGCAGTATGGACTTGTCGTTGGACACTACGGAAGGGCCGAAAAACCGGGCCACTTTGGTATCGGTATTGTAACCCAAATCGGCCGAAAGTGCCTTGTATTCCGGGTCGGTAACTACCACGTCGCCTTTGAACCTTGCATCTTTCGACCGCATGTTGTACTCGCCCGTATTGCTTTCCAGCACGGTAGTGGGGGTTTGCAGGTAGCCCCGTGTTCGGTATTTCCCTATCTTGGTGGCCATGTTGTAGTCCACCTCGCGCGACCAAAGGGTATTTTCTTTGCCATCGTACAACTGCACTTCCGAACCCGGCAAATCGGCACGCATATACACCACCTTCGTGGCGCCATTGTAGCGCATATAGTCGGCACTGGCTTCCTCGCCGCCTGCTTGGCGCACCAGCACATTGCCAAAGGCTTCCACGCTGTTGCGGCCTGCATAAAAATAAGCACTGTCGCAGTAAAGCGTATCGCTGCCGTGCCGCAGCTTAACGTGGCCTATCAATTTATTTACCGAACCGGAATCGTTTTTTATATACTCGCCAAGGTCGTTGTCCAAGATATAAATCCTGTTTTTGACATTGCCGGTATCTATATTGGGAGGTAGGTTTTGGGCATTTAGCCCAAAGCAAAACAAGAGCAAACCCATGATGAGGATGCTCTTAATTTTTTGCGGGGAAAAAACAGGGATTATTCTATTCAAAACACTCTTTTAATAAAGCATATCCAGGCGGCTAACCTATTGCCTGTTTTAAGTCTTCCATCAAATCGCCCGCATCTTCTATGCCCACGCTCAGGCGTATCAGCGAATCGGAAAGTCCATTCTTGATGCGTTCTTCGCGAGGTATGGAACCGTGGGTCATAGTGGCCGGATGCCCGATGAGCGACTCTACGCCGCCCAGCGACTCGGCCAAGGCAAACAATTTGGTTGCCTTCAAAACGTTCGTGGCGGCTTCAATATTATCTTCCTTCAACACAAAAGAAATCATGCCGCCAAATCCGCGCATTTGTTTTTTGGCAATGTCATGGTTGGGGTGGTCGGTAAAGCCAACCCAATACACCTTGTCCACCTTGGGATGGTTGCGAAGGAAATGGGCTACTTTTTCGCCATTTTCGCAATGCCTGTCCATGCGCACATGCAAGGTCTTGATGCCCCTAAGCACCAACCAGCAATCGTGCGGGCCGGGTACTGCGCCGCAACTGTTTTGGATAAACTTCAATTGTTCCGCCGTGCTGTCGTGGTTGGTAATGACGCAACCATGCACCACGTCGCTATGGCCCCCCAGATATTTGGTGGCCGAATGTACCACTATGTCGGCGCCCCAATCCAGCGGGTTTTGCAGGTAGGGCGAGGCAAAAGTATTGTCCACCACGACCATTGCACCCTTCCGTTTGCCTATGGCACTTACGGCTTCTATGTCTATGATGTTCAGCAGCGGATTGGTGGGCGTTTCTACCCATATCATCTTAGTGTTGGGCGTAAGGTATTGCTCCACATTGGCTGCGTCTTGCATCGACACAAACCGGAACTTGATGCCGTATTGGGCAAATACCTTGGTGAAAATACGGTAAGTGCCGCCATACAAATCGTTGGACACTACCACCTCGTCGCCGGGCAACAAAAGCCGCATTACCGCATCGGTGGCGGCCATGCCGCTGCCAAAGCAAAGCCCGTGCCTGCCGTTTTCTATGGCCGCAAGCGCACTTTGCAGCGCATCGCGGGTGGGGTTTTGGGTACGGGCATATTCATAACCTTTGTGCTGCCCCGGTGCTGCCTGCACGTAGGTGGAGGTTTGGTAAATGGGTGTCATTATGGCACCGGTAGCAGGGTCTGGCTCTACCCCGGCGTGTATGAACTTGGTGCCAATTTTATATTGATTATCCGTCATTTGGATTTGTTGAAATTAAAACCCCGCAAAGGTAACAAATAGCTTGTGGCTAACTGTTGCCATGAAATAAAAAATAGTTGCGCCCCTGCGGGGCGCAACTATTTTTGGTAAATGGTATAGTTAAACCTGTTTAAAATGTCATTCCGACGACAGGAGGAATCTCTGAGATTCTTCACTGTACTTCGTCTCGTTCAGAATGACACCTCCAAATCATTGAATATCGTCCTATAAATCTGTAATAGGACTGTATTTGGGTACCAAACTTTTCATGATAACCCAACCAATCAGATAAGCCACCGCACAAAGGCAGAAAATAATGAAGTAACCGGCTTCTATGCCCTTGAAACCCAATACTTCCATATTGGTTTTGGCGGCGTAGTCAAACAGCACACCGGAGCCTTTGTTGATGAAAAACGAGCCGATGCCGCCCGCCATGCCACCGATACCCGTTATGGTGCCAATGGCCTTTTTGGGAAACATGTCGCCTATGGTCGAAAATATATTGGCACTCCAACTTTGGTGCGCGGCGCCGGCTATGCCTATGATGACAACGGGCAGCCAAATGGAATGCTTACCCAAGGGTTGCGCCACCAAAGCCAACAAGGGGAAGAAAGCAAAAATAAGCATGGCCTTCATGCGGCCGGCATAGGGGTTCATTTGTTGCCTGGTTACAAAATAAGTGGGCAGCCACCCGCCTATAATGGAGAGCAGGGTAATGAGGTAAAGGGTAAAAATATACGGTGCGCTTTGGGTCGAGTCCAGATTGTACACCGAACTTAAATAAGCAGGTGTCCAAAACAGGTAGAACCACCATACGCCGTCGGTCATGAATTTCCCTACCGCAAATGCCCAAGTTTGGCGGTATTTAAAAGCCTTGCCGAAAGAGATGCCCGATTGCTTGATTGCCCTTTCCGTAGTAGCTTCTGCAGCCAATAGTTCTGCATCGTCTTGTTGTATATAGCGCAATTCGGCCTCGTTGACCCTATGGTGTTCTTCCGGTTTCTTGTATATGAAAATCCAAACGGCCATCCACAGAAAGCCCAAGCCGCCAATAATGATAAACGACATTTCCCAGCCGTAAGCCTTGGCAATGAATGGAATGGTTATGGGGGCCAACAGCGCGCCGATGGTAGCCCCTGCGTTGAAGATGCTGGTGGCGAACCCACGGTCTTTCTTGGGAAAATATTCCGCCGTGGCCTTAATGGCAGCCGGAAAGTTGCCGGCCTCGCCCACGGCCAATACTATACGCGCCACTATGAACAAGGTTACGCTCACGCTGGCTATCCTGCCTATGTCGCCCACGGTGGCCAAGGAGTCTTTTGCCCCTTCAAAACTGGCCAACCACGAACCCGTAACCACGCCACCGGTGGCTATGCCGCAAAACGCATGTAAACATGCGCCCAGCGACCATACGCCAATGGCCCAAAGAAATCCTTTCTTGGTATCCAACTTATCTACAAACTTGCCCGCAAACAACATGGCAAAGGCGTACACGAGCGAAAAAACGGCAGTAATGGTACCATAATCATTGTTGTTCCAATGAAATTCGGGTACTATAAAATCTTTCCATGTGAGGGAAAGTACTTGCCTGTCCATATAGTTGATGGTAGTGGCAAAAAACAACATGCCGCAGATAACCCAGCGAAAACCGGTCATCTTTTTTCCGTTATATTCCATAGTGTTTGCGTAGTTTTTTTAGATAGATTCTATAATGGCGGCCACTGCTTCCGTAGCCTTTTTTATTCCTGCATAATCTTGGCCCTGCATCCGTTCCTTGCTTACCAGTTTGCTGCCCATGCCTACTGCCACCACACCTGCATCGAACCAAGATTTGATGCTCTCCTTGGTGGTGTCCACCCCGCCGGTAGGCATGAAATACAGTTCGGGAAACAAATCTTTGATAGCACTTACATAACCCGGCCCTATGAGGTTGCCGGGGAACAATTTAAGAAATTTTACGCCTAATTGTTCGGCGGCTACTATCTCGGAGGGCGTTAGGCAGCCGGGTACGGCCAACTTGCCTTGCCCTTGCGTAAATTTAATGACATCGGGTATCAATGCGGGGGATATTATGTAATCGGCACCGGCTTCCAAGAAAGCCTTGGCGTCGGCCACTGTTTTTATGGTGCCTATGCCCAATTGCAGGCCCTCCAGCGATTCGTTGCGCAAGGCCACCATTGCCTTGAAATTTTCCAAGGCTGCCGCCCCGCGGTTAGTATATTCTACCGTGCGTATGCCGGCTGCGTATAGTGCCTTTAGTACTTCTATGCTTACTTCTTTGCTTTCGTTGAAATAAAGCGGAAGCATTTTTTGCTTCAATATCGTATCGAGCGTTGACTGTTGTTGGCTGGTCATTTTGCTAATGTTTTTTCTACGTCTTCTATGGTTTGCGCGCTGGCATCGCCCACCTCGCTCAATTTGCCCAAGGCGGCGGCGGCGGCAAAATCTATTATCTGTTGCGGCGCATGGTTCAAATGCAGGCCCCTGATAAGGCCCGCCATGAAGCAATCGCCGCTGCCCGCCTTGTCCACCACGTTTGGCAGCGCAAATTCGGGCGATACGTGCATGGCTGCGCCATGGTACAATGCCGCATAGTACTTGATACCGCCGGGTGCCGCATCGAAACGGAAAGTGTAGGCCAAGGTTTTGCATTTTGGGAAATGCCGCATTATTTCTTCCGAAGTTCTTTGCGCATGGGCCAAGTAATTTTCTTTCGTGCCTATTGTTTCCACGTCTTTGTCCAAGCTAATGCCCAATAGGGTGTTGGCAGCCCAAATATTGCCCATGATTACGTCGCAGTACTGTACCAAGTCGGGCATCACCTCTACGGGTTGCTTGCCGTATTTCCATAGTTTGGCCCTGTAATTCAAGTCCACCGATATGGTTATGCCTTTGCTGCGTGCGGCTTCCAAGGCTTCTTTGCACACGGCTGCCGCATCGGCGTTCAGGGCGGGGCTAATGGCGGTGAAGTGAAACCAATATACGTCTTCCAGCACTTTGTGCCAATCTACATCGCCGGGTTTGAGGTCGTAAAACGAAGAAAAAAATCTGTCGTACACTACGCCTGCATGTTTCAGGTCGGCGCCTTGGGTCATGTAATAGGTACCCACACGGTTGCCTTGCCAGGCTATGCCGTCGGTAGCTATATTTTTAGACAAAAGGTAGCTTTCTATGTCGCGGCCTATGTAATTTTCGGGCATGGCCGTTACATACTTGACGGGCAGGTTCCAATTGCCCAAAGCCGTAGCCACATTGGCTTCGGCACCGCCCACATACACTTTCAGTTCCTGTTGGGCTATCCAGTTATCCGGTGGCGAAATGCGCAGCAGTATTTCGCCGAAACAACAAATTTTCTTCATTTCTTTCCTTCCTTCTTTTTATAACATTTCGGGTACGGCCACCACATCCATGTCGCTATACACTTGGTTTTCTCCGGCCATGGCCCATATAAACCCATAATTGGAAGTGCCGCTGCCGCAGTGTACGCTCCATGGCGGCGATACCACGGCTTCAAAATTTTGCATCACCAAATGGCGTGTTTCCTGTGGTTCGCCCATGTAGTGAAATACCCTTTGGTCGGCAGGTACGTCAAAATAGCAGTACACCTCCGTGCGGCGTGTGTGCGTATGGCAAGGTATGCTGTTCCACACGCTGCCCGGCTCCAACACCGTAAGCCCCATGACCAATTGGCAACTGCGTATGCCTTCCAGGTGGATGTATTTGTAAACAGTGCGTTTGTTGCTGGTTTCCACGGAACCCAGGTTTACCGGCGAAGCTTCTTCCTTGTGCATTACACGGTTTTCATATACCGCATGTGCCGTACTCGACAGCAAAAAATATACTGCCGGGCGGGTAGCATCCTTGCTTTTGAAACTTACGTTTTGGGTACCCTTGCCCAGGTACAGGCAGCTTTGTTTGTACAGTTCAAAAGTTGCGCCGTCTGCCTCAACCACGCCGTCGCCACCCAGGTTTATGATGCCCATTTCCCTGCGTTCCAAAAAATATTCCGCCCGCAACTCGGGATGATTTTTCAATTCCACGGCAGCATTTACCGGCTTTACGCCCCCGGTTATCAGTCGGTCGTAGTGCGAATAGATATAAGTTACCTCGTCTTCTTTCATTAACCCGGTCAGCAGGAAAGCATCGCGCAGTTCTTTGGTAGTCATGCGGCTCACTTCTTTCTTGCTGTGTTCAAACCTAATTTCCATCGTATGGTGTTTTCTGTGCTATTTTTAAATACTTGCGTTGTCAATGTTTGCCACCACTTTCGCCCCCCACAAACTACCAGCTATCGTGGTGTTTTTCTGCCCCCAAAAAAATATTGGTACACTGTTCCAAATCCAAATCCAACATCCAACATCTAAAAAAATCTACCTCCCCATCCAGCCGCCATCCACGGTAAGGATGGTGCCGTTGACATAGTTTCCCGCATTGGAGGCCAAGAACACGGTGGGGCCTTTAAAATCTTCGGGTTCGCCCCAGCGGCCTGCCGGTATGCGTTCCAATATGGACTTGGCCCGGCTTTCGTCGTTGCGCAAGGCGGTAGTGTTGTCGGTGGCTATGTAACCGGGTGCTATGCCGTTCACGTTGATGTTTTTGGTGGCCCATTCGTTGGCGAGTGCCTTTACCAAACTACCCAATGCGCCCTTGCTGGCCGCATAGCCGGGTACGTTTATGCCACCTTGGAAGGTCAGCAGCGAACAAGTGAAAATTATTTTGCCGCCACCTTTTTCTATCATGTGTTTGCCAAATTCACGCGCCAAAACAAACGGGGTGTCCAAGTTCAAGGCCAATACATTGTCCCAAAATTCATCGGGGTGTTCGGCCGCAGGCTTGCGCAATATGGTTCCGGCGTTGTTGACCAAAATGTCTATGCGTTCGTTTTCTTCCAACACCTGCTTTATGAAGGCATATACCGCCTGGCGGTCGGACAAGTTGGCCTGGTAGGCCTTGAACTTGCGCCCCAAGGCCACTATTCCTTTTTCTACGTCGCTGCCTTGCAGGGGCACGGTGGCAGACACCACTATTATGTCGGCACCGGCCTCGGCCAGCCCCAATGCCATGCCTTTGCCTATGCCTTTGTTGCCGCCTGTTACTATTGCTGTTTTGCCGGTGAGGTCGAATAGATGATTCATCTTTTATCGGGTAATGTCATTTGTCAAGGTTACGGATATCTTGCGAACCAACCAAATAGCGTGGCACTTTTAAAAAAAATTCAGTGAGTATTTACCTATTTTGGCTTAAAGAAGAAACAGACAAGGGGCTATGCGTGGCTTACCAGCCAAAATAATTCTTGGCATTGTTGTAGCATATATCTTGGATTACTTTGCCTATCCAGGCTGTATCGTTGGGCAGTTCGCCGTTTTCTATCTCCGTGCCGAACAAATTGCACAATATCCTACGGAAGTACTCGTGCCTTGGAAACGACAGGAAGCTGCGCGAATCGGTAAGCATGCCCACAAAGCGGCTGAGCAAACCCATGTTGGACAGGGTGTTGAGCTGTTTGGTCATGCCGTCTTTTTGGTCCAGGAACCACCAACCCGAGCCCCATTGTACTTTGCCGGGCGTAGAGCCGTCGTTGAAATTGCCAATCATGGTGGCCATCAATTCATTGTCGGCGGGGTTGAGGTTGTATAGGATGGTTTTGGTTAGTTTGTTTTCGGTGTCGAGCTTGTTCAGGAACGTGGACATGGCCTTTCCTTGCCCAAAATCGCCTATGGAATCCCAACCCGTGTCGGGGCCCAGTTGGCTCAACATGCGGGTATTGTTGTTGCGCAAGGCGCCAAGGTGAAACTGTTGCACCCAGCCTTTTTCCGCATCCCAAATAGCGAAATGGTACAACATGGCCGACTTGAATACGACATTTTCGGCCAGGCTCAAAGCCGCGCCACCGCGGATTTTGGCATATATGGCGGCCACCTGGTCTTCGGTAAAATCTTCGGCGTAGATTTGTTCCAAACCATGGTCGCTGAGCGTGCAACCGTTTTCGGCGAAATAGTCGTGCCTCGATTTCAAGGCGGCCAAATAGCTGCCGAATGTAGGCACCTCGCTGCCGGTAACTGCGGCCAGCTTGTTTGCGTAGGTGTTGAATTTTTCGGCATCGTCCACGTTCATGGCTGCATCGGGTCGCCATGCCGGGTACATTTTCAACTCCGTATTTTCATTCCTAAATTGGCGGTGAAAACGCAAATCGTCAATGGGGTCATCGGTGGTACACACGATTTTTACGTTCATTTTTTGCAAAAGACCGCGTACGCTGTATTCCTTCCGGGCTATTTGGGCCGAAGCCTGTTCGTATATCTTGGCGGCGTTTTCGCCATTCAATACTTCGTGGATGTCGAAATAACGTTGCAGTTCCAAATGCGTCCAATGGTACAAGGGGTTGCGCAGGGTATAGGGTACGGTTTGCGCCCAGGCGTCGAATTTTTCGGCATCGCCGGCCTTGCCGGTAATGAATTTTTCGTCCACGCCGTTGGTACGCATGGCCCGCCACTTGTAATGGTCGCCGTAGAGCCATGCCTGGGTTATATTTTGGAATTGGTAATCGTTGGCTATTTGTTCGGGCGACAGGTGGCAGTGGTAGTCAATGATGGGCATTTGTTTTGCGTAGTCATGGTATAGCTTTATGGCCGTCCCATTTTCCAGCAAGAAATTTTCGTCGAGGAATTTTTTCATAAAATAAAGCCGAGGGTGCTCTTTTTTTAATAATTAGTGGTGCTGCCGGATACAAAAAAAGGAGACGCCCCGGTAAATGCAGCAAACGGGCATGAATGCTGCCAACCTTTGGATGGGGCGCCCCTTAGTCAACACGGCATCTTTAAAATATCGAATTCATGCAAAGAAAGCAATAATTTGTCGTTTCGTACTCGTGAGTACACACTTACAAGTTTGGAATGCAATGCTACGGTACTTTGGATGCAATTGCAAAGAAATGGGGGTAAATATTTCCGCAAACGTTTTCGGCCATCGGCGCGTTTTTGTCGAATGTTGCCCAATATTCGTCAATTCATCTAAAAAGTTATTGATTTATCGAACTATTATTTTCTCCCTTACGCTCCCTTGCTCCGTTTGTATTTCCAACAAATACACACCGCTCGCCAAGCCCGACCCATTCAATGCTTTTTGGTTTTTGCCTTCCTGTTTGCAAAATAGTTGCCTTTTTTTGCAAAAAAAGAAAATCTTTCGCCCGTGGACAAAAAAGAAAATTTAAGCGGAAAAATATTGTTTATTGAAAAAATGATTAGTTTCGCCACCCGATTTTTTTTTATAAACCAAAAACAAACTCCATTTCTATGGCGGTTAAACTCAGAATGCAACGCCACGGGTCCAAGAAACGCCCGTTTTACTTCATCGTAGCTGCTACCAGCACCTCGCCCCGCGATGGTAAATTCATTGAAAAATTAGGTACCTACAACCCCTTGACCGTACCAGCCACTATCCGCATCAACAACGACAGGGCACTGGACTGGTTGAACAAAGGTGCGCAGCCTACCAACACGGTACGCCGCATCCTTTCCTTTAAAGGTGTGTTGTACATGAAGCACCTCATGAGGGGCGTGACGCTTGGCCTGTTCGACGAACAAGCAGCCCAGGAAAAATTTGAAAAATGGAACGCCGAACACGAACAATTGGTGGCCAAACGCGAAGAAGCGCACCGCAAGGCGAAGAAGGAAAAACGCCATGCAGTAGCGCAGGAATCGGTTCGTAAGGTGGAAGAAAAGCAAGCCGCCAAATTGGCCGCTGCCGCACCTGCCTCCGAAGAAGCCGCTCCTACAGAAGAAGCAGCTCCGGAAGCCGGACAAGAAGGGTAACCAACCAAGAATATAAGCGGAACACATAAAAAGTGTTCCGCTTATTTCGTAAGGGGCGAAAAAGTAAAGGTATCGCATGGTCTTGGCCCCATGGAAAATGATACGCAACTCGTTAAGGCATTATTCAATAGCACATTCGTAGGTAACGCCGCCGGAACTTTGCATCTCGTTACATTTGTCTTCTGCTGCATTTTTTGTTTTGGCCCTTACTGTTTCGCGATAGGTTTCCACGCCGTTCAAGGTGCATACGCAGGTGTAATCTTTGTTGCAAGCGGTAAGTGCCAAGCCCATACCGGCACACAAGGCTAAGCCCAACAAGGTTTTCTTAATCATAACCGTTTGTTTTATTTTTGATTATAACCCCAAAAAGCCATGTAGGGTTTTGTGCAAAATCATAAAAAAAAATAAAAAAAATGTTGTTGGCGTCCCAGATTCGGAACCGCCGATTGGTGGCTGCGGAAACAGATTGCGGCAAAATATCCGTCACGCAAACGATGGAATATTGCCCCCGATTCTCCGCATGACTTAGTATTTCATTAGATTTGCCTGTTTTTAAAAAATCGAACCACAAAATATGTCAAGCAAGACCTTTTATAATCGGCTGCAAACAGAATTGCACGCAATAGAACAAGCGGGTTTGTATAAAAAAGAACGGCAAATAGACTCGGAACAGGGAGCCGAAATATTGGTAAACGGACGGAAGGTGCTGAACTTTTGCGCCAACAATTACCTTGGCTTGTCCTCGCACCCCAAGGTGATAGAAGCCGCAAAAAATACCATTGACGAGCGGGGCTACGGCATGAGTTCGGTAAGGTTTATTTGCGGCACCCAAGATATTCACAAAGAACTTGAAAAGAAAGTGGCCACCTTTTTGGGCACGGAAGACACCATACTTTACGTGGCTTGTTTCGATGCCAACGGTGGCGTGTTTGAACCATTGTTGGGCGAGGAAGACGTGATTATTTCGGACGAATTGAACCATGCTTCCATCATAGACGGGGTGCGGTTGTGCAAGGCCAAGCGTGCGCGATACAAGAATTGCGACATGGCCGAATTGGAAACCCAGCTACAATTGCACAAGGATGCACGTACACGCTTCATCGTTACCGATTCGGTTTTTTCAATGGACGGCACCATTGCGCCTTTGGACGAAATATGTGATTTGGCAGACAAATACGATGCCATTGTGATGATAGACGAAAGCCATTCGTCGGGCTTCATGGGCAAGACGGGCAGGGGAGTACACGAATTGAAAGGCATTATGGGCAGGGTGGACATCATTACCGGAACCTTGGGCAAGGCATTGGGTGGCGCTTCGGGCGGCTTCACCAGTGGCAAGAAGGAGGTGATAGATATGTTGCGCCAGCGCAGCCGCCCTTATTTGTTTAGCAATACGGTGGCACCTTCGGTAGTGGGCGCATCCATAGCCGTGCTGGACATGTTGAGCGAAACCACCGAGCTTCGTGACAAACTGGAGGAAAATACCCGCTATTTCCGCCAAAAAATGACCGAAGCGGGTTTCGACATCAAGCCGGGCACGCATCCCATAACGCCCATAATGCTGTACGATGCCGTGTTGGCGCAAAAATTCGCTGCCCGCTTGCTGGACGAAGGCGTGTACGTCATCGGCTTTTTCTTTCCGGTAGTGCCCAAGGGCCTGGCCCGCATACGGGTACAAATATCTGCCGGCCACGAAAAACACCACTTGGATACCGCCATTGCGGCATTTATTAAAGTAGGAAAAGAACTGGAAGTAATCAAGTAATTTGCACGTTGGTGGATAAAAATAGGTTGCCTGCAATTTGGCAGGCAACCTATTTCGGTATTGTCAAGGCACCTTTCCGTACCGTGTCAAAAAGTTAATTGTTCCATTCTGCAGCGGGTACTTCCTCCATGGGTTCGGCCGATGTGTCGCTACTGTTTTTGGTGGGATTGCCCAGGCTGTCCACTTCTTTGGGTGCGTTGGGGTCGCTGTAATAAGTGCCGCCGGTGGGTCCCAAATCGCCGCAATTGTTGAAGTTTTCGGGTTCTTCAAATTTTATTTCCGGGGTGATGCCGGTTTTGCTGTCGGACATTACTTTTTTCATGAAATAAGCCCAGATAGGCAGCGCAGCGGCCGCGCCTTGGCCTTGCGCAGTGCTGCTGAAGCGGAGAAACCTGTCGTCGCAACCCACCCATGCCCCTGCCAGCACTTGCGGGGTATAGCCTATGAACCAGGCATCGGCCTGATTGTTGGTAGTGCCGGTTTTGCCGGCCATTTCGCCGCTCAGTCCGTAGCGGCCGCCGTGTAGCCTTTTGGCCGTGCCAAATTCCGTAACGCCTTTCATCATCAATACCATTTTGTAGGCCGTTTGGTCGTTGATTACCTCTTTTTGTATGGGGGTGAAGCTCTGCAACAGGTTGCCGTGTTTGTCCTCTATTTTGTCTATGAAAACAGGTTGGGTATTCAGTCCCTTATTGGGGAACATGGTGTAGGCCCATAGCATTTCGTACAAAGAAATATCAGAAACGCCCAAGGCAATGGACGGAACGGGGTCGAGGTTGCTGCTGATGCCGCAACGGTGTATGAAATCCACGAAGGAGTTGATGCCTACTTGGTTGAGCAAATACAACGAGGCATTGTTGATAGACAATGCCAATGCCGATTTCATGGACATATTGCCGTATTTGGAACCACCGGCGTTGTAGTATTGGGTTTGCCCGGAAAACATTTGCGCGGAGGTGCTTACCGAACTACAGGGCGAATAGCCATTGTCCACCGCCAAGGTATAAAGCAATGGTTTTATGGTAGAACCCACCTGCCGTTTGGTGCCGATGTTTACGTGGTCGAATTGGAAGAAGTCGTGGTCTATGCCGCCTACCCAAGCCTTTACCTGCCCGGTGAACGGGTCCATGGCCATAAAGCCCGCCGACAGGAACGCCCGCATATATTTTATGGAATCCAAGGGTGACATAACGGTGTCTTTCATGCGCGATTTGGTGTTCCAGGTGAATACCTTCATGCGTACCGGTTTTTGAAATTCGCGCATTATTTCGGCATCGCTTTTGCCGTCATCTTTCATGGCAAGGTAGCGGTCGCTGCGTTGTACCAAGTTTTTGAGGGCTTCTGCCGGTTTGCCTTTGGCCCAAATGGTGCCGTTTTTAATTTGCGGCTGGCCGGCAAATGCCTTTTGCAAATCGGACATGTGTTCGGCCACTGCTTCTTCGGCGTAAAGCTGCATACGCGGGTCTATGGTGGTGTATATTTTTAGGCCGTCTTTGTATATATCGTAGTTGTCGCCGTTTTCTTTTGTGTGTGCCTTGCACCATTTCTTCACCTCTTGCTCCACCACCTGCCTAAAATAGGGAGCGGGTCCTTCGTGGTTGTCTATGGTTTGGTAGTTCAATTCTAAGGGCGTGGCTTTGGCATCGGCAGCTTGCGAAGCGGTTATGTAGCCGTACTTTTCCATTTGGTCCAGCACGGTATTGCGGCGGGCAAGGGCTTTGTCCGGGTTCCGGCGCGGGTTGTAGAGCGTGTTGCCTTTAAGCATACCTATCAATACTGCAGCTTCTTGCAAGCTAAGCTGGTCGGGGTTTTTGCTGAAGAAAGTTAGGGATGCGTTCTTGATGCCATAGGTGTTGTCGCCAAAAGGAACGGTGTTGAGGTACAGTGTTATTATTTCGTTTTTGGTAAGGTTTCGTTCCAGTTTTACCGATACCACCCATTCTTTTAATTTTTGGATTACCCTTACCAATTTATTGGAGGCGCGGCTGTCGTTGAACAGGTTCAGTGCCAATTGCTGCGTGATGGTGCTGCCGCCGCCTTTGGAACCAAGGAATACCACGGCCCGCAATACGGCCACGCCGTCAATGCCCGAATGGTCGGCAAAACGCTCGTCTTCCGTGGCTATCAGCGCATTGAAAACATTGGGCGATATTTCGGCATATTTGGAATTGGAACGGTTTTTAATGAAATATTTGCCCAAAAGGCTGCCATCGTTGGCATACACCTCGGAGGCCACCGCCGCTTCGGGATTTTCCAGCTCGTCCATCGAAGGCATATAGCCCAGCCAGCCCAAGCTGATGGCCACTATCAACAAGACAAAAAACGCAAGCCCGCCAAGGAATACCCGCCACAATATTTTCGCTGATTTAGACATTTATGCTGCTCCTTTAATTTAAAGATGCCGACAAGGGCAACCTGCACATAGACAGAAGCGGCGAAATTAGCCAATTTTTATGTGCCGAACTATAATGGAAGGTGGAAGTAAACCGGCAGGGCTTATCTTGGCGTAGTTGGGGGCAAAAAACGCTTTGGGACATTATTGTGGGTGTTGCTTCCCGCTAACGGATAAATTGCCCCTCGAAATGTTTATTGGTAATGTAATATACCAAGAAACGGCTGCCGGATTGCTTAAAAAATATGTACCAAGTAGTCCTTTTATTGGCTTTGTAAGTAACGTATTGCATGCCCGATTTGTATTTGGAAAAATATTGGGGTGCGGGATAATGCGTTGCGTCGCCGATGTTTTGTCCTATGAAATTTTTCATTTTGGACATATACTCCAATGCCGTTTCCAAAAAACCAAAATAATTTTGGTCATAAAGGATTGTGACCAAATCATTCAAAAAATCAGTAGCAACTTTGCTATAAACGACTTCATTTCTTTGGTCGGGAAGCATAGAGTTTTCTTATGTGTTCGTGAACTCTTCTTAAAAACTCGTCGCCCGAAATGCCGTTTTTCCAATCTTCTTCAAAGGAGTCGTCTGCTTTCGCGGTTTGGGGAGCAATACGTGCGGTGCGTTCCGGCTTTTCGGGGCTTAGAACTTTGGCTTTCATAACATATCAATTTAAAACAACACCACGAATTTAGAAAAATAACTTAGAACCAACAATAAAATTGACCACGCTGCCCAAGGCCCGCAAACATGGCCGATAGCATATCTTTGTACCCAAACACTTGTACGATGGAATATCAGGTTATTGGCAAAATAGGCGGCACGCATGGCTTGGACGGCAAGTTGGTACTGAGGCACAAGTTGGAAGGCAAGCAAGCATGGAAAAAGATAAGCCATGTTTTCATAGAGTTGCGCAGGGAAAGCTACATCCCTTTTTTTATAGAAAATCTAAAAATTTTGGATGCGGACGAAGTATTGGTGGCATTGGACGAAATAGACAGCGTGGAAAAGGCAAGGGGGCTAACCGGTAAATCCGTTTACATGGAAAAAGAACTTTTTGCCAGTTTGCAACCCAAGGCCGTGATGGCCGACATGGTAGGCTATACCATCACCGACAAAGTGCATGGATTGCTGGGCAAGATAGCAGAACTGTACGAAACGCCCGGACAGGTATTGGCAGAAGTAAATTACAAAGGCAAACAGGTGATGGTCCCTTTGGTAGATGCCACCATAACAAGCGTGGATGCAACACGCAGGAACATAGAGGTACGGCTGCCGGACGGCTTGTTGGAGGTTTATTTGTAGCTAAATGCACCCCAAGAAAATGAATGAAATTCGGCATTGGTAATTAAAGATAGTTTTGTATATTTGCGCCTAAAAACAAAAAATATGGATTGCCCGAAATGCCAAGGCACACACAAAATCAAGAACGGAATAGTGAGAGGTTTGCAGCGTTACAAATGCAAAT
>JASGFI010000044.1:0-19288 GCA_047605615.1 Edaphocola sp. | reverse complement strand
TACATGTAGATATGTGTTCTGTGTCTGTAAAGCTATATCACTTTAACAATCCCCATAAATCAACACTTCGTAAAGTTGACATAATGGACAGCGTTATAGACCGTGTTGACAAAAACGAATTAAAAGTCGCATCAAAACCTAAACACATTTACGGACTATCAATTCCGGGCATTATTGAAATTGTTAAAAACAATTGGTTACTAATCGCTATTTGGACAATATTGTTTTATATCTTAGGTGCAGCGACAGAACCTATAATACAACGACTATTTGGAACAAGTAATTGAAATAAAAACGAACCGCCAACACGAACTGTGCAAAAAACCAAATAAATCATTGAAAATTCAGGGAATAATTTTTGTCGTAGGGGATACCTGATTTCACCACGGCAAAAACCTGTTTCAATAGTTTGTTGCAGACGGCAATGATTGCGAGTTTTTTGTTTTTCCCTTTGGCTACCAATCGGTCGAATAATGCCTTGCAGGCAGGATTGGCAGCTTTGGCGTTCAGGGCGCACATATAGAGCGTGTGCCGCAGTTTTCCGCCTCCCGTTTTACAGATTCTTGCCTTGCCCCTTATGCTTGTTCCGCTGCTGTATTCCTTCGGACTTAACCCTGCATAGCTGATTAACTGACGGTGGTTTTCCGTGTGTTTAAAGCCTTGTGTCGAGATAATCAAAATGGCACTGGCTCTCTTTCCGATGCCCGTGATGCTGCTTACCAATTCGAGCATTTCGGGATTCCATTCCTTGAGTTTCCGGGTCAAAGTTTCTTCCAATTTTGCAAGTTCTTTTTGAAGGGTTTCCAGAATTTTTCGATAGCTTTTCAAAGCCGTTTTGTCCTGCAAATCCAGCTTTTCCAGCGAATGGATTTTGTTTTTAAACGCGGTGCTTTCTTCGGTGAGCGTTTCTATGGAATTGTAAATGGTTTTACATTCAAAGTAAATGCTGTCGGGCATTTGATAGCATTCCGGCTGCCGTTCCATTCCGTATTGGCAAATGTGCCGGGCGTCTTTTTTGTCGGATTTGTTCCGCTCCAAATGCATCTGGATATAACGTTTGACTTGCAAGGCGTTCACAACGCTGTAACGAGCGTTTTTTTCCTGCAAAAAGGAACATAACGGAAGATGATAAACGCCCGTTGATTCCGTCACGAAATGGACATTTTCGCCACACAGTTTCAGCAACAAACCAAAGCCTTTTTTGTCGTTGGAAAATGTTTCCTGCTGAATGTTTTCGTTCGGCATTTGCAGACACACATCAATGGTGTCGCAGGAAATGTCAATGCCGCAATACCTAATTTGTTTTTCCATAACTGTTTTTTTGGGGGTGAATAATTTACTTTTGTGTCATCGGAACAAAAAAGAGAGAACAATCTTACGTTGACCACTATCCTGGATACAAGCTTTATGCTTAACAAACTGTACGGTATAGCGTAAGAAAGAAGGCAGGGATAAGCGTGTTAGACAGGCTCTGAGCCTAAAGGGTTTGACTATCTTATTCTGCCTTTGTTCTTTCATATTTTATTCGAAATTTGACTTGTAAATATATAACGTTGCAAACATAGGACGAGTTTGGCGTAGATTGATGCTTCAGTTTACCACTTAATCGTTTGCCTTTGAACTTTTTAAAATCGGTTCCTGAAAATTTCGCTAATTTCGCCCCCATAAAAATTTTACCACGCAATGACTTTTCCCGAAAACCTCAAATATACCAAGGAGCACGAATGGGTGCTGGTAGAGGGCGATACCGCCACGGTGGGTATTACCGAATTTGCCCAACGCGAACTGGGCGACATAGTATATGTAGAAATAGAAACGGTAGGAAACGACTTGAATGCCGAAGAGGTATTCGGTTCGGTGGAAGCCGTGAAAACCGTTTCGGATTTGTATTTGCCGCTTTCCGGCACTATCCTGGAACTGAACCCCGAACTGGCCGGCGCGCCCGAGTATGTAAATTCGGATCCTTATGGCAAAGGCTGGATGGTAAAAATAAAAATAAGCAACCCCGCCGAGGTAGATGCCTTATTGGACGCAACGGCTTACGGAGCATTGGTGGGATAATTATTGATTGACAATAGCAAAATGGCATAAAAGGCGTGACGGACACACACTTTTATGCTCTTTTTTTAAATAAAACCAAACACGAAGATTATGCACACGGGAATGTTGCACCTGCACAGCGTTTTGCGCTATGTATTGGTGATGGTGGCCGTATGGGCCATAGTGAAAATGGCATCGGGCCGAAACGGCAACCGCAGCTTTACCGCAGCCGATAAACGGCCAGCCCTGCTGTTCCTCATTTTTATGGATGTGCAATTGCTGGTGGGCTTGTTCTTGTATTTCACCAGTCCGGTATGGGGCTTCGCTACCTTGAATAATAACGCGACGGGGGTGGTAATGAAAGATTCGGCCATGCGGTTTTTTGCGGTAGAACATATTGCCGCCATGCTCATAGCCTTGGTATTGGTGCATATAGGTTATGCGGCCACCAAGAAACCAATAGCCGACAAGCAAAAATTCAACAAGGCGTTTTGGCTTTTCCTCGTAGCATTCATATTGATGCTGGCAAGTATTCCCTGGCCGTTTCGCGAGGCGTTGCACCGTGGTTGGATACCGCAGGCGTAAAGGTTTTAAGAAAAATCTTCCGATGCGCTACCTCTACGTACTTTGGGTCATTTCCACATTCGTCGTTTGCTTTTTGCTGTTGTTCCCCATATTTTTGGTATTAAGTTTTCTGGGCATTAAAGGCAGGCGGGCAATATGGGCGGTACTGAGGGGCTGGAGTTATTGTTGGTTTTTCGTGATAGGCATGCCCGTTCGTGCCGAATACGGGGCCAAGCCCGACAAGCGAAAAAATTACATAGTAGTGGCCAACCATGCCAGCTACATAGATACTCCCTTTCTATTCAGGGCTGTCCCATTTTTTGTACGGCCACTGGCCAAAAAGGAACTATCAAAAATTCCGCTTTTTGGCCGTCTGTACAAAAGCATGGCGGTGTTGGTAGATAGGGACAGTGTGGCCAGCAAACGCGCCAGCATACATGCCCTGCGCCGCAGCCTGCAAAGGGAAGGCAGTATCTTTATTTTTCCCGAAGGCACCTTTAACGAAACCCCCGAACCGCTGAAAGGTTTTTATGACGGCGCATTCCGCATAGCCCTGCGGACCCGCACCCCGATACTGCCCGTAATATTTCCCGATACGGTTAAGCGCTGGCACCACAGCAGTCTTTGGCGTATGCAACCGGGTACATTAAGGGTCATTTTTTTGCCCGAAGTGCCAGTGGATGGTTATGGCGCCAACGATATACAAGCCTACAAACAGAAAGTGTTTGATGCCATGTGGCAAGCAATGGCGAAGGCCAAGGGATTGGACGGGAACCAAGGGACTGTGAGGGTTTAAATAGTCCCGAATTGACGATGATGCTTGCCAAAACCGAACGTAGAAGGAGCATGACAAGGCCAATTTAGTTCTTTTTGTGGGCATACCCCCTTGCTTGAAACGAGCCGCCATATTTCATGCCCTACTGTTGCAATGGCGACAACAAGTAATGCTGGCCGGCTACGGCCGCATCGCGCCACACCTTGTTCAAATCGGTATGGGGATAGATGGCGTCCATGCCGCACAAGGGAAAAAGTTTGTTGATACTATTTCTGGCCGCATTGGCTGCTGCGTTGCAGGCAGTTTTCAGGTTAATGGCCAAGTCTTCGTCAATACCGGCCTTGAGTTCCAGCATTTGCCATGCGGCATCCAAGGCATTGTACATGTTGCTGCGCGTGGCCATGAATTCCCGGTTTGCCACATCAAATATACCGGCCGCGATTGGGTTTTCGGCCAACAGGCCGTCTGCGTGCAGCGGCTTTTTTGCCAATGCCAATTCTTGGTACAGTTCGGAAAAATGCTGCGCTATGCCGGTTATCATGCAAGTCATGTTTACCACGGCCATCAACGAAAATGGGAAGCGGTATAGTTTTCCGCCGGCATGGGCAGAGGGTTCAAGCAAAGTAAAGCAGTTTTTTTCCGGTACAAATACGTCCTTTATCTCGAAATCGTTGCTGCTGGTGGCTTGTAGGCCTATTGCATCCCAATTTTTTTTGTTGTCAACCTGATGGGCAGGTACTATGAACGATTTAAAAACAGGCACGCCCTCTTGTGTTTCCCGCTGCCCGGCTTCGTTCAGTATCCAAGCGTTGCAGGTGAAATGCGTGGCATGGCTGGCACCGCTGGCATATTGCCAATGTCCTGTCAATATGTAGCCGCCGTCTGTTTTTTGCGCGGTACCACTTACGGCACCGCTGCCCGCGCAACAAGTACTGGGTTTGGAGAAAATATTGAGGGCGGTATGGCCATCCAAATAACCGGCAAACATATTGGCACCGGCACCCAAGTTTACGCACCAGCCTACATTGGCATCGGCCTTAGCCAATGCTTCAAATAACCTTACAACCTTTGGCAGCGGCCATTCCAGGCCTCCCGCCTGCTTGGGTACCAGCACCTGGAACCATCGCCTTTCCTCTATCAGTTTAAGGGTTTCATTCGGCAGGCATTTAGCTTGCTCGGTGGCAATGCTTAGGTGGCGTATAAACGCCGCATCGCTTTCGGTCGGCAATACATCTTCTATCATGGCTTGGTTATTCATTATCGCATTTTTTTATCGGCTTAGAAACCAATGTTGACCGCCAATAAAAAATTGGTGCCGGCTTGTGGGAAATAATAGTTTTCCGTAGTCAAGCTTCCGCCATAGATGTAGCTAAACGTGTAGCCGCTTGCTTCGTATTTCTTGTTCAACACATTGTTTACGGCCAGGGCTATGCCCAAATCCTTTACAAAGCCGGGCTGCACGTTGTAGCGCAAGCGCAGGTCGCACAAGGCGTATGGGTTTATGCTCCTGTTTTTGTTTCCGGTATTATCCAGAAACTGGCGGCCTACATATTTGCCTATCAGGTCCACATATACTTGTTGTTTGGTTAGCTGTTTTTTGAAGGGTTGCAGGCTGGCGTTTCCGGCTGCTATTACCGAGGGCGACAGGGCTATGTCGGTTTTGCCATAGGTGTTCAATTTTTGGCCACCGGCATCGTAGTCGTCTATGTATTCTTCGAAATCCAAAATTTTATTGGCCGAAAAAGTGGCATTGGCATGTAGGCTTAACCAATCGGCGGGTTTTACGGAAGCGGTTAATTCTATGCCGCTTCGGTAGCTTTTGGGCGTATTGGTACGGGTGTAGGAGCCTACATCGTTTATTTTTCCGGTTGGTATCAGTTGGTTGCGGTAATACATGTAATACAGGTTGGCTGCGGCCTCCCATATAGGTGTACGGTACTGATAGCCCAATTCCGCATCGTACAGCGATTCCGCTTTGGGCAATTCCGTGGGCGAGGCTTCAAAGTCGTCGCGGTTGGGTTCTTTGTTGGCTACCGCAAAAGAGCCGTAGGCTTTGCTTTCCGCATTGCCGGCATGGTGCGTTATGTAACTTAAACCTACTTTTGGATTGATGAAATTATAATTGGCCTTGGGCGACAAACCCGGGTTTTTCCTGAAACCATTTATCTCATAATGCACCCTGCGGTATTGCAAGTCGGCAAAGGCAAACCAATTGCTGCCTAATCGCTGTTGCAGTTTGGCGTAGATGTTGCAATCTTTTTTGTAGGCCGTAAGGTTGTACCAGCGATAGTTGTCGGGCACGCCGTAATCGGCCCAAGTAATGAAGCCATAATGTTTGGCATCGTACCGGGTATAGCCGCCACCCAAAATGAACTGCGTTTTGTTGCGTTGGTAAACCAAGGAATAAATGCCGCCATAATAGTAGTTGTCCAGCCACAATCTGCGCGTCAAGTTTGTAGTGGTAAAAGTGTCGCCGCCGGGGGTGGTAAAATCGGGCAAGTAATAGCTGCCATACGATTCGCCCAATCGGTATTCGTTATAGAAACCTTTGCCCCTTGTTAGAAACAGGGCAGCATGGGCGCTCCAATAGGAGTTGACATTATGGTCGAAAAACAGTTGGTAATAGTCTTGTTGGTAATTGTCGGTTTGGTCGTCGTAATAAGTGCCGTCTGCCTTCAATCCCAGCGTGTTCCTCCTGCGGCTGGAATCCAAGTCGCTTTCGGCAACACCGTTCCAAGCCTGCCCCGTTCTTTCCTTGCCGGTAAACAAATTGAACCTTAGCCTTGTCCGTTCATTTTTCGATTGCCAACCAGCCGTGAACTGCAAGGATTTCAGGTCGGAAAAGGAACGCTCTATATACCCGTTGGACGATATTTTGGAAGCCCGCACATCGAAGTTGAAGCCGCCTCTCAGCAAGCCCGTACCTGCTTTTACGGTATGCTTCCACGTATTGTACGAACCCAAAGTGTTGTTTGCTTCCGCATAAGCATTGTTGCCCTGTTCCAGATTGCTGAGGTTTACCGATGCGCCAAACGCCCCGGCCCCGTTGGTGCTGGAACCCACGCCGCGCTGCACTTGTATGGAATTGGTAGAAGAAAGCAAATCGGGAAAATCTACAAAGATTGCCGCCTGCGATTCGGCATCGTTTACCGGTATGCCGTTGATGGTAAAATTGATGCGCGAGGCATCGGTACCGCGAATGCGCAAACCGGTGTAGCCCACGCCGGCACCCGCATCGGAACTAATAACTACCGATGGTGTTTGGTTCAAGATATACGGAATGTCTTGACCCAAATTTTGTTCCTTGATTTCTTTTTGGTTGAGGTTGCTAACAGCGTAAGGGCTTTTGTCGTTGACCCTTACGGCCCTTACCTCCACGGGTATCAACTCCTGTTGGGGGTTTGTGTTTAAGCTGTCGTTGGCTTGGGCCATTGCGCGGCCAACCGAAAGGATACCTAATAAACTTAGGCTACTTTTGATGATTGTCTTTTTCATAATTTTCTTATTGATGCATATACACTACCTGCAGGCAAAATGCCTGCTTTAGAATTTAAAAACCAGCCGAGGATGTGCATAGGCAGCCCGCGGTGCCGCTATACAGTGCTACAGCTATTAAATCAATAAGGTAAACCGGGAAATTATTCTCGCCTACCTTTCCTAACCGGCATTATCCGGTCCAGGTTCTACGGGTTTGATCTCAGCCTGAATAGTAAGGCACCCCGAGGTCAATACCTTTGCCATTGAATGGCTCTGGTATCGCTTTGAAAAGCAAAGGTAAACTTATTATGTTTACATTTCAAAATGTTTATTTTTCAAAAATAACCCCTGTTTGGGGTCGCAACATTGCGTTGTGGGGAGAATTCAAAAATATGGCGGGTTCTTAACTTCTTCGTTTAGAATAGGAAGATTCAATACAATCAAAAAGTGTTATTGCGCCCCAGTATCCATAACCTTGATGAACTTTTTCTTTATCGCGCTATCCAACTTCTTCCAGATATTGTGAAACTCGCTCGCATTGCTGAGGAAGCCATCATACGCCATATCACCCGGTTTGGCCGATTCATATTTAAACCTTACACTGCTACTGTCCGCCAAGGTTACCAACAGGTATATGTGATACGGACGAGATGTCGAATGTACGGTGTATTCCATTTCAAAACTATCGGCAATCCGTGGCAGTGTTTTTCTATAATGAACCGTGGCTTTATATTGGCATTGGGTGTAATCGAAATTGCTCTTATAAAAAACAACAGGTTTATAGAACTCAATTTTATCAATCTTGTCTTCCGGGTCAAAGTAAAACTTCCGGGTGACATTACCTTCATAACTTGTGACAAATGCCTTGTTGCCCATGCTATCATGGAACAACTGAATTGTTTCCTTGAGGTTTTTAATTTTTACCCAATCAAAACCTGGCTTTGTTTCCATTAAGTTGTGGGCTCCTACAAGGATGCCCATTGTGGGATATTTGATATGTTGGAATTCCGTTTCGGTCAACCTTGAAGAATCGTATAGATATCGTATGTACGTTATCTGTTCGCCTTTAAAACTGGCAAATTTCAAGGGATAATTGTAGCCATCTCGGTAATCTACTTTGCTGAATCCGGTGGCAGACTCCAAAAGGGTGCTATCGTTTAACAAGCGGCTTCGATATTGGAATGCATACAATATCGTGCTGTCATAATCCAGAAAATCAATTTTGCTTTTATCTCTTAGTTCGATAAGATAATTGTACAAATCAATTCCGTTGGTGTCAACCGTCACTTCCGGCAATTCGTTCGGTTGTTCGTCAAGGCACAATACCGAATCGGTTATTGGCAACACCATATTGACAGGCTTGTAACCAAGTTTCGATATGGTTATATGTTTCTTGTCCACCGGTATATAGCACAAGCCGTATTTGCTCGATTGCGATATTAGTTGGTTGTTTTCGTCCAATAAAAACGCGTGCTCCAATGGCCCCCCGTCATTACACGAACGTATATACAATGCAGTTTTGCGTTCTTGACTGAAGCAAATATTGGAAAACAGAAACATTGTAAAAAAACAACAACCATAAGACAAAATCGTTTTATGGCTGTAAAAAATCATGTGTAGCATTGGCAAAATCGTGTTACTGAGCCGAAGCTTGTTGTGCAAGGTAGGTACAATAAGAATTATCCCAGCATATACCTCCCCCAATATTTTCCCCATTACAATTATGTCAATCTTATTTTGGGCATCCCAAAATAACACCAACAACAGCGTTTCGGCTTTGTATCTTATGTTGTTTTATTATTAACGAAACAATGCCTAACTAACTTAGGTATCTTGCCACTATGGGTACCCTGCGGCCTACGCCAAACGCCTTGGACGAAACACGGATAATGGGGCAAAACTGGTTGCGCTTGTATTCGTTCCGGTTCACCATCTGCAATATCCTATTCACTGCCTTATCTTCAAACCCAAGGTTGACAATGTCCCTTGGCCCCTGCCTGCGTTCAATATATTGGTACAAAATGGTGTCGAGCTGCATATAATCGGGCAGGCTGTCGCTGTCTTTTTGGCCCGGCCGCAATTCGGCAGAGGGGGCTTTGGCTATAATGTTTTGCGGAATTATTTCTTTGTCCCGGTTGATATAACGAGCCAAGGCATATACCTGCATCTTATAGCAATCGCCCAGCACGCCCAAGCCACCGGCCATATCGCCGTAAAGCGTGCCGTAGCCAGTAGCCAGCTCGCTCTTGTTGCTTGTATTGAGCAGGATGTAATTGAACTTATTGCTCAGTGCCATGGCCAACAAACCGCGTATGCGCGACTGTATGTTTTCTTCGGCCACATCGAAGGGCAAATCCTTGAATATTGGCTTCAGGCCGGTTTCCACTTGGCCGAAAATATCTTTTATGCCAATGGTATCGTACGGATTGCCCAAATTTTGGGAAAGCAATACGGCATCGCTCACCGAATGTTCGGTAGAAAATTGGGAGGGCATCAACAATGCCCGGACATTTTCCGCACCCAAAGCCTCGCAGGCCAAAGCCAAAGTAACCGCACTGTCTATGCCGCCGCTCGAAGCCACTATGGCTTGTTTAAAGCCCATTTTCTCGAAATATTGGCGTATGCCCATGACCAAGGCATCGTGTATCCTATCTACATTAAGTTCGGGGTTAAATGTTTCGGGCTTCTGCTCTTCGTCCGGCAATTCGCTATTGGGTACCAGGACGGGTTCTTCAAAAGTGGCATCGCCGTTCCAATGCACGGCTTCGAGCGCTTCTGCGAATACGGGCAGGCGTTTCACTATATTGCCTTGCCCATCGGCCACCAAGCTGCCGCCGTCAAACACTATTTCCGTTTGCGAACCTACCGTGTTGCAGTATATAAAGGGAACATGGTAGCGGTTTATATTTTCCTTCATTACGGCCAGCCTGTCCTCCGCATGTGTATAGTCGAACGGCGAGGCACTGAGGTTGATGACTATATCGGGATTTTGTTCGGCCAACATATCCATGGGCTGCAGGCGGTACATGGCATTGGGGCCAATGTCCCAAATATCTTCGCATACCGTTACCGCCAGCTTTTTGCCCATGAACGCTATTACGTTCCATTCAAATGCCGGTTCGAAATAACGGTATTCGTCAAACACGTCGTAGTTGGGCAACAAGGTTTTGTGTACTACTTGTTTTATCTGTTTTTCGTGCAGGAAATATACGCTGTTGAACAAATCTTTGCCCTCTATCCTATCGTTGTGCGAAGGGGCGCCTACCAGTATGCCAATGCCATCGGCCTCGCGGGCTATATTTTTAACGGCTATGATGCACTTGTCCACAAAATCGCCAAACTCCAAAAAATCCCTGGGTGGGTAGCCGCAAACGGCCAATTCGCTAAAAACAATAAGGTCGCCATGTTGCTTTTTTGCACTGCGTACCGCGTCTATTATCTTTTGCGTATTGGCCTCGAAATTGCCTATATGGTAGTTTTGTTGGGCAAGAAATATCTTCATTCTACAAACAATGTGCCCGATAGGTACCAGGCGTATTTTCCTATTCTTTTACAATGGGCAAAATGCCGTTGGCCACACCCTGTGGTGTTTTCAATTTTCAACAATAATGAGGCCGCAATTTAACGCAAATGGGTGGCATTATGTAATATCTCGAAAGGTTGCGATAAACTTATTACCGGTCAAGGTGGGCAGCACGCTCGTTTATCGAATCGAAAAATTGCGACAGGTCGTTATAAGACGACTTAACAAACGGGAATACGGCCCCGAAGAAATCGAAAACCTTGGGTGCCCAAGGCGACAGGTAGCTATACGCAATGGAATTGCTTTGGGTATTGGCAGCAAACAAACCCGCCCGACCCAAAAGCCAACAAAACACACTTCCCACAACACAAACCAACAAGCCGTAAAGCAAAGCCCCCGCCAACCTGTTCAACGAACCCAAACGCAGGCGTTCCATGTTATTTTGAATAAGCGAAGCAAGCACTTTCACCGCCCAAACCACCAATAAAAAAAGTAGTGCGTAGGAAAAAACAGGTGCCCAGCGACCCCAAAAACTCTTGCTGTCGAACAACAGGTTGCCCACCGTGGCGGACAGCTTGAACGACGCCAGAAAGCCCAACACCAAGCCAATAGCAGAAAAGAGGGCAATCACCAGCCCCCTTTTATATCCTTTTATCGACGACAACACCAAAACTATCAGGAAAAGAACATCCAATATCATGCGGAAAAATTAAGATGCCAACAGTTTCTTTACGGTTTCCGAAACGAGCTTCCCGTCGGCTTTGCCGGCAAGTTGCTTGGTGGCCACGCCCATTACCTTGCCCATGTCGGCGGGTTTGTTGGCACCTATTAGGTCTATGATTTGTTTCAGTTCCGTTGCAAGTTCTTCTTCCGTTAGCTGTTGGGGCAAAAACTGTTCGATGATGCTCAGTTCTTCTTCTTCCTTCACCGCCAAGTCTTCCCTACCCTGACTCCTGAATATCTCCAAGGAATCCTTGCGTTGCTTGGCCAGTTTTTGCAACATTTTTGTTTCGTCGTCCCCCGTCAATTCATTTTTGGCACCCACGGAGGTTTTTTCCACCAATATGGCGGCCTTTATGGCCCTGAGCGTACGCAAAGCGGCTTCGTCCTTGTCGCGCATGGCCTGCTTTAGCTGTTCCATTACTCCTGATTCTAATGACATAACAATACAAAAATGCCCCGTAAATTATTAAATGCACAGGGCATTCGTTTTATTTAATTTATAAAATTTACCCAATAAAGTAAGACCTTCCTGTTAATGGCTTCAAATTACCAACCACATAACTGCCATCCGGAAGGCCGCCCCCTTGCAACCCTTTATAGTGTGGTGCTATCATATCCAAAATACCACTCCATTGCATTATCAAATGATAATGCCGGCAAGAAAAATCCGTTTTTTTTATCAAAAAGTACTTAATGTCAAAAGTAACCAATTGTTGCCATACAAAATTAAAGAAATAACAGAAAACAAAACAACCAATTTTAACGACAAGCCCATAAAAAAAGACATTACAGATCAAAACAATCATTTTGCCTTTCGTAAAAATGGTTATACCAATCAAGTATTCCAAAATCACTTGATTAAAATAAAAGAGAATAAAAACAAACCAACACATCGTTACGCATTTTAAGACATGGCCACAATATTGCACATGGTTTGTTTATGGGACAACGACGACTATGCGCCCCACTACTAAACTACAGGGCAATTGGCATTTCATTTTTGTTTCCCCGAACGTTACGCGGTTCGGCACACTCGAAAATAGCCCGCAAGAAACCCTAACAACAAAATTTAACAGGCTCCAAAATGACTGGTGACGGAGGGTTAAAATTGATGAGCCTTTAGTTATTTTTGCGCCCATGTATTTAATGTTGTTTCCTCTGGTAGCCGCTCTGCTCGGTTGTTTGGCCAATGTATTGCTGGCAAATTTTATCTTTAATAAAATATTGCCCCAAAAATTGCCTGCCGTTGCCGCCGCGGCCGTACACTATATCTCCGCCAATATCTTGAATGGCGAAAGCATGGCCCAAACCTTGGTAAATGCCGACCAACTGCAAAAAGCAAGGCCCTTTATCGAAGGCCACATAGACATTTTCCTACATCAAAAGCTAAAGGAAAAAATGCCCGCCATAGCCATGTTCGTGGGCGAAAAGACATTGGCCGTAATGAAAGATACGCTGATGGAGGAAATAGACAATTTGTTGCCGGGCTTAATTGCCCAATTTGCGGGCAATGCCTTGAAGCCGGACACCGTGACACCGCTGCTGCTGGCGGCTGCCAACCGAATTTCTTGGCCCGACATAGCACAACGAATAAGCGATAACATGGCAGGCCAAAAGAGCAAACTGGCATGGTATGGCGCGGCCACGGGTTTGGTAACGGGACTGTTATTGGCCGGTTTGCAAATTTGTTTTGCATAGGGAAACCCTTTTTTATGTTTGCGTGTGTTCATCAAGTATATTTGTGGCTCATTTTAGAATATGCCCGAAAACAACAAGAGTTTATTTGGCGGCCTGAAAAAATTGATTTTCAAAGACACGCCAAACGAAGCACCACCGGCGCAAGCAGCACCCGAGGCTCCTGCGCCACAAGCAGTGGCCATCGAAGCGCCGCTACCTTCTGCCGATGCCGAAAGCATTGCCAAACGTGCTTTTGAAATGCTGGAATCCATTAATCAACCGGGTATAGATTTTATGGAAGTGTGGAATGCGGCAGAAGAAAACGGAGGCGTGAATGCCGCTAATTTAAGAATGGCGTTCACGGCGCTGCGCCATGCCGATAAAAATTTGTCAAAAGAAAGAATTATAGAAACGGGCAATTATTACAAAACAACTTTGCAAAAAGCACTTGACGACGATATTGCCAAAAAACGCACGGAACTCCAACGGATTAACGAACAAAAACAACAAACCAGAAGTACCCTTTCGCAAACCGTGGAAGACACCAAGAAAAAAATTGCCGGGCTGCAACAATTATTGGTAGAAAAAACAAACGAACTCAACGAGTTGGACAATACCTCTGAACCAAAATTAAAAGCCCTCAACCAGCGCATCACTTTGGGCCAACAAGCCATTGGCGACGTGCTGCGCAAAATGAACGACACATTGACCATTATTCAAAACGACCTTTAAATAAGTACATCATGCCCGAAACGACAACCAAAAATTTGCCTGCGGTAATTCCTGCCGAACTAAAAAACCAACTGCCCATTTTCCAGGTACTTGGCGATAAAATTCCCGCACAAGCCGCCACGCCCGAAGCCAAAAGTACCTTCAGCAAATTGTTTTATTGGATACTCGTCATTGGCGGCTCATTGGCGTTCGTAAAATATTTACCCGTGCTGCTTGCTTATGCGCAAATGAGCGTGCTACTGGTCATTTTCGGCATCGTATTAATCGTGTTGCTTTTGTTGGCGCCGCAAATTATTCGTGTGTTGCACCGTTTGGGCAGTACCCTTTTATTCAAAAGCGAAAAAGCCATTGTGCGCAACAATCCGATAGAATCATTGCAAATGCTTTTGCGCGAGGCAAAAGACACCTTGAAAAGGGTAAAAGAAAAAATAGCCGATGTGGACGGGGTTCGTATAGATATGGTGCAAAGCGGCGTGGGCGCCCAAAATGCGGCAAACGAAAAATACAACCTCGCCAAACGATTGACCAATGAGGCAGGCAATTTGGACACCAAGGCAAAAGAAGCAGAGCAACAAGGCGATTCCGAGAAAACAAACGCCATCCTACGCGAGGCCAAAGAAACCAGGACCAAGGCATTTTTACTTGGCAAGGAAGGCGAAGCAGAAGAGCAAAATGCACGCAGCTATGCCCAGTATGCCAACCAGTTTGCAAAAGTACTGGAAGTGCTGAAAGACAACGAAAGTGCTGCCCGCATTTATGTGAGTACGTTGGACAGCAGCATTTCCATCATCAACAAAAAAATGGAAGCTACCAATAAGATGAAAAATGCTACCGACGGTTTGGCCGAGGTGTTCAACATCAAAGACGGTTGGGTGTTTCAAGAAGCGATGCGTGCGGCCACGAGTGCCATTAGCCAAAACATTGCCGCCATGCGTTCCAACCTTGAGTTTTTGGACCAGAACAACACAGTGACCGTTGGCGGTACGCCAAGCCAGGAAGAGCTGAACGAATTTATCCAAAAAGTGGATAAAAGAAATTTGACCAAACTGAACATTTCCGAAATGAGCAACGCCGGTTACGATTTGAAACCCGAAGAAAAAGTGGACAAAGGTTTTTCTTTGTTAGATTAAAAAATTCATTTACCAATTTAAATCAACCCAATAGTATATGTCAAACGGTTCAACATGGAGCAGATTGCGCTGGCCCATTAAAGCAATCATCATTGCGCTACCCATTTTATTAATCGTATGGTTTTTGGCCAAATCGGGCACCTTGCAAAACGATGGTACATCGAGCAGCACCGCAACGCAAGCCACCGCCACCACTACTACAACTTCGGCTACCGGCAACGATGCAACAGGCACATCCGGCACTGCATTGGAGCCGCGTTCATTTGGGTTTACGCCCGAAGATCCTGTGAATGGCACTTTGAAAGGCGTGGTGGAAGTAGGTGCATCGGGGTTCAATTCTTTTGTGGTAAATATCGACAACCAGAAAAGATGGAAAGTGGTTTCCAAAGATTTTGGTGCGTCGTTGGTTTATGAAGGACTTGCCACCACCGAAGATATTCGCCAGGGATTGAAAAAATACTTGGCAAGTATGTTCGACAAAGGTGTTGACAATAAAAATATGCACTTTGTCATTTCATCCGGCGCACAGAAAGAACCAAAAACGGCGCAGATAACCGCCGAGTTGAAAAAAATGGGTTACGTGGTGAACCTCGTAACACCGGAACAAGAAGGTAAATTAGCCCTGAAATCGGCCCAACCGCCCGCCTACCAAAATAGTTCCTACGTTGTGGACATTGGTTCGGGAAACACAAAAGTATCTTGGTACGAAGGTGCAAAACTGCAAGCATTGGAATTGCCGGGTGCAAAATATTACGAGAAAAACATGGCTGCCGATGCCGTGTACAATGAAGTAAAAACCAAAGTGGCTTCCATTCCAAAAGACAAGCGTGAGGTTTGCTTCATCATAGGCGGCATACCGTTTGAAATGGCAAAAGAAGCGCGCCAGGGCGAAGAGCGTTACACCGTACTGCAAGCACCAAGTTTTTACAAATCGGACAAGGAAAAAACCAAAGCCGGCGTAAACATTTACAAAGCAATTGCGGACGCTACCCAAACCGATACTTTCGTTTTCGATTGGGATGCCAACTTTACCATCGGATTTCTACTGTCCCTGCCGTAACATACAGGGTTGCCAAACAACTCGGCCCACCTTCAGAGTCGGAAATTTTGAAGGTGGGTATTTTTAATGACGAACCCCATCCGTTTCACCCGGGAAGCCCTTTTTGATTTTCGAACATTTTTGCATTTCCCGGTGTTTATAGCCTAATTTTGCCATCCAACTTTCAATTTACAACAAAAAAACCATGCTACGATTACCCAACCAGACTGCTTTTTACAAAGGAAAAGTAAGGGATGTATATACCATTGGCGACAAAATTTTGGCAATGGTGGTCAGCGACCGCATATCGGCATTCGACGTGGTGCTGCCCCGCCCCATTCCTTTCAAAGGTCAGGTACTGAACCAAATAGCCGCCTATTTCCTCGATGCCACCAAGCACATAGTGCCCAACTGGGTACTGGACGGCACCAGCATACCCAATGCAACCGTGGGCTTGAAATGCGAAACCTTTCCGGTGGAAATGGTGATACGCGGCAACCTTACCGGCCATGCCTGGCGCACCTACAAAAGCGGCAAACGCGAGCTTTGCGGCATCGCCCTCCCTGATGGTATGCGCGAAAACGATTATTTCGCAGAGCCGTTAATCACCCCCACCACCAAGGCGCACGAAGGCCACGACGAAGACATTAGCCGCGAGGAAATAATAAAGCAAGGGTTGGTGTCGGAAGCGGACTACGTGCAGCTGGAAAACTACACCCGTGCCTTGTTTGAAAGCGGCCGTAAAATGGCCAACGAACGCGGCTTGATACTGGTGGATACCAAGTATGAATTTGGCAAAATAGGCGACAAAATCTATTTGATAGACGAGATACATACGCCCGATTCCTCGCGCTACTTCTACCTCGACGGCTTTGAGGAACGCCAGCACAAAGCAGAACCGCAAAGGCAATTGTCGAAAGAATTTGTTCGCGAATGGTTGATGGACAATGGTTTCCAAGGCCGGGACGGACAGGCAGTTCCCGAAATGACCGATGAATTTATCAACAGCGTGAGCGACCGCTACATAGAACTGTACGAATACATAACCGGTAAAACCTTCGCAAAAGAACCCATTACCGAAGAAGAATTGCAAACAAAATTGACCGCGCTTTTGTCAAAATACTAAAAGGCATTACCTTTGGCTTTTTACTCTTATGGGGACTCGTGCTTCATAAGAGTTTTTTATTTGGGGAAATGAATGAGGGAAACGTCAATCATCTAAAATCCAAAATCCCACCAATGCCCATACGCATACTCATTACCGGCGGCACTTTCGACAAGGAGTACGACATGATAAACGGGAAACTCGACTTCGAGGAAACGCACGTGCCCGAAATGTTGAAGCTGGGGCGCAGCACCCTCGACGTGGAAGTGCGCACGCTCATGATGGTAGATAGCCTCGACATGACCGACAACGACCGGGCGTTGATATTGCACAGCTGCCAAAACGTACCCGAAGACAAATTGGTAATAACCCACGGCACCGATACCATGCAGCACACCGCCGAGTACCTGGCCAAAGCAGCGATGCCCAAAACCATAGTGATAACCGGGGCCATGATTCCTTATAAATTTGGCAGTTCCGATGGGTTCTTTAACCTCGGCGCCGCCCTGGCCTTTTGCCAAACGCTGCCACACGGCGTGTACGTGGCCATGAACGGACGGTACTACACTTGGGACAATGTGCGCAAGAACAAGAAGACCGGTTATTTTGAAGAAGTGAAATAAAACATTGCCTATTTTTCCGCAAGGGAAATTTATAGTTTGAGCATGGCACAGGTAGACATATCCAATTACGAAAAAAAGGCCTCGGAACATGCCAGGGCCTACCGCGACTTGTTGAAACGTGCCGACAAAACCAAAACCCTGCGCCGCCTGCCCATCTTGCACCAAGAGGCCTTTGAACACATAGATTGCCTTGCTTGTGCCAACTGCTGCAAAAACTACTCGCCACGGTTCAAGATGCCCGACATAAAGCGCATAGCCAAAAGGCTGCGCATGAAAGAAACGGTGTTTATAGATACCTACCTGCGCCTCGACGAAGATGGCGATTATGTGGTTACGGGTCATCCGTGCCCGTTCCTGGGTACCGACAATTACTGTTCCATATACGAAGACCGCCCCCGCGACTGCGCCCGGTATCCTTATACCGACGAAGATGTATTGCTGAAGCAGGTAAACCTCACGCTGAAAAATGCCACCGTATGCCCTGCGGTATTTCATGTGATGGAAAGATTGCTGCAAACCCGATAAGGGCAAGCATCGATTCGTTCATAATTTTCCCGGCAAATTTCAAGGTACGCCCCGCCAAAAAAGCACTAATTTCGCAGCGCAAAAATCAAGCTAATTACTTCAACAAAACATTAAAATGAGCAAAGGGCCTGTTTCGCAATTCATACAACACCATTACCGCCACTTCAACGCGGCAGCACTCATAGATGCCGCGCAAGGCTACGAAACACACTTGGCCGAAGGCGGCAAAATGTTGGTATCATTGGCGGGTGCCATGAGTACCGCAGAGCTGGGCATATCTTTGGCCGAAATGATACGGCAAGACAAGATACACCTTATTTCTTGCACCGGTGCCAACCTCGAAGAAGACGTGATGAACTTAGTGGCCCACAGCCATTACAAACGCGTACCCAATTATCGCGACCTTACCCCGCAAGACGAGTGGGATTTATTGGAAAATCATTACAACCGCGTAACCGATACCTGCATACCCGAAGAAGAAGCCTTTCGCCGCCTGCAAAAACACTTGGTACAACAATGGAAAGATGCCGAAGCCAAGGGCGAACGCTATTTCCCGCACGAGTTCCTGTACAAAGTAGTATTGGGTGGCGACCTGCAACAGTATTACGAAATAGACCCCAAAGACAGTTGGATACTGGCCGCGGCCGAAAAGAACATACCCATAGTAGTACCCGGTTGGGAAGACAGCACCACCGGCAATATATTTGCCAGCTACGTGATAAAGGGCGAGCTGCAAGCCTCTACCGTAAAAAGCGGCATAGAATACATGGTATGGCTTACCGAACTGTACCGCGAAATGAGTGCCGGCAAGGGGCTTGGTTTTTTCCAGATAGGCGGCGGCATAGCCGGCGATTTCCCCATTTGCGTGGTACCCATGATGTACCAAGACCTTGAGTGGCACGATGTGCCTTTCTGGAGTTATTTCTGCCAAATATCCGATTCCACCACTTCTTACGGTTCTTACTCCGGTGCCGTGCCCAACGAAAAAATAACCTGGGGCAAGCTCGACATACACACGCCCAAATTCATAGTGGAGAGCGACGCCACCATAGTGGCCCCGTTGATATTTGCCTACTTGTTGGGCTGGTAATACACAAAAAAATTAGGCAACGGTCCGTCCCTTGGTGGCGGACTGTTTTTTATGGCCGGCATTGGTGGGTTGGAGGAATTTTATACTGTTCATACGAAAGTGGCATTTATAATAGACCAATCATTATTGTTTGTCAATTCATTTTTGCCTCCCGCCCCACCGAGGATGGTGCGCTGAGTGATGATGGGAGTAAAAATATTTTTGGTCTATTTTATAAGAGCCTGTTTAAAATTCATTCGTTCGTTTCCTTATGGCTCTTTTCGGC
>JASGFI010000043.1:0-19802 GCA_047605615.1 Edaphocola sp. | reverse complement strand
GGCGTGCAGCCGGTGGGTACAAATGTAAGTAATCTATTTTGTAAATGCAAGTGTGGCGTGGGGGGCGTGCTTGCCACGCACAGCCGCAACCGGTGGGCTTGAGTGCGTGTTTCCGTCCCATGAAAAAATATCGTGACCCGAGAAACATGTTGTAATGCAGCCACCGGGAGCCGAATTTATTTTTTGCAGCCTTGTCGAGGGTGGCGATACTTATTCCACCACAAATTTTCCCCGGCTGGCCGTTTGCCCGCCATCGGAACTCAGTTGGTAGAGGTAGATACCTTTGGGCCATGCGCCAACATCTTCATGATTGATGTGGTTGGTCATTTTTTGGGAGGAAATCAATTTGCCGTTTATGTCAAAAATTGAGAGTGTATAGTCTTTGGGATTTAAGGCAGTATGCAAATTGAAATAAACATTTTTTCCGGCAGGATTGGGATATACCAACATAGATTGCCCCGCCGTCAATGGTTGCCTCACCGAAAGCGAACTTCCGCTGCTGGTTACCATGGTTACATCGTCCACGTAGAGCGTGTTGCCTTCGTGTCCGGTACTGCCCCCCCCTGTTACGGCCGAGCTGACAAAGCCAACTATCAACGTATCGGTAGCGGTATTGCTGGCAGTGGCGTAAATAACGGGTACGGACAGTTGCCAATACTCGTCGGAAACATTGTTGGGTATTATGGCCGCACCTGCACCTATGGGTATCAAGGTGTCGGTTCCCGAAGCCAGTGTCACTTTTTGCAGCGCGGAAATGGTTACGGACGCACTGTCCAAATTATCGCTCGTCAACTTTACCCAGGCACTTACGGTGTCCACCTTGCTGCCCAATACGGGCGTGCCGCCGCTGAATGTCATCACACCCGTCAAATCGTCCAAACTTGGGTTTAGCAGCAAGGTTGTAAGGTTCAGGGTCATTTTGGCATTGACCATAACACAAGGCACATTGCCCAGCGAATCGCCAAGGTTCACGGTTTTCAGTTGTGCCGCATAGGTGCCGTTATGGGCCGATGTAGATTTGGCCAATTGCTTTTGGGGCGTGGCGCCCATTGCGGCCAACACCAAAATGTTTTCATAGGTCAATTGGTCGGTTCCGTACCAATTACCGGGTCTTTCGAGCGAGAGCAGCGCGTTGTAGGTACTCCAGGTTTCAAAACCTTCGTTGGTAAATGTTTGTGCTTGGGTAGTTAGGGTACATGCCAAGAATACGAGCAGTAGTAAAGAGTTTTTCATAATTATTTTTTATGCCGCAATGTATGAAAAAAATCCGGCATTGTATAACCAAGACAGCTTTGGAAGCACAAAATACTTGTCTAAATATATTTTTACTTCATCTACAGCTATGCCAACTTTTGGAAAGTTGGCATAGTTTTCAAAGAACGATATCAGGCCAGCAATGCCCACATTTGTACACAACGTGAAGCATAGGCCCATGGCTGTTTGTCTGGTTTCCCTTTATTCCCACACCTCTTCAAACTCCACGCCCATTTTTTTCAGTTCTTTCAAAATAGGCACAAATACTTCGGGCATGGTGGGAATGTGCACGCCTACCAATTTCCGGACATTCATTTCGTCCAACAGTATTTTTTTTGCCAACGCGGCCATGGGCAAGCCCACGGTTTTGGCCATGGCGCTATGCTGCCTGTCTTCGCCTTTTACGGTAAGGGTGGCGGTCATTTTGTTGGCCGTGCCCCTTCGTTCGTATTCTATTTGGTGCTGCATGATGACCAAATCTTTGTCCAATGCTCGCATCTTCCATTTTTCTTCCAACAATCCTTGCAAGATGGCGGACGAAGACAGTGCGCCCGCGCCGTTTATGCGCCTGTTTTCAAACAAGCCCAGCCAGTCGAATTGCTTCATTTCCTTGTTGTCGGCTTGCGTTTTTTGTTGAAATTTGGCACGTAGCTCGGCATCGTTGTTTTCCTTGATTAGATAGGCTACCCAATCGCTGTAAGTGGCATCGTTTACGTCAAAACTGTCGGCATCGTTGGTCATGCCCACATTTACCGCTATGTCCCAACCTTTCAAGTAGGAAGGATGGCGCAAAGTGGCCCTCAGAAAGGTTTGCACCTCGGGCAACGCATAGAGATTCAGGTATTTCAACGAATCCCGATTGGGATACCAGCCCCAGGTACCGGTAGTGGTTTTTATTTTTTTGCCGGCGGCAAACAGTTCGCCGTAGCCCACTTTACGTTGCTTGCCATTTTCCAGCCATGCGGCACCGGCATTGCCCGCCAGCACTACATTTTTGGGATTCCAGCTAATTTTGTAATGCCAGGGATTGTCGTCGCTTTCGGCGGCCACCAAACCACCGCAATAGGTCTTAAACGACTTTACCGTGCCTCCTATCCTGTGTATGCCTTGAATCAATTGACAGGCCGACATGTGGTCTATACCCGGGTCCAAGCCCATTTCGCACATCAACATCACACCGGCTTCGCGGGCTGCCGCGTCCAATGCCTGTGTTTGCTCCGACACATAGGACGAGGTAATGAGGTGCTTCTTGAACTTGATGCAGTCCAAGGCCAATAGGTAATGAAGGTCGGGCGGCAGCACGGACAGCACCATATCCGACGATTGTACCAGCCGCTGGCGGGCGGCTTCGTCGTGTACGTCTATCACGGCGGCCTCGCCCAAGGGATGCCCCGCAAGTTTTTCTGCTATCAGGTCGGCGTTGGTATCCATGACCACCACCCGCCATTTGCGCTTCGAGTTGGTGAGCAAGTAATCAATCAGCCAAGAAGAGGATTTGCCTGCACCGGCAACCAAAATTTGCAACATACTGTAAGTCATTTTATTGAGAGGAAACGAATATTTCAGCCAGCAAATATAAAAAGGGATTGAATACTTTTTTCATATTCAAGAAAATTATCTAAAAACCCCAAAAAAGGAAAGACAAGCGTATATATCGCAGGAAGGTGTGATGTACTTTTATACGCTGCTATCCACGCTTCTTTTTGGGTTCTTTGCGTTCTTCTACCGTTACCCAATCTCCCAGCGTTACGGTAAAGGGCATCTGCCCTATTTTCACTATCGCTTTTTTCCCTTTTATCTCTGCCAGGCGGCCTACCTGGTGGTTGGTTACGTTGCGTACCAAGTCGCCTTCCTGCGGTTCGCGTCCGGCTATTTTAAATTTTTTGTCCGCTTTTTTGGCGGCAGCCTCGTTTTGCTGCACCTGCTTCTTGCGGAACAATAGTTTTTCGGCATTGCCTATTACCTCTCCCTTGTTCTCCAGCCTTTTCCAGTCGAATACCAGCTGCTTCAGCTTTCGTTCCGTATCGCGCAGGTAATCGAGTTCTTCTTTTTTTATTTTGTTCTGCAACTTCAGGGTTTCTGCCTGTTGGCGCCAGCGTTCCTTGTCTATCAACTGCTCGTATTTTTCTTTCAGGTTTTCGTTTTGCGCTATCAACTTGTCAAGGTGCTTTTCTTTATCTTCAAGCCTTACGGACTGTTGCTCCGTTTGGTGCAATATTTTGTCGAGCTTAAAATGGCCGCGCTCCGTAAGCTGCCTGGCTCTGTCAATCACTTTGGCTGACAATTGGCTGCGCTGCGCTATGGCAAAGGTGTAGGAACTGCCCGGCTTGCCTATGTTCAATTGGTACAGCGGTTCCAGTTTTTCTTCGTCAAATGCCATGGCGCCGTTCATTATCCCGGGTACTTTGCCCGCCATTACTTTTAGGTTGAGGTAATGGGTAGTTACGATGCCCATGGCCTTTTTGTCGGCCAATTCTTCCACTATTGCCTCTGCAAATGCACCGCCCAGATTGGGGTCGGAACCACTGCCCAGTTCGTCAATAAAAAACAGGGTTTTGCCATTGGCAAAGTCGAGGAAATGCTTCATGTCGCGCAGGTGTGCGCTGTAGGTGCTCAACTCGTTTTCGATAGATTGGGTATCGCCAATGTGTACGAATATTTGCTTGAAGATGCCCATTTCCGAATGTTCGGCCACGGGTACCAACAATCCGGCTTGCAACATCAATTGCAGTAAGCCCACCGTTTTCATCGACACCGTTTTGCCGCCGGCATTGGGGCCGCTAATCATCAGTATGCGCTCTTTCCGGTCGAGTTTGATGTCGAGGGGGACGGTGGTTTTTCCGGCTGCCCTATTGTGCAGCAACAGCAGGGGATGCACTGCTTTTACGAGGTTGATGGACGGGTGCGGGCTTATGTGCGGCAAGGTGGCATCCAAATCTTGCGCCAACAAGGCTTTGGCCCTTACGAAATCGTACAATCCGCACAGTTGGTAATAGGCTGCCAATAGCGGCTGGTGTACGGACAGTTGCTGCGTGGTTTGCGCCAGTATTCGCTGTATTTCCTTGTACTCTGCCCGTTCCAGTTGGCTTACTTCGTTATTGAGTTCTATGGTTTCTTCGGGTTCGATGAATGCGGTTTTGGCCGAGTCGCTTTCACCGTGCAAAATGCCTTTCACTATGCGTTTGTGTTCGGCAAAGACGGCTACCGTGCGCCGTCCGCTCAGGAAGCTCTCCGATATTTCGGCCAAGTAACCTTGCTTGGCCAGTTTGCGCAATATGCCCTCGAACACCCTGCGCAACTGTTGGCGCGTGGCATCCAGTTCGCTGCGTAGCTGCATCAGCTCGCGCGAGGCATTGTCGCGCACCGCACCCGTATCGTCCACCACGGCGTTCACCACCGCCGCTATCTCCTTTTCGTAGGTTATTTTTTCGGCCAGCGCGCGCAGCCGGGGGTACAAAGGTTCGTTGTTTTTGAGCCAGTGCAAAATGTCTTTTATGGTATGGGCCAAATTGCGGAAGGCTATCAATTCCTCGCCTTTAAGCACCGCCCCACCGATACCCAAGTATTTTATTTCCCTGTCCATGTTCCGGATAAAATCGTTGGGGAAAGGATGCGGGAAGCCCAGCGTGGCCTTGTATTCCAGCGTTTGCTCCAATGCCATTTGCAGGTACTCGAACCGTGTGTGGAAATGCAAGTTTTCCACACGCTCTTTGGCTGCGTCGGTGCGGCACTTGGCCAGCAACAGCTTTTTTATTTTCGTAAATTCCAACTGGTCCGGTGCTTGTGCCGGATAGGTATGCAACATATAATCCTTGTCAATTCTACTGTCTGGTTGGTCAATAAACTCGCTGCAAAAAACAAATAAGCAGCGCTTCTGCTAAAAACGCTGCTTATTTTATTGGGGCAAATACCCATTTCCACCGTTACTCGCTTCGTCCTGCCCTTCGGGGAGGGGTTTGTCAAATGCACAAAACCATTTTCCGGCGCGCGATATAACTTAAAATGGTTTTACGGCTTCGTTGAGGTCGTTGTCCACCAACACGCGGCCGCAATGTTCGCACACTATTATTTTTTTGCGTTGGTGTATTTCGGCTTGGCGTTGGGGGGGTATCACGTTGAAGCATCCGCCACAGCTGTCGCGCAGCACGGGCACCACGGCCAAACCGTTGCGGTAGCTGGTGCGTATGCGTTCGTAGGCGGTAAGCAGGCGGCCTTCCACTTTTTCCTTGGCGGCTTCGGAAGCCTTCAACAGTTCGGCTTCTTCTTTTTCCGTTTCCTTTATAATCTTGTCAAGCTCGGCGCGCTTGGTAGCCAGCAGTTCTTGCTTTGCTTCCAATTGTTTTTGCGCTATTACCTTGCTGTCTTGGGCTTCTTGCAGCTTGAAACCGGCATCTTTTACGTGTTTGTCGCAAAGCTTCATTTCCAGTTCTTGCATTTCCATTTCCTTGGTAATGGCTTCGAACTCGCGGCTGTTCTTCACGTTGTCTTGTTGCTTCTCGTATTTTTTTATCAGCGCCTCTGCCTCTTTCTTGGCATCTTTGCGGCTGTCTATGTATTCGTTTATGCTGTTGACTTCCGAGTCTATGTTGGCAACGCGGGTTTGCAAGCCTTCCACTTCGTCTTCGAGGTCGCGCACTTCCATGGGCAATTCACCCTTCAATGTTCCTATCTCATCCCTTTTAGAGTCTATTTTTTGAAGGGCGAGTACAGCGGTAAGCCTTTCTTCTATGGAAAAATCTTTTGCTACGGTAGCCATATTTAATAATAATAATTTACAGGATTGGTATTTTTCTTCGTAAAAAGAAGCGCAAAATTAGGAAATTTTTCCTTCAATATTTCAGCAAAAATTTCTACGGTGAATTGTTCGCTTTCGTAATGGCCGATGTCGGCTATCATTATCTTGCCCTCGGCATCGAAAAACTGGTGGTACTTGCAATCGGCGGTAACAAAAACATCTGCATTGCCGACCATTGCGTTTTTCAACAAAAAGCTGCCCGAACCGCCGCACACCGCCACTGTTTTGACCAAATCGCCCCTGGGATGGGTGTATTTGATGCAGGCGGTCTTCATTTGTTTTTTTAAGTGAGCCAAAAATTCCGGCACCGGCAAAGCCTGCGGCAATTCGCCCACCATGCCGGCACCTATGGTTTGGTTTTCGTTTTCCAGCCTAATTATTTCATAAGCCACCTCCTCGTAGGGATGGGCGGCTTTAAGCGTGTTTACTACCTTTTGTTGCAGTGCCAACGGCATCAGTACTTCTATCTTCACTTCGGCCACACTTTCCCGTTCGCCGCCCGCACTGCCAATGGCGGGATTGGTGTCGGCTCCCGGCCTAAAAGTACCCTGCCCCGGCGAGGTGTAGCTACATTCGCTGTAATTGCCTACGTGGCCCGCTCCGGCGGCGAAAAGCGCGTCCTGCACCTGCCCGGCATACTCCCGCGGCACGTAAGTATATAGCTTGCAAAGGTTGCCTTTGGCCGGAGCCAAAATGCGGGTATGCACCAGCCCCAGCTTTTGGGTCATTTTGTGGTTCACGCCCTGCCGCACATTGTCGAGGTTGGTGTGTGCGGCATAAATGACCATATCGTTTTTGATGGCTTTCATCAATACCCTTTCCACGTAGCCGGCACCGGTTATTTTCTTCAACCCCGAAAATATGAGTGGGTGGTGGGCAATAATGAGGTTGCAACCATGCTCCATTGCTTCTGCCACGGTTTCTTCGGTTACGTCGATGGCCAACAGGGCTCCGGTGGCCTCATTTTGCACGTTGCCCACCTGCACGCCGCAGTTGTCATAATTTTCTTGATAAAAAATTGGGGCAAACGCTTCTATTTCCGACAATAATTCACTAATTTGCATAAATAATATTTCTTTTAAGAACTATACCAAAACTCCCTTGAATGGTTGGCAAGCACCTTTCGGTAAAAGTAATAGAAAACAGCCTCATTGCCCGCATGGCCGCGGTAAAGCTGGGCGCCCGCAGCACGGCGTTGGCTTTTGGGAACAAAATACATCTTTACGGCGCCAGCAAAGAAGAATTTTTAAAACACCCCAATTGGGTCTGCCACGAATTGGTACACGTCAAGCAATACCGGCAACATGGCTTTTTCAATTTCTTGTTCAAATACTTCATCGAAAGCGCGCGGAATGGCTATTACCACAACAAATACGAACAAGAAGCCCGCGCGGGCGAAAAAGACCATTCCATTTTAAACGACTTCGTTATAGTTTAACCTTCGGCCCGTTCCATTGCCCGAATGGCTTCGCCAACTATAAAAAAACTGCCCGTGACCAACACAATATCATCGGCTGCGGCGGCGGCAATGGCGGCTTGGAAGGCAGGCTCGACGGCTGCATATTCGCCACCTTTATACCCTAATTCATTTGCCATGGCTGCCAGTTGTGTGTACGGCATAGCCCTGGGCACTTGGGCTTGGGTAAAATAATACGTTGCCTCTTTGGGAAAATAAGCCAAAGCGGAGGGTACGTCCTTATCGCTCACAAACCCGCAAACTATATGCACCTTGACGGTGCCTTCGGCACCTATTTTGTTCTTCAAGTTTTGGGCCAGGTATTCCAGTCCGGGCGGGTTGTGGGCTACGTCCAATATCACGGTGGGCGCACCGGGTATTATTTCCCAGCGGCCGCGCAAACCCGTAGTGCTTTTGACGGAGGCCAGGCTTTCTATGACGATGGCCAAGTCGGTTTTCCAGCCCAAACGCTCCAAAACGGAGCAAGCCGCCAATCCGGTCTTGATATTGGCCAATTGGAAATCGCCCAGCAGGTCGGTTTTCGCATCGTACATCTTTTGCCCCGAAACATCTACCAGCTTCAGGTATTGGTACCGCATATCCTGCTGCGTGCGCACTATTTCCCACAGGGTGTCGGCATACACGATGCCGGTATTTTCGGCCAGGGCCTTGCGAAAAAACACCTGTTCCGTTTCCGGTTGCGATTCGCCCACCACCACCGGTACGCCATGCTTGACGATGCCCGCTTTTTCAAAGGCAATTTTTGCCAAGGTATCGCCCAGTATTTGTGTGTGGTCCAGGCCGATATTGGTAATGACCGACAGAATGGGGCTAATGATGTTGGTACTGTCCAGCCTGCCGCCAAGGCCGGTTTCTATCACGGCTATGTCCACCTTGGCTTCGGCAAAGGCCGCAAAGGCCATGGCCACGTTCAGTTCGAAATAGGAGGGTTGGATGTCGTCTAAAAAAGCAATTGCCCTATTTACAAATTCCACCACAAACTCTTTGGTAACGGGTGCGCCGTTTATCCTTACGCGCTCCCTCAAATCTACCAGATGCGGCGAAGTGTAGAGGCCGGTTTTGTAGCCCGCCCGTTGCAAAGCGGCCGCGACGATATGGCTGGTGCTGCCCTTGCCGTTGGTGCCGGCTATGTGTACGGTGGGGAATTTGTTTTGTGGATTGCCCAAAAGATTGCACAACTTAACGATGTTGTCCAAGCCCGGCTTCAAGGCCGACTGCCCCACATTGGAGAACATGGGCAGCTTCCGGTGGAGCCATTCGAGCGCTTCGGGATAAATATTGATGGCCATAGCAGGCAAATTTGGATGATAACGAGGCGGCAAATTTAGTTTGTTTCGCCCTAAGTAATTTACGTAGCGGTTACAAATGAGCCTTTGAACAATAAAAAAAATATTTATTTGAGAAATAGGAATGGAATTTTTAATTTCGGGGCTTAAATTATTCAACATTAAGTTTTCAAAAATTACGAAACATGAAGAAAACGTTACTTTCGCTTTCAATTTTTGGGTTTGCGGCTGCCGGGACGGTAAGTGCGCAAACGTACCTCTCGGAAAATTTCAATAGCGTAACCGCTCCAGCATTGCCAACCAATTGGGCATCCTCGCCTACGAGCGTATGGAAAACTGGAGACCCCGATGCTTTGGTGCCCAACTCTTCGGCGGGCTTGGGTTACACGTTGACCAGCACGGCCCACTCACAGGTATTGGGTATAGACGGTTCCGTAGCGAGCAACAACGGTGCAATAGTTAGCCTCCCGTCCGTTACGCTGCCTTCCACCGCTACTTCTGCCGCCTTGATTTTCGATGCTGCCTATTTTAAGGTTTATCTTACTGCAAGCCCTACTACCAAAGAAGCGTTCTTGGTCGTGGTTTCCACCGATGGCGGCACTACTTGGACTAATGTGGACTCCATTTCCGCCAATACGAGCTATTACTGGGAGACCAAATCCATTAGCTTAGCCTCTTACGCTGGCCAAAGCAACCTTAAATTTGGATTTAAATATTATAATTCCGGCGGTGCCCTCGTAGGTGCCGCACTGGACAATGTGAGAATATTTATGGGTGCAGATGCAACTATGACAAGTGCATCGGGCGGTACTTATAAGTCTTTCCTCGGTAAATCCTATCAACAGACAGGCACCCAAAGCGATATCACCGGTGTAATAACCAATACAGGTACTACCACTATTACGAGTTACGTCGTTAAATACAAGGTAGCATCCGGTGCGGTTTTGAGTTCCAGCGTTACCAATGTCAGCATTGCACCTTTGGCTACTAATTCGTTTACCCACGCTTCTGCATTCACTGCTGCCTCAGTTACCGAATATCCCATCAAGGTATGGGTTGAATTAACCTCCGATGCCGATAACTCAAACGACACGGCCAGCATTACAGTCGTGGGGGTTTCTTCCGTTCCGACTAAAAAATTGGTTTTTGAAGAAGGCACGGGCACATGGTGCGGTTGGTGTCCAAGGGGTGCGGTTTATATGGAGCAATTTGCAGAAGACCATCCCGGTGCAGCGGCGCAAATCGCAGTCCATAACAGCGACCCGATGGAGGTAACTGCTTACGACAACTACATGACTACCTATAATGGCGGTGGCTTTCCGAATTTGGTTGTTGACCGTGCGACAGAACTGGATCCCAGCTATATTGAAGCCGCTTATACAGCCTATGGAAGTTATTTCGGTTTTGCGGAGCTAACTTTAGGAACTCCGACCGTTTCAGGAACTTCTGTTACCATTCCGCTTACTATTGTTCCAAGCGTGGACATCACAACCCCCAAATTTGCATTGGTAGTTACGGAAGATAATGTTACGGGTACCGGTACCAGCTGGTTGCAACACAATTACTATGCCGGCGGCACCTATGGTACCATGGGTGGCTGGGAAAGCTTAGGTTCTACCGTTAGCGGTGTAAGTTTTGAATTTGTTGCCCGTAGCATATCCCCTTCGCCGGGTGGCGCAACAGGCACTGGATTGCCCACTACACTCACCGCAGGCCAAACATACACTACGAGCCTTACCACCACTTTGGATACAAGCTGGAAAACTGCGGATTTGAAATACATTGCCATGATGATAGACAACAGCACCACAAGCATATTGAACAGTGCAATATATTCGTCCGCTACGTCTATGTCAAATGTTGTTGCCGGTATCAACAAGGCAAATGTCTATCCCAACCCAACGATTGACAAAGCGTATTTGGAAGTGGACATGAAAGAAGCCTCCAATGTTAACCTTACCGTTACGGATCTTTTGGGCCGCACCCTGTCATCTATGGACAAAGCCCTTCGTAGCGGGACCAATATTTTGGAAATCAATACCAACAACCTGACGGCGGGTGTCTATTTGGTTAATTTGAATACCGAAAAAGGCAAGGTTTCTTTTAAATTGAACGTGCAGAAATAAGCAAAATAGTGTGATGTTTTAAAAAAGGCTGCCACTTTAATGTGACAGCTTTTTAATTTCAAGCTAACTTTAACAAGTACGATAGTACCATAGACAAAAAACTAAAAAAAATTTGCCTACATTCGGGCTTTCCATTTTTCAAACAAAAATCATTTTTATGAAAAAAATAATCTATGCTTTGTGTAGCGGTTTGCTGGCAGGGGCATTGGGTACGATTGCAAATGCGCAGACTTTTACTTTCACGGCTAACCCCGTGGACTCGACCACTACGGGTACGGAAGTCAAAACCGCAGACATGACCGACTATCCGTATGTGGAAGTAGTTACGTATATACAGAATACATCATCCTCGGCTTTTTCCGCCAACTGGAAATTGGTGTCCGACACTACGGATTACCCCTCTGGCTGGAAGCTTACCGGAATTTGTGACAATGTATCATGCTATGCTGTCGATAGTTCATGGTTCATTAACCGTCCCACTAAAACGACAATGGACATAGCTGTCGATGGCACTAGCTTATTGGACGTAAGGGTTTACGCCCCCTATACCGCAGCCAATGGTACCGGTGTTTTTAAGATAATGGTGAGTACGTTGGAAGCGGTTGATACGGCAGTATTCATCTTAAACAAAGCCACTACCGGTATTTCCACCATCAACGTTACCGACAAACGCGTAAACCTCTACCCCAACCCCACCAGCAACAACCTAATCGTTTACGCCGATAAAAACTTAGGTGCCGCCCGATTGGACGTTATATCCTTGACCGGCGCAAGGGTAACAACTGCTTTGGTGGCAAAAGAAGTGACCACCATCAACACCTCCGAAATGGCGAAAGGGATTTACACCGTAAAAGTTGTTGACGAGAAGGGGAACTTAATCACTACAAGGAAGTTTACCAAGGATTAAGCAAAACGATACCATTAATTATCGGGGCCGGACATAAGTCCGGCTCTTGTTTTTTCGTAAAAATTTTATTTGGTAAATAGAAATAGAATTTTTAACTTCGGTACTTGAAGCAATCAATTTTAAGTTTTCAAAAATTACAAAACATGAAGAAGACGTTACTTTCTTTAGCCGTGGCTTGTTCGAGCCTTGGAGTGGCCAATGCACAGTTGGCCATCGGATCTGTTGCACCGGATTTTACGTTAACCGACATCAATGGTGTTTCACAAAACCTGTACACTTACCTTAACCAGGGGTACACTGTTTTGATTGACATTTCGGCGGCATGGTGCGGCCCTTGTTGGTCTGCCCATAGCAGTGGTTTCATGAAGAATCTTTACAACCAATACGGCCCCAGCGGAACCGTTACGGCGGGGAAAGTGATGGTGATATTTGTCGAGGGTGAAAGCACAAACACCACGGCGCAACTGTATGGTACCAGTACGGGAACCACTTACGCTACTTATTCGCAGGGAGACTGGGTTACCGACGAGCCGTATGTATTCATAGACAACGCAGGCCTAAATTCAAGCTACCAAGTATCGGGTTTCCCTACGTTCACCGTTGTTTGTCCCAATAGGCAGGTAGTTTATTCCGTTGCCGGTTATGGCTCTGCCATGAGTTCGACCAGTTTTTGGATGAACTACATAAACACATGCCCCGTGGCAGTTACCGGTACCAATGTAGGAACCATTGGTGTGAACACACCAACAAGCGTTTGCGCGGGAGGCACCACTACCTTGTCCGCAAGAATTCAAAATTTGGGCACCACCACCCTTACGTCCGCAACGGTAACGGCAAAAGTAGCGGGAAGCGCGGTTGCAAGTACCACTTGGACAGGTTCGTTGGCACAGTATGATTATGCGGACGTAGCCATCGGCACTTACACATTTGCCGACCCAAGTACGGTAGTTACCTACGAGGCTACCACAACCAACGATGCACAGGCCAGCGATGATTCATTGACGTTGACTTCCAATGCGTTGTCTTCATCCTACAAATCGTGGATACTCGAGGTAAAAACCGACCAATATCCGGGTGAGATTTCTTGGGCTGTCATCAATAGTTCCGGCACTACGGTATATAGCCACACTTATACCGCCGGTACCGGTACCGCTGGCGCAGGTGGCGAGGATGCAGGGGTAGTATTTGAACATAGGTTGGACTTGGACGAGAATGAATGTTATACGATAGAGATAACGGATGATTATGGTGACGGCTTGTATGGGGTAAGTGCCGCCGCCGATACCGGCTACATCAAATTGAGAGACGGTGACGGTGTGGTTTATAATTTTGGCGGAGGCTATGAAAGCGGCGTTTCTAAAATCGTCAAGACCGGAACAAGCGCCTTGGGCATAGAACAATTGGTTGTAAACGGCGATGTTCAATTGTTTCCCAATCCGGCAAAAAACGAGCTTAAGGTAAAACTGGACATGGTAAAAGGTTCTAAAGTTGATTTCACTGTTACCAATTTACTGGGTCAACAAGTAACTGCCGCTCAATCCGTTAACCTTAATAGCGGCATCAGCGTATCTACCGTTAACACTGCTGCATTGTCAAATGGCGTGTACTTCCTGAATATAGCTACTGACGAAGGAAAAATCACTCGTAAATTTGTGAAGCAATAAAATTTGCGGCCATATTATCGGTACTATAAAATTTGGGACGAGCATAGGGTTTCTATGCTCGTCTTTAAATTGAGGAAAGGTATTTGATTTATGCTAAATTTAATCTAACACCCCTGTTTATCGTAACAACTAAGTAACTTCGCCATTTAATATATATATTATAGAATATGAAAAGCGTATTATTTTCCCTTGTTTTTGTTTTGTCTGTCCTTCGGGCTTCGGCTCAAGATTTTACATTAAGGGCAGACACCGTAACCTCTACCGAAACCTCGGATTTGGTTCATTGGGTTACGGATGATAGCCTTAATATTTACAATAGAATTTTCAACACATCTTCCTCCCCGGTCATCGTCTATTGGCAGTTGATTTTGAAAGACCTGCCCAGTGATTGGAAGTTGTATGGCATTTGCGACAACTACCTTTGTCGTACCGCTACCGATCCGGCATTATTGTCATTTGCAATAGATTCTACCGATGCTATTGCCGTGGGCGATAGTTCGGATTTGGAGCCAAGGTTGGCCGTTCCCAGCATCGGGGTAGGTGTCGTAAAAATAAGGACATTTACCGATAGCGATGCCGATACGGCCGTATATCTTATCTACAAAGGCACTGCCGGCATAGCCGCCATAACCGTGGCCGACAAACGCGTAAACCTCTACCCCAACCCCACCGGCAACGACCTAATCGTCTATACCGACAAAAACTTGGGGGCCGCCCGCTTGGACGTTGTATCCTTGACCGGCGCAAGGGTAACAAGTGCCTTGGTAGCAAAAGAAGTGACCACCATCAACACCTCCGAAATGGCGAAAGGGATTTATACCGTAAAAGTCGTTGACGAGAAGGGCAACTTGATAACTACAAGGAAGTTTACCAAGGATTAAGTAAGTCGATACAAATAAAGACACCCCACATTTTGTTTTTTGTTGGTTAATAAAAATGGCCCAAAGTGAATGTGGCTTTGTGCCGTAAATTATTCTGAACGGGGCAGCGAAAGCTCCACCACTGAATTTATTGCCACCAAGCCCGAATTAGGAGTTCGGGCTTTTTACATTCCAACTATAATGACGCACCAACGCTTAAAAGGGTCTTGCGATGAGCCGGTCAAGTGTAATTGGATTTTCCTGCCGGAGGGGTCTCGCGTTAGCACGGGAATTTATTTTCTTGCGGAAAAATGGGGAATGACCTACACAACGCGGTTCGGGTATTGCCAAAGGCGGGGATTTTTTGCACAAATGTTCAATCGAAGAACGAATGTTGAACCTTGCACAAATGTTCAGTTTGGGACTTCTGCCTCGCTATTGCAAAATCGATGTTAGCGGTTCGTTGTTTTTCGTTTCCAAAAAAGTCAAGCAGAAAATTGTGTCAAATGATGATTAGTATGGACATATTGCAACGCTCCCCAATCGTCTTTTGAGAATTTGCCAAAGTATGGGTGTCTGCCGATTTCGTTTTTGTCGCCAAATTTGTAAAAAGCGTCAAGGTTTGTAAGAAGTCGTGCTTTTTCTGTGTCAAAATTTTTGTCGTCTTTAATTTCGTAGTCCGGAAAAGTTTTTTGGTTTTTACCTAAGTCGCCCTTTTTAACTGCGTTGAGAACAATTTTTTTTACGAGTGTCCGCATAATGAAATTGCTTTTGTCTTCAAAAGGCACTCTTCCAATGGCTTTTTCAAAGCCGATTGAACAATGTGCCAACATTTGAGCAATATTCATTTTGCCCCATTGTCTTTGATTGTTGGCCGTCAAACTTTCTATTCGTTTGCGAATTTCTTTGTATTCGCTTTCATTGAATAATGATTTCATATTTTTTATGGTTTATCTCTACCGACAAATCTTTCTTTTCCTAAAAGAAAATTGATGGCTCTTTGAATATTTTTTTCTTTCGTTTCTTCCGTTTTCAAGTTGGCCAAATATCTTACGATTTCTAATTTTCTTGATGCTGACAAACTATCAAAAACAGTTTTTGCCTCTTTATTTTCGTTTAATGCTTTGGTAAATTTTTCGGGCGTTTGAACTTCTCTTTTTTCAGGGTCAAAGTTTATCGTGATGTCTATTATTTCCCCAATGTGTTTAGGCGAATTTTTCAACATTGTCGTATTGATGTAAAGCCGCCATTCGCCACTATATTTTACCAATGTCTGCTTGTAAGGTTTGTCGTTAATTGTGCCTTTTATGGGGATATGCCCTTTGTTTTTCCCTGCTCGATTGAGAATTTGCAGAAGTATATCGTCAGGAACATAAACGAATGGATTAACACCAATTATTTCAATTTCTGCTCTAAACTTATACATTTTGGTCTGCTTTGTCAATCAAACTTCTATGGGTAAAAACGTGCAATAGTAGGTGGTTGATTTAACAAGTTTTCGCTTTTCTTGCCAAATTCTATACGGTAAATCTTGACCAGCACACCAAAATACGACAATAACAATGGGCCGAATATAAGCCCGATCACACCGAAAACCTTCAAGCCCAGTATCACCCCGAAAACAGTAATCAGCGGATGCACGTCGCCTATTTTTTTCAGAATGGTAAAACGCAATACATTGTCTATGCCGCCAACTATTATCAGGCAGTAAAGGGTAAGCCCCACACCGTTGGTGACACCGGCCGTAGCAAATTGGATAATGGCTATGGGCACCCATACAATCATGGTACCCACGGCAGGTACAATGGTAGCGACCCCGGTCAACATGCCCCACAACAAAGCATTGTTGACCCCAAAAATAAAATAACCCACAACCGCCACCACGCCTTGAAAAAAACCAAGTATGGGAATACCAATGGCATTGGCCCTTACCATCATGTTGGTTTCCTGCCACAATTTATTTTTGCTCTTTGCCGAAAAGGGCAAGAATACATTTAGGAACCGCTCCATATTGCGGGCATTTTTCAGCATAAAATACAGCATGAAAAGAGCCGTGGCTATGTTTACGAACACTTCCGCTACCGAGTTCAACAGCATTGGGATAAGGGCGGACAGCTTTTGCAAATAGCCAAAAACCTGTTCCTGCTTTATCGAAATCCTGTTGAGTGCCGGTGTTCTTTGCATAAAATCCCTCAGGGCATTGTATTTCTCCACTATCAACGCCTTGTTGTCGAGCAGGGAGTTTACCTGCGGTATCATTATTTCTACCAGCAGCCACAAGGGCAAGGCAATGACGGCCACTATCGCCACCAGGAAAAACGAAGTGGCCCAAATGGGTTTCCAGCCCCTTTTTTCCGTGAGGACAAAATACCAGTTGCGCACCAGTATGTACAGCGTAACAGCCCCCAGCGTACCGGGTATAAAATAGGTAAGGTTAAGGACTATGGCCAGCCCCACCAGTATGATGGCTATGACGAGCAACATCTGCTGGATGATGTCATTGCTGATGCGCGACAATTTCATTTTGGTAAATTCTTTTTGTTAACGGAGATATGAGCCACAAAGCTAAGGCATAGCCCCGTTAAACGATACAATATCCCGCCCTTTATGTTGTACAAAAACTGTATTTATTTTTTGTGTCCTTGTAAAGGCGGCGCGGCTTCGTTGTTTTGCCTTGGCTGTTAATTTATTTCGGTGCAATTTTGACCCATTATGCAACCCACCAATCTATATGAAATAATACCTGCCATAGGCAAGCCGCAACCAATCGTGGTAAGCATTCCACATGCCGGTACTTTTATCCCGGAAGAAATCGGGGAACATTTCCTGCCGCACATGGCGGCCACGCAGGACGATACCGATTGGTTCGTACCAACGCTGTACCATTTCCTGCCCCAAATGGGCATAACCACCATCGTGGCCAATTACAGCCGTTGGGTGATAGATTTGAACCGTGATGCCGACAACAAGCCTTTGTACAACGACGGCAGGGTGATAACCGATGTGGTGACCAAGACGGATTTTAACGGACAAGCCTTGTACCAAGCGGGTTGCGAACCAAATGCAGACGAGGTGGCGTTGCGCACCCAACGGTACTACACTCCCTATCATGAGAAAATAGCGGCATTGCTGGAAAGTTTGAAAGAAAGCCACGCCGACGTATTGTTGTTCGACGCACATTCCATCAGGAAATCGGTGCCGGGAATAAGTGCCGCTCCTTTTCCCGACTTGGTTCTTGGCGACAACGACGGCAAAACTGCGGCTTCAAACATAATAACAGCAGCCTGCAATGTTTTGGTAAATTGCGGTTATCAGTTTGCGCACAATCATCCGTTCAAAGGCGGCCATATTACCCGTTCGTTTGGCCAACCAAGCGAAGGCATCCATGCGCTACAGCTGGAAATGGCCAAAACCAATTACATGGATGCAACGGAAACCCGCTACGCCCCTGCCAAAGCAGCCAAGATACAAGTAATGTTGCGACAACTGTTTGCCCACCTCCTTACCGAAATAAACAAAATGCAAAAGCATAATTAAGTTATGTATAGATTCAAAGGCTTATTGACAGAAAATGGCTGGCTGGAAAATGCGGTGGTAAGTTTAGGTACAGACGGCAATATTACCGACATAAACACCGATACCCATGCACCTGCCACCTACGTTGACGGCTACGCCGTTCCCGGTTTCCAGAATGCACATTCGCACGCATTTCAATACGCCATGGCCGGATTGGCCGAATATTTTGAAGGCCCGGAAGTACCGGACGATTTTTGGTCTTGGCGCAATGCCATGTATCGGGTGGCGCTCGCGCTTGACCCGGCAGACATGGAAACGGTGGCTACCATGCTGTATGCCGAAATGTTGCGTAACGGCTATACTTCGGTGGCCGAATTTCATTATGTGCACCACGATGAGAACGGCAAGAAATACAACAACCTGGCCGAAATGGGCGAAAGGCTGGTAGCCGCCGCCCAACGCACCGGCATAAGGATAACGTTGGTCCCGATATGCTACCAAACAGGCAATTTCGGTATCCCGTCCTACGATTTGCAACGCAGGTTCATAAGCCATACCATAGAGGAATATTACCAACTTTTTGAAGCCAGCAAGCAAGCAGTATCGCACTATGAACATGCCAACCTTGCTGCCGGGGCACATTCGTTAAGGGCAGTGGGCAAGGAAGACCTGATAGCTGTAAGCAAAATGGCGCGGCAATATCCTTTCCATATTCATGTGGCCGAACAATTGAAGGAAATAAACGATTGCCAAGCATATTATGGCTGCCGGCCCGCCGAATGGCTGTTGGCGCATTGCGACGTAAACAGCAATTACAATTTGGTACATTGCACGCACTTGGCCGATAACGAGGTGGCAGGCATAGCAAGGTCCGGTGCCAACGTGGTGCTTTGCCCTTCCACCGAAGGCAACTTGGGCGATGGCAGGTTTCGATTTAAGGAATACCAACAGCATGGCGGCAAGTGGAGCATAGGCACCGATAGCCAGATAAGCGTAAACCATTTGGAAGACTTACGGCTGCTCGATTATGTACAGAGGACAAACACCCATAGGCGCGACACTTTTTTCCACCCCCAACGCGGCGACAGCGGTTTCAACGCACTGCACATGGCCCATACCGCAGGGCGCGCCGCCATGGGCGAAAAAGTAGCAACGCCTTTTGCCATAGGCCAATCTTTCGATGCCGTAATCATAGATGCCCAAGCACCTTTGATAGCTACCAGTTCGCTAAAAAACATTTGCAATACGCTGGTATATGCCGGCGACACCAGCCATTTAATGGGAACCATGGTAGCCGGAAAATGGGTAGCGCAAAACAACAAGCATCAACACCACGAAGCAATAGCACAAGAATTTATGGCAACAATGAAACGATTGAAGCTGCGCTAAAGGCCAAGTGATAGGGAAAGCAGTTCATTCCCAATATTATTTGTTGGCATTGTCAAATTAAGGTACGTTTTGTGTTTCTGCCCAATGAAATGCTACAAATGCCAATCGGGAAACAAGGTGAAAGCCGGATTCATACGGGGAGGAGCCAAAAGTACAAATGCAAGGATTGCGGTTGCCATTGCAGCGTGGAAAAGGGAAAAAAGCTGGCCCACTTGCATTTAACAAATACACTATATACCTTTGTTTCCATGCCTTGCGTGCATAGCTTTGCCGCGAGTGTTCCATTAATTAACCGGTATGCGTTTTGGCCTTAACCGCTAAATCTATTTAATCATGGAAACAGCCATTACTTGCTTCCCCGCCCCGCGCAAAGTCCCAAAGGGACTGTCGTTGTTGTTTGCCATGCTTGCATCGGGCGGCATGGCGGTGCGGGCACAAAATTTCGTACCCGCAGTTATTCCCGATGCGGCATATCCCGGCACGGTCAACACGCCGGCCCCCACCAATTCCTCGGCGCACGGCATGACC
>JASGFI010000042.1:0-20834 GCA_047605615.1 Edaphocola sp. | reverse complement strand
GGATGTAATTACTGCAATATTAATTGTTTGAAATTTTTGTCGTGTACTTAGGAAATTTTACCTCTAAAAATAAAGCCATGAGCAAAGATCGGGAACTAAAAAAACTACGCGAAAAACTCGAAGAACCGGAGTTTATCAAGTGTTTGGTATCAGCAAACAGGCGTATTGCAAACGCATCGAATCTCAAAAAACAACCCAATCCAACAACGAGCAAATACCCCGAATCGTGCAAAATATCCGTAAAATACATCCTCGTTGCGGTACGCGCAAACTCATCGAATACATCCGTCCCGAACTCGAAACACAGCAGCTCAAAATAGGCAGGGATGCGCTCTTTACACTTCTTAGAAACAATGATTTATTAGTCAAAAAAACTAAGCAATTCCACATCACTACCGATTCCAAACATTTCTTCCACAAATCCCCTAACCTATTGAAATAAAAAGAGTTGTCGCACAGCGAACAAGCCGTTGTTTGCGACATCACCTATGTCAAAACCGACCAAGGACACGCTTACCTAGCATTGGTTACAGACCCTTTTTCAAAATGACCCTTACGAGAATGCAGTGGCGGAGCGTATCAACGGCATTTTGAAATACGGATACGGACTAAGGCACACGCTGCCCGACCTCAGAACGGCACAAAAAATGGCAGCACAAGCCGTGGGGATTTACAACGCACAAAGGATACACCGGAGTTTGGATTTTCAAACCCCCAACGAAGTGCACAACCAATACGACAAAACAAAATACAAATCGTATGCAAAGACAATGCCCGCTGCGTGAGGAATGTTGGAAACTTTTTGGCCCATCAAAAGGCCTAAAAGTTTTCACCATTCCGGACAATGACAATAAATATTTTATCTAAATTTGATTCATTATTAAAAATAGAGTCAACCTATAGCAGGACAAGACAGATGGCCTCTGACGAACTTTCATTTGACTTTGTGCTAAACCTTGTCGACAGTTCTTTTATCAGCCGGGCATTCGTTTTTATGGATGTCACAGCAACCCGTAAAAACAAACGCCCCAAAACATCATGGGAGAAAGTTAACTCAAATTGGTAGCTATGAGCCGCAAAAATTCCGAACGGGTCTCGTTGTGTTGGAACTGGCCGCTAAAGGCCGAAGTAGTGGTTATGCTGTTTTGTTTGCTCACGCCACGCATCATCATGCACATGTGCCTGGCCTCTATCACCACGGCTACGCCTTGCGGTTCCAGGGCTGTTTGTATGGCGTTCAATATCTGGTCGGTGAGGCGTTCCTGCACCTGCAGCCTGCGCGAGTAGCAGTCAACCACGCGTGCCAGCTTGCTCAACCCGGTTATGTAGCCATTGGGTATGTAGGCGATGTGTGCCTTGCCGATGAAGGGCAGCATGTGGTGTTCGCAAAGCGAGTACAGTTCTATGTCTCTCACTATCACCATTTCGCTATAAGCCTCCTTGAATTTTGCCGAGTTCAGTATGGCTTGCGCATCCATTTGGTAGCCTTGGGTAAGGTATTGCATGGCTTTGGCCACACGTTCCGGCGTTTTTTCCAGGCCTTCCCTTTGTACGTCTTCGCCCAGCAATGCTATGATGGATTTGTAGCTGTCCATTAAGCCGTCGGTTATGTGCGGGTCGTAGGTTTCCGTCTTTTTATAAGCCATGAGGTATAGATTTGAAGTTAGCCAAAATATTCCACGTATATCTTAGGGGTTTCGTACAGCCTTATGCTGTGCAAAATGGCCCCTTCGGCAATTATCAATGGGTTCAGTTCGTTCCATATCCCAATGGCCAAGTTTTCGGCACTGGTAAATTTTCCTTTCATGAAAGCCACGTCCATATTCAGGTTGCGGTGGTCCATCTTCTCTATCACCGAGTCTTTTATCAGGATACCCAATGTTTTGGCATTGAAAACAAATCCTGTTTCGGGATGTGGTTCGCCTTTTATGGTTACGTGCAGTTCGTAATTGTGTCCGTGCCAGTTGGCATTGGCGCATTTGCCAAAAACCTCGATGTTCTCCGCATCGCTCCAATCCGGATTGTATAGCTTGTGCGCCGCATTAAAATGCTCCACCCTTGTAAGATATACCATAGTTATGCTTGAAAATTTGCGCAAAGGTACTACCAAAAAGGGGCACAAAACCAAAAATGGTACAGACGGCTGCCATAAACGCATTAGTTTTGCGCCGTTAATGCACAAACCAAACCCGTAAATTACCCACTGCGTGCTACGCCAATCATACAACCATGCACATACTGTTAGTAACGGCCACCCCTTTTGAGATACAACCGCTTGTGGATTACTTGAAACTTGGAAAATTCCCCCGCCATGACCAAACCTACCAGTGGGGAAGGCTTCAAGTCAGCATTTGCGTCAGCGGCTTGGGCGGCACTGTTACCGCTTTCAACTTTACGGAGGCATTGCAAAAGTTCAAGCCCGATTTTTGCCTGCAAGTGGGCGTGGCCGGCAGTTTCGACTTGTCGCGGCAGCTAACCTCCATAGTGGCCGTAAAGCAAGAAACCTTCGGCGATTTGGGTGTAGATGACCGTGGCCAATACCAAGATTTTTTTGAAACAGGCTTGTTGCAACCCAACGAATTTCCTTTCCAAAACAAAAACCTCGTAAACGATACCGCCGCTTTCCCGTTTGGGGTGCATCTGCCTTGGGTACACTCATTGAGCGTGCAAACCGTAAGCGGCAGCGAAGCCTTGGTAGCCCTTCGCCGCGGGCTTTTCAATTGCGATATAGAAAACATGGAAGGTGCCGCTTTTCATTATATTTGCCTCATGAAGCAAATTCCGTTTCTGCAAGTGCGGGCCATATCCAATTATGTGAAACCCCGCAACCGCAACAATTGGCAAATGCCGCAAGCCATACAGTCGTTGCATGAATGGTTGCTACAGGCATTGCAGCAAGTTGAGTAAGCGCCTATGCCCAATATGCCTTTGCGCCTTTACGGGCAATTATTGGACGGCTTCATAGATACAAGTTGCACACATTAATATTTCCCCGCCAAATATTCCGAAACGCTTTGCGCACACGCACGCCCTTCGGCCATGGCCCATACCACCAACGATTGGCCGCGGCGCATGTCGCCACAACTAAATATCTTTTCTTTGTTGGTCTTGTAATCGCGCGTATTGGCGGCTACGTTGCCACGGTCGTCTGTGGCTATGTCTGCACGCTCCAATATAGCTTCGTGTTCCGGCCTTTCAAAACCCAGGGCCAGCAAAGCCAGGTCGCAAGGCAGCTCTCGTTCCGTTTCGGTTAGTTCGGTATAGTTGGCGGGGGTTCGTCCGTCCGATGTTTGTGTCCATTGCACGTCCACCACACGCAAAGCGCGCAGGCGGCCATTTTCATCGCCCAGAAACTCCTTGGTCACTATGGCCCACACACGGTCGCAACCTTCTTCGTGCGAGGTGCTGGTGCGCAAAATATGTGGGTAAAGCGGCCAAGGCGTAAATTCCGTGCGTTCCAATGGCGGCAGGTTGGAATGGCCCAATTGGGTAATGCTGGCCGCGCCTTGCCTATTGCCGGTGCCCACGCAATCCGACCCTGTGTCGCCACTGCCAATGATGATTACGTGTTTTCCGGTAGCCGTTATTTCTTCGTAAACCATATTGCTTTCTACCGTACCCGGCGCTACCGGCGGCTTGCCCGCCACACGTTTGTTTTGCTGTTTTAAAAAATCCATGGCAAAATGCACGCCGTCCAAATCGCTGCCGGGTATGGGCAATGTACGGGGCACGGTGGCGCCGCCGGCCAATATTACGGCATCGTAATTGTCGGTCAACTCGCTGAAGTAAACATTGACACCCACGTGTGCCTTGGTTTTGAACGCTACGCCCTCGGCCTTCATCAATTCTATGCGCCTATCTACAATATCTTTGGCCAGCTTAAAATCGGGAATGCCGTAACGCAACAAGCCGCCCGGTTCATCGTCGCGTTCGTAAACGGTAACGGAATGGCCGTCTTTGTTCAACTGCGCCGCTGCTGCCAAACCCGCGGGGCCGCTACCCACGATGGCTACTTTTTTCCCGGTTCGCAACAGCGGCGCATATACTTTCACGTAGCCTTTTTCAAAGGCAATCTCTATGATGTGCTTTTCTATATGCTCTATGGCCACGGGCGGTTGGTTTATGCCCAATACACAAGCCGACTCGCAAGGCGCGGGGCACACCCTGCCCGTAAACTCCGGGAAATTATTGGTGGCATCCAATATCTCAAATGCTTCGTGCCAATGTTGTCGGTACACCGCTTCGTTAAATTCGGGTATCAAATTGCCCAAGGGGCAGCCGCTTTGACAAAACGGAACGCCACAGTCCATGCACCTTGCCGATTGGCGGTCAAGGGCCGCGGCATCGTAGCGGTGCATAAATTCGCCATAGTGCGTTACCCTTTGCGGCACTGCTTCATGAGCCGGTGCTTCGCGCGCATATTCCTTGAAGCCTGTTGGTTTTCCCATTTTGTTCCCTCCCGGTTCTGTTGCTTATTGAATTTTTGTTTGGCCCAACATTGCATTGTGCAATAGGGCGGCTTTGTATTCGTGCGGTATTACTTTCCGTATGTATTTCACTTGATTGGCCCAATCGTCCAGCACGAACGCCGCCACCGTGCTTCCGGTATATTCTTTATGCTTGGCCAATGCACTTTTCAAATACGCCGCGTCGTCGTCTGCACAGTCTTCGATGGCCACCAGTTCCGCATTGCATTTCTTCGGAAAATTGCGCTTCACATCATAAACGTAGGCTATGCCGCCACTCATGCCCGCAGCAAAATTCCTACCGGTTGCGCCCAAGATGACTACCCTGCCTCCGGTCATGTATTCGCAGCCATGGGCACCCACGCCTTCCACCACCACGTGCGCCCCCGAATTGCGCACACAAAAACGCTCGCCCGCCTTGCCCCGTATATAAGCCCGCCCGGCGGTAGCACCGTAAAACGCCACATTGCCAATGATGATATTCTCTTCCGGACGGTATTTTGCCCGGGCATGGGGATATATGATGAGGTGCGCGCCGCCCAATCCTTTCCCGAAAAAATCATTGGCCTTGCCTTCTACTTCCAGGGTCAAGCCGTATGTGGCAAAAGCCGCAAAGCTTTGCCCGGCGGTACCCTTAAATTTGAATCGTATCGTATCGTCTGGCAGCCCCTTGGCGCGGTAGCGTTTGGTAATTTCGTGCGACAACAAGGTGCCTACGGTACGGTCGGTATTGGCTATGCCGAAACTTGCCGCAACGTGTGCCTTGGTTTCCAAAGCCGGTGCGGCTGTTGCCACCAATGTACGGTCAAGAATATTGTCCATTACATGGTCTTGCGCCGCCACGTGGTAAAAACTTGCCTCGCCTTTTTCTGCCACGGCCAATAGGGCATCGAGGTTTAAAGTCTTGTGTTTCCAATGCTGCAGGTTGGTGCGCAGTGCCAAGTTGTCGGCCTGGCCTATCATTTCATCTACTGTACGGAATCCCAGTTCCGCCATTATTTCCCGAAGTTCTTCCGTAATGAATTTGAAGAAGTTCACCACATGCTCCGCATTGCCGGCAAAGCGGCTCCGCAACTCTTTGTCTTGCGTGGCTATGCCCACGGGGCAAGTGTTCAAGTGGCATTTGCGCATCAGCACGCAACCCTCTACCACCAATGCGGCGGTGGCTATGCCCCATTCTTCGGCACCGAGCAAGGCCGCTATGGCTATGTCCCTGCCGGTACGCAATTGGCCGTCGACCTGCAACACCACCCGGCCCCTCAATTTGTTTTTCACCAGAGTTTGATGTGCCTCGGCCAAGCCCAGTTCCCACGGCAGGCCCGCGTGTTGTATGGAACTTAAAGGAGATGCGCCGGTGCCGCCATCGAAGCCCGCAATGGTTATCACTTCCGCTTTGGCTTTGGCCACGCCTGCGGCTATGGTGCCCACCCCGGCCTTGCTTACCAACTTCACGCTAATGCGGGCATCTTCGTTGGCATTTTTCAAATCGAAGATAAGCTGCGCCAAATCTTCTATGGAATAAATATCGTGGTGCGGCGGCGGCGATATAAGGCCTACGCCCGGCGTGGCATGGCGTGTGCGCGCAATCCATTCATCTACCTTATGGCCGGGCAATTGGCCGCCTTCGCCGGGCTTGGCGCCTTGCGCCATTTTTATTTGCAGCTCATCGGCTTCGGTAAGGTAAAGCGAGGTAACGCCAAAGCGCGCACTGGCCACTTGTTTGATGGCACTGCGCAAGCTATCGCCATTGGCATCGGGCAGGTAGCGGGCTTCGTCTTCGCCGCCTTCGCCGGTATTGCTTTTGCCGCCCAAACGGTTCATGGCTATGGCCAAGGTAGTGTGTGCCTCCCAGCTAATGGAGCCAAAGCTCATGGCTCCGGTGGCAAAGCGTTTGTAGATATTGCAGGCAGGTTCTACTTCGTGCAAGGGAACGGGAGGCCGTTGTCTGCGAAATTTCAACAAGCTGCGCAAGGTGCAGGCCACCTCCAACCGGTGGTCAATGGCCTTGCTGTATTTTTTGAAAAGCCCATAGTCGTTGCGGCGTGTGGCATATTGCAGCAAGTGGATGGTAGTAGGGTTGAACAAATGATATTCGCCTTCGTTGTTCCATTGGAAATAGCCGCCGGCAGGCAGTAATTTTTGTGGCTGTTTGCCCATGCCAAATGCCAGTTGGTGTTTGGCCAATGCCTCTTGGGCTATTTCATCGAAACCCAAACCGCCAATGCGCGAAATAGCCCCGGTAAAATAACGGTCCACCACCATTTTGTTCAGTCCCAGTATTTCAAAAATCTGCGCACCTTGGTACGACTGCAAGGTAGAGATGCCCATTTTGGAGAAAATTTTCAACAAACCATCGTTCACCGACTTGATGTAGTTTTTCTTCAGTTGCGCCACGTCCAAACCTGCACCCAACAGCCCTCTTTCTTTTTGGTCTTCAATGGTGGCAAATGCCAGATATGGATTGATGGCCGTAACGCCAAAGGCAATGAGGCAAGCAAAATGATGCACTTCCCACACATCGCCCACCTCGGCCATGATGCCCACCAAGCCGCGCATGCCGCGTCTGATTAAATGATGATGCACGGCAGATACTGCCAGTAGCGAAGGTATGGCCGCATGTCGGCTGTCGATGGCCCTGTCTTGCAATACCAATACCCTGAAGCCGTCTTTCACCGCATCTTCGGCATAGCGGCAAAGACGCTCTACGCCGGCCTGCAAGGAACCGGATTTGCCATCGGCCCTGAAATAAGCTTGCAGCGTTTTGGACTGGAAGGTGCTGGTATCTATGCTTCTTATCTTTTCCAAGTAATAATTATCCAGAATCGGATGCCGCAAAGCAATGCAGTGGGCGGCTTCGGGGGCTTCTTCCAGAAGGTTGCCCGAATTGCCCGCAAAACCCGAAAGCGACATCACCAACCTTTCGCGTATGGGGTCGATGGGCGGGTTGGTCACTTGTGCAAACAGCTGTTTGAAATAATGGCTCAAATGCTGCGGCTTGTCGCTCAATACCGCCAGCGGCGTATCGTTGCCCATGGAGCCTACGGGTTCTTTGCCTTCTAAGCACATGGGTGCAATTATTTTGTCCACCGCTTCGCGGGTATAACCAAAGGCCTGCTGGTAGCGGAATACCTGGCTGTGTTGCAAGGGGGTGAACATGACCCTCGGTTCGGCCAATTCGCCCAACCTTATCTGGTAACGGTCTATCCATTCGCTATATGGTTGGCCGCTGCACACCATTTGCTTTATTTCTTCATCGCGCAGCAACAGGCCATTGGCAGTATCTACCACAAACATTTTGCCGGGTTGCAGCCTGCCTTCTTTTATGATAAGTTCGGGCGGCACCGGCAATACGCCCGTTTCGCTGGCCAGTATCACACGGTCGTCGCCGGTGAGCGTGTAACGTGCGGGGCGCAAGCCATTTCGGTCGAGGGTTGCGCCTATAATGTTGCCATCGGTGAAACATACTGCCGCCGGCCCGTCCCAAGGCTCCATAAGGCAAGCGTGATATTCGTAGAACGATTTGTGCAAGGGATCCATGTCTTCGTTGCCGTCCCAAGCTTCGGGTATCAGCATCATCAGCACATGGGGCAGGCTGCGTCCGCTGAGGGTCAACATTTCGATGATATTGTCCAGGCACGCCGAGTCTGATTGTTGGTTATCGACCACGGGCAGCAACATGTCCAATTCTTCGCGGGTAAAATAGGGCGAGGAAAAGTGCCGTTCATTGGCCTTGAGCCAGTTCAGGTTTCCTTGCAGCGTGTTTATTTCGCCATTGTGCGCTATATAGCGGAAAGGCTGCGCCAATGCCCACGAAGGGAAGGTATTGGTGGCAAACCGGGAGTGTACCAAACCAAAGGCGCTCACCATTCTTTCATCGCTCAAATCGGTATAATAACCGCGTACCTGGCTGCTGGTAAGCTGCCCCTTATATACTATGATTCTGGAAGAACAAGAGGAAATATAAAAACCGTGGTTCTTGCGTTTCAACACGCTGTCTATGGTATGCGAAACATAATTGCGCCATACAAACAGCTTGCGCTCGAAGGCTTCTCCGGCCTCCGTGTCGTGTGGCTTTAAGATAAAGAGCTGTTCCACGTCGGGCTCCACGCCCAGAGCCGTAGGGCCCAGGTTGCCATTGTTGACCGGAACTTTTCTGTAACCCGCCAATTCCAAATGTAATTTGCGGGCAGCGCGCCCTATTACTTCCTTGCATTCTTCTTTCAAAAAATTTTCTTTCGGGAAAAAGACCATGGCCACGCCGTATTGGCCGCTTTCGGGCAGGAGGATGCCTTCTTTCAGCATTTCGTCAAACAAAAACTCGTGGGGCAATTGCAGCATGATGCCCGCACCATCGCCGGTATTGGCCTCGCAGCCACAAGCGCCGCGGTGTTCCATGTTTTCCAAAATGGTGAGCGCATCGCTGATAAACGAATGTTTTTTAAGACCTCTTTTATGTGCCACAAAGCCTATCCCGCAGGCATCGTGTTCAAAACTTGGGTCGTACAGGCCATTGGGCTGTATGCCTTGCAAATCCCTTTCCTTCATATTCCACATATTTACCGACTACTGTTTCGATACCATTAGCGGATGAAAGATAGGTTTTATTTCCTTAATTCAATAACGGATACTTGCATGGCCCTAACCTCGGCCCCATTTTTATGCAACAGCAGATAGGAAACAGATGCTTGCAGCATGACAAGCAAGAGTGCATGGGAGCCGAAACAGATACTTGCAGCATGACAATGGGGAGCATGGGCCTGGCAAACACGGGGGGAAAGCAACAAGCAACCCTTTCGCCCGCCCCTGTCACCCTGCAAGGGTCTATAATGTCCTGCGGTAGTGTCATCTTAAAATCACCCTTTCGCCGCTCCCTATGCCGGTTGCAGCAAATCGCAGCGATGGTATGCTATCTCGAAATCTTGCAGCTCGCTTGCCAGGCATACGCAGTAATCGGGTTCCAGCTCTACTTGCTTGCAATAATAGGGTTGTCCGTCAAGCACTATCACATTGTTCAGCGGGCGTATCTGTACAAACTCCGGATGCTCCATGCTTAGCCCCGATGCTTTTACGGCGGCCTCGCGCATGGTCCATTGCCGGTAAAATTCCAAGTCGGGATTGGGTGCGTTGCTTATCTTTTGCCAAGCATCCGGACTGAAATAAAATTTCATGGTGTTGAGCATGACGGGGTATTGTTTTTCGGCATCCACCCCCACTTTCATGCCCCTGGCAACTACACATATCACCAACTCGTCGGTATGGCTCAAGCTGAAATTCAAATCGGAACCCTGAAGGTACGGGTGGTGCGAAGGCGTATATTTATAATCGTTCAAAGATATGGATGCATTTAAACCCAAGTCGCCCAATGCCTTTTCCAGCAATGCCTTCCCGGCTATTCGCTGGTTGCGCTCGTGTTGGCTTTTGTACCGATTTATTTTTTCCTTTATGGAATCGGGAAAATTTTTCATCAGCATATCGTAAATATCGAGCAGGTCTTGGCCCGATATGCTGGCATAATAAACATGTACCTTGTTCCTCATACAGTTCTAGCAGAAGTTTAGCAGCCGAAAATACAGAGAAACTATTTTGTGGCAAAAAAGCCTTCTGTTCCTTGCTGTCATTCGCAAGCAACGCATCCCGCAAGGAACTTATGCTGTTTGTTTTTAAAATAGTCCAACCGTAACGCCCATATTCCCTCCAGCACTCCCGTCCCAGCTTGCCCCCAATTTTTATCTCCAACGAAGTTGGTGGGGGCGGGCTAAAAAATTGGACTATCTGTTTTTTTGAAAAAAAATCTTTTTTAAACGAGCGGGGGCGGGAAAAGCCATGCGCAATAGCTCTAGCCCCCTTTCTGCCTGCCCACCAATGCACCCACTGCCACACCTATCAATACCACGCCCATGGCAAATGGAAATATAGCTGCCATGCCGAAACGTTCTGCCACAAAACCTACCAAAGGGCCGGTAAGCCCCAGGGAAATATCTATAAACACCCCGTACCCAGCCAATGCAGCGCCCTGATTGGCCGGAGGCGAAGCCTTGATAGCCTCTACGCCCAATGCCGGAAATACGAGCGAAAACCCCAAGCCCGCAATGGCGGCAGCAATCAAGCTACCGGCCGCAGATGGCCACAGCCATATAATAGCCAAACCCATAGCTTCTACCAGCAGGCACACGATGCCCACACGTAAGCCGCCATACCGGCTTATGCTATTGCTGAAAAACAATCGCCCGGCTATGAAAAGAATGCCAAACAACGACAGCGCAAGTGCGCCATTGGCCCAATGACGGTACGCATAATATAGGGTCATGAATGTGGAAATAGTACCGAAACCCAAGCCGCCCAAGCCCAAACAAATGCCATAAGGAGCTACATGTGCCAACACCTTTACAAACGACTGCCTCGCGGCATTGTGCGAACCGTCCAATGCCCGCTTGGTTTTGACGTACACAAACCCCACTACCGACGATATGACTATTATGGCGGCCAACCAGTAGAAATTACCTAATTTAATTACATATACGCCCAAGGGCGCACCCATGGCCAATGCGCCATAACTGGCTATGCCGTTATAAGGAATAATGGTGGCCGTATGCCTGGAGCCTACACGCAGCATGGCCCAATTAATGGGGCTGGCGCCAACCATGCCTTCCGCACAACCCGTAAGCAACCTGGTAACGATTATCAATGCAAGGCTAAGGTGCGCATGGTCCCTGGCGGCAAAGGCCATGGCCAATACTATACCCGAAACAAAAAAGGCGAACATGCTGAACTGCACGGCGGGCTTGGGACCCGAACTATCTACCACCTTGCCCGAATAACCCCTGAACAAAAGCGTCGCAACATATTGTACGCTTATGGCCAGTCCTGCCATTACGGCATTGTAACCCAAAGACCCGGTAATAAAAACCGGCAATACGGCCAGCGACAGGCCTATGTTAAAATATCCTATGAAAGTAAAAATAACATACCCGACTATTAGCCATCGGGCATGGGTACCGTGGCGAACACCGGCAGGCTGGTGGGGCATGTTTTGGTTTTTATGTATCATCTGGCAAGTGCGCTGCGCCCAAAGGCAGCGGGACTTACGCACATGTGTGCGGGCGGCAGTTGGGCGCAAAGTTACGACCAACTGCCTTAAACTTATAAAAACACAACAGATTGCTACAAGGGGACATTTCAAAACCAAAGCAATGGATTAAGCACTCATTTGAACAATAAGTTCATTTCCCTCTTTTAAAATGCTATCTTTAAACAATATTGCATGTGCGGCTTCCATTCAGCCGCCACAATTTTTTTCCCAAAAAATGAATTACCTCGGCCACGCTTACCTTTCTTTCAACAATGCCCCGATACTTGCGGGCAACATGATAGGCGACTACGTGAAAGGCAGCAAAGTGTTGCGCAGCTTTCCCGAAGGCATAAGGCAAGGCATTGTATTGCACCGGAAGATAGATGCTTTTGCCGATGCGCATCCCGCCACGGCAGTGGCCAAGGAGGTGTACAGGCCCCATTACCGCTTGTATGCCGGTGCTTTTGTGGACAGCTTGTACGACCATTTCCTGGCCAAAGACACATCCATATTTACAGATGAACATGCGCTGGCCAATTTTGCCCGCCAAACCTATGGTTTGTTGCAAACCCAACAAGAGTGGCTGTCGGAACGGTTCCTGAAAATATTGCCCTATATGGTTGGCCAGAATTGGTTGTACAATTATCGCACGCTCGACGGCATGGCGAATGCCTTTGCTGGGTTGGTGCACAGGGCCAAATACCTGAACGACAGCGATACGGCGCACCGGTTACTGGTGCAAAACTACGCCTTGTTGGAAGCGCAATACAGCCTATTCATAAAGGACATAACGAGGTACGTGAAAAAACAGTTAAATGACGGCTGAACGCTTGCATTATCGCTAACTTCGTGCCGAACCATTTTTCCAATTTCAACCGCATATAGTTTAAAGTGATGACCAGCGTGTCTTTCAAAATATCTTTTTTCTTATTTTCCTTCTGTTCTTTTTTCGTAGCCTGTCAAACGGTTTCGGAACAAAACGCCTTGGCCAGCCCGCCGCTTTCGGCCACTGCCGCAATAGATGAGCCGCCTACCAACGAATACAGCACGGTAAAGCTACGTTTTGCCGACACCACATCGCCCGAAGCCCGCGAGATGATTAAGCGTTTGGATTCGTTTTACAGGGTAGAAGTGGCGCGGGGCTTCAACGGAAGCGTGTTGGTAGGCTACAAGGGCAAGATTTTGTACGAACGTTATTATGGCTATTGCAACAAAGGCACCAACAGCATTTTGTGTGCGCAAAACCCCAGCCAATTGGCCTCTACCTCCAAGCCTTTTACGGCTACGGCCGTGTTGTGGCTATATCAAAACAAATACCTCGACATTTACAAGCCGGTAAAAACCTACCTGAAAGATTTTCCTTACGAAGACATAACCGTGGCGCAGATGTTGAGCCAGCGCAGCGGCCTGCCCGACTATACCAAAATGGGCAACCGCTATTGGAAATCGAACGAACCGATGTACAACGAAGACTTGTTACAGATACTGGCAAGGAATAAACCCGGGTTAAATAGCCGTCCCGGTACGCGTTTTGAATACAGCAACACCAATTATGCCATGCTGGCCCGGCTGATAGAAGAAGTGGCGCAAATGCCCTACCGCCAGTTCATGAAAGAATTTATCTTCGAGCCGTTGGGCATGAAGCACACCTTTGTGTACGACCCGCAAGATAGAGACAGGGTAAACAATACCGTTACCCAAAGCTATGCCTACAACTGGTCCGTGTTCCCCGAAACCAACGAAGACGGCGTGTATGGCGACAAGGGCATATACAGCACCGTGGAAGATATGTACCGTTGGGACCAGTCGTTTTACCAACATGCGCTGCTCAACGAACGTACCCTACAAATGGCCTATACCGGCTATTCCAACGAGAAGCCCGGCGTGAAAAATTATGGCTACGGCTGGCGTATGTTCAACTATCCCGATGGCTACAAGATAATATACCACAACGGTTGGTGGCATGGCAACAATACCGTGTTCTACCGTTTTGTGAAAGACAATTTTACCATAATAGTGCTGGGCAATAAATACAACACCAAAATATACGGCCACGCCAAATCTATCTACAGCTTGGTGAAGAACTCTGCCGAACACCCCGATGTGGAATGGGAAGAAAGCGGCAGCCCGCACGAGGAGTAGGAATGGCGGCAATACTGCCCATGCCTGATTTATTGTGGTATATCTCTCCGGCGGAGCGGCGGCACAAACCAAGCCTTTATTGTTCGGCGTGCAGCCTCACCTTCAGGTTGTTCATTTCGTTGGTCAATTTTATTTGGCAGGCCAACCGGGAATTGGGCAACAAATCGGGCAAGGTATCGAGCATGGCATATTCGTCGTCGCCCATTTCATTCAAGGAGTCTTCGCCCTCCAACACGTCCACGCAGCAGGTAGCGCACAAGGCCATGCCGCCGCAAGTGGCCAGCACATCGTAGTCGTTGGCTTTTAATATTTCCATGAGGCTCAAACCCATGTCGGTAGGGGCTTCCACGGGATTTACCACACCTGCGCGGTCTTCTACCATTACCGTTATCATATTGTCGTCCATAAAACTGTTGCGTTTGTATTGCCGGCCGGGTACCAACACACCGACAGGGCTGCAAAATTAAAACAATTTCAAGGCAAATGGCACTGATTTTAAAGGGCAAAACAAGGCATGGAAACTATGTTTATTGAAACATTTGAGTGCTTTTAACCAAGGAAAAAAACTGCTTGCCGCTACTTTCTGCTATTGAGCATCAAACACACTGCCCGCAATCCCTACGGCAATTTTATGAAAATAGATTTCCTTTTGGTGGGAATGAGGTTGCGGGTTTTGTGGCCTTTGCCGGTTATGTCTTCTACCAACAATATGTCGCCACCGTTGAATATACGCTTCTCGCCCAAGGAAGTTTCTATTTCTATCCTACCGTCCAGCAACACTATGTATTGGCGATTGGGGGGTTGGTGAAAATCCCAGATGTACTCCGGTTCTACCTCCCTGAATTGGATAGCATCGACGCCCACGTTTTCCGACAGCGAACCTATGTCGCCCTGATGCGTAAGCGGCACGGTAAATTCCTCGAAATGGCTCTCCCCCATTTCGTCACTATATATCCTGGTAATATTCATTGCGCGTGTTGTTTGGCGATAAAGGTATTTTAATTTTTATTTCCCCCTGCCCATATTTCCATTTTTTCACAAGCTGGTAAGAAACAAGTATCCTTTCTTTTTCCCGATTGTGAAAAACGATTTCCTGTTTTTGAAATTCTTTACAATTCCATGACAGTACTTTTGCCAACTTACGCTAAAACGAACAACCACCTTGGCAATACATACAAAAACAATGGTCCTTGCGGCGGCTATTTCGCTGCTGGCCTCTTGTGGCAACCACCGGGATGTTGCGGGCAGCAACAACGAAAATACCGACAGCATCAGGATTGTGTCGCTGAACGGTGCCATATCCGAAACGCTGGCCGGCTTGGGCATGGAAGCCAATATAGTGGGCGTGGATGTTACCAGTAAGTACCCCCAAAGTTTATTGGCAAAGCCCAAGGTAGGCAGCCCGCACAACATGAGCGTAGAAGCCATGATAGCTTTGAAGCCCAACTACGTAATAGCCATGAAAGAGCGCGGCCTGAAGCCCGAACAGGCTGCACAACTGCAACAAGCGGGCATAAAAGTATGGGTAATAGAACAGGAATATAGCGTGGAAGGCACCAAGAAATACATCAACCAATTGGCCGATTCTTTTCACAAGCAAGAAGCAGCCAAAAGTTTGACCGCAGCGATAGACAGCCAATACGCGGCATTGCCCAAATACGAAACCAGCCCCAAGGTAATGTTCATCTATGCACGCGGTGCGGGAGCGTTGTCGGTTTGCGGCAAAAATATGCCCATGGCCATTATGATAGCATTGGCCGGCGGCACCAATGCCGGCAACGATGCTGAAGGTTTCAAGCCACTTACCCCGGAAGCCGTGGTAAAAGCCAACCCGGATGCCATTTTGTTGTTTGACAGCGGGCTTAAAAGCCTGGATGGCGTAGATGGTATGTTGAAAGTGCCCGGCATAGCCCAAACAAAAGCAGGAAAAGACAAGAACTTCATAGTGATGGACGGCGAACTGCTCTCCGCTTTTGGGCCAAGGGTAGTGAGCGGCATCAAAGAATTGGGAGAAAAAATACACGCAAACAAGGCCCTGGCCGAGTGATTGGGCTGATATAGGTTTTAAAATAGAAATTTTTGAAAAAAGGGTTCTTTCCATTATTGGTTTTATGCTTATTGGCAGCGGTGTTGTGGGCTATCGGTGCAGGTGCATTGGCCATATCGCCCCAGCAGGTAGTGGCCATATTGGCGGCCAAGCTGTCCGTCAATACGGGCATACCGTTTTCGGAGCAGCAGGAAAGCGTGTTGTGGATCATACGCTTGCCGCGTGTGGTCATGGCCGTGTTGATAGGAGCCACCTTGGCCGTGTGCGGTGCCAGCATGCAGGGCCTGTTCCGCAATCCGTTGGCCGACCCGGCTTTGTTGGGTATCAGCAGTAGTGCCTCCACTGCGGCAGTATTGATGATAGTGTTGGGGGCTAAGCTCTTTGCAAATTTTGAAGGTGTTGCCGGACAATATGGATTGAACATTGCTACCTTTTTGGGTGCTTTGTTGAGTACCTTGATGATTTACAGGTTTTCGCAACAGCAGGGGCGCACCAACGTGGGCATCATGTTGCTGGCCGGTGTGGCCATGAATGCCATAGCCGGCGCGCTCACCAGTTTCATCACCCTTTCGGCCACCGACCAGCAATTGCGCAGCGTCACCTTTTGGATGATGGGCAGCCTGGGTGGCGCCAGTTGGGTTACGGTGGCGGGCATATTGCCTTTTTGTGCGGCTTGTGTGTTTTTGCTGCCCTTATTTGGCAAGGCGTTGAACGCATTTGCACTGGGCGAAAGCGATGCTGCCTATTTAGGCGTAAAAACGGAAAAGTTGAAAACGGCGGTAATGCTGTTGGTAGCCATGGGCATAGGCGCATCGGTAGCGGTGGCGGGCATCATAGGTTTTGTAGGCTTGGTGGTGCCCCACATCATACGCATGGTAGCGGGACCGGAACATAAAAAGCTAATGACAGCATCGGCCATAACAGGCGCTACCCTATTGGTGCTGGCCGACCTTTTGAGCAGAACCATAACGCCGCCCATAGAAATACCCATTGGCGTAATAACGGCCATGGCAGGGGGGCCGTTCTTCTTGTATTTATTGGCTAAAGAAAAAAAGAAAAATATTTTTTAAGACAATGTTGGAACTACGCGACATACGGCACCAAATAGCCGGACGGGCATTGCTCCATTCGGTAAGCGGCAAGGTACGGCCGGGTGCGGTTACGGCCTTGATGGGCAGCAATGGCGCAGGCAAATCCACTTTGTTGAAAATAATAAGCGGCGAACAGAAACCCACATCGGGGGCTGCATTTTGGGCGGGCAAAAACGTAGCGGAATGGCCGGTGAAAGAATTGGCCAAAACCCGGGCAGTATTGCGCCAGCAATATCAGGTACAAGTACCCTTTACGGCTTATGAAATAATAGCCATGGGCCGATACCCGCATTATAAGAACCAGCTGACCGCCCCATGCAAATTAGTGATAGAAAAGGTGGCCGGTTTTACGGGCGTTACGCACCTCTTGCAACGCAACTACCTCAACCTTTCGGGGGGCGAGCAGCAAAGGGTACAGTTGGCGCGCGTGCTGGCGCAGATATGGGATACGCCCAGCGAACATAAATTGCTGTTGCTCGACGAACCGGTAAGTGCCTTGGACATACACTACCAACACCAATTGATGTCGCTGGCCAAGGCTTTGGCCGATGCGCAAATAACCGTGGTGGCCGTGCTGCACGACTTGAATTTGGCCATGCAATATGCCGATGATGTGCTATTGCTGAAAAAAGGCAACGTAGTGGATTTTGGCAAGAAAGAAGCCGTATTGAACCGGCAAAACATCAAAGAAACTTTTGGCGTGCAGGCCGACCTGCATACGCCCGAAAACTTTTCACATTCGTTCATAACCGTATGCCCGGTACAAACCAGGCTCGATTATTTGGGCAGATAAATTTTTACCAAAACAAAAAGGAACAACAATATGAACACAGCAACAATTTCGCTGAAAGAACAGTGGGAACGACTGAAAACGGAAAACCCAAAATTGAGGATAAGGGATGCCGCAAAGCAATTGAACACCAGCGAGGCCGCATTGGTAGCCACCGGCGTGGGCAACAATGTAACCAAATTGGAAGGCGACTGGAAACAATTGTTGGTGGACGTGGCTGCCTTGGGCAAGGTGATGGCCCTAACCCGCAACGACGATGCCGTACACGAGCGCAAAGGCGTGTACAACAATATTACTTTCCAAGGGCCGGTAGGCACCGCATTGAACGAAGACATAGACCTGCGTTTGTTTATGATGCACTGGGCTTATGGTTTTGCGGTTAATGAAAACGACCGTTACAGCCTCCAGTTTTTCGACAAATCGGGCGAGGCCGTACACAAAATTTATGCTACCGATGGCACCAATTTGGACGCATACCACGACTTGGCAAAAAGATACACCGCCGCCGAACAAACGGCAGAAGTGGCCGCTACGCCATACCCGGCCAAGCCTGCAGAAAAGGCCGATGCCGACATAGACGTAGCGGGCTTCCGCGCCGCGTGGAGCGAGCTGAAAGATACCCACGATTTCTTCGGCATGTTGGGCAAATTTGGCGTAAGCCGCCTACAGGCCATGCGCATAGCCGATGCACAATTCGTAACGCCCTTGGCCAACGATGCTTCGCGCAAAATGTTGCAATTGGCCGCCGAACGCAATATCCCCATAATGGTGTTCGTGGGCAGCCGGGGTTGCATTCAAATACACACCGGCGAAGTACGCAAAGTAATGGAAGCCGGCCCGTGGTACAACGTGATGGACCCCGACTTCAACCTGCACCTGCGCGAAACGGCCATTGCCCATACTTATCTGGTCAAAAAACCTTCGGTTGACGGGCTTATCCATTCCATAGAAGTGTATGATGCCGCCGGGGAAATGATTGTGCAGTTCTTTGGCAAACGCAAGCCCGGCATTCCCGAACTGGAAACTTGGCGCGAACTGCTGGCCGAATTGGCATAAGATTTTTCCAAGTAATCAAAAACCAAAGAAAGATGATTGTATATATAGTGAGTGCGGCCGTGCTGCTGGTTTTTTCGGTGGCTACTGTTTTCCGCGGCAAATTATCGCGCATCCTGCCTTGGGACTAATCGCTTGTTTTTTGAACTATACTTCGCGTTGGGTAGAAATGTACAATCGGGTTTCGTTATTCCGCTGTACAGACATTCAAGAAAAATCTTTTATTCCCGCTTTGTCATGCCGTAGGCATCTAAAAAAACACCCGACATTAGATGCCTACGGCATGACAATGGGGAGTACCGAAAGTTTTGTACAATCAAATTCCTTGGTGTCTTGGTGCGGTATTCATTGCACAAAACTACCCAGCGTGCGGTATGTATCGTAACACCGGCGGCAGTCCATATTTTTAATGGCCTGCCGCCGGTTTGCTTTTTGCATCTTTTTTTGGCAAAGGTGGTGCTACGACCAGAGCCGCTTATTGTATTCAATGTATGCCCTATTGCAGCCCCAGCACCTTGGCCGAATGGCTGCGCACCGCGGCTATCAGTTCGGGCTTGTCGGCCAGCACTTGCCCATAGCTGGGTATCATGGCTTTGAGCTTGGCCTGCCAAGCTGCGGAGGTTGTTTGTGCGGGGAAACATTTTTTCAATAATTCCAGCATAACCGACACTGCGGTGGAAGCCCCCGGCGATGCGCCCAGCAAGGCCGCTACGCTGCCATCGGCGGCATTGACCAATTCCGTGCCGAACTCCAACACGCCCTTGCCGTCTTTTTTCTTGATTACCTGCACCCTTTGCCCGGCTATGGCCAGCTCCCAATCTTCGCCCTTTACCTCGGGATAAAAATCGCGCAATTCTTCCACACGTTGGGCTTGGTTCAGCCGTACTTGTTCTATCAGGTATTTGGTAAGCGGTATGTTGTTAAGCCCAGCCTGGAGCATGGGCACCATATTGTCTATGGATATGGAGCAAGGCAAATCCCAATAGGAGCCATTTTTCAAAAATTTGGTAGAAAAACCGGCAAATGGCCCAAACAGCAATTGGCGCTTGCCGTCTATCATGCGGCTGTCGAGGTGCGGCACCGACATGGGCGGCGCGCCCACGGCGGCTTTGCCATATACTTTGGCATTGTGTTGGGCTATCACCTTTGGATTGGTGCAGCGCAGCCATTGGCCGCTCACCGGGAAACCACCATAGCCTTTGGCCTCCGGTATGCCCGACTTTTGCAACAATTTCAAGGCACCGCCACCGGCACCTATGAATACAAACTTGGCTTGTACCGTGCCGCCGGAACTTGTTTGCAGGTGTTTGTATTTTACGGTCCAAGCATTGCCGTTGCGTTTAAGATTGCTTACTTCTGTCTGCATATCCACCGTAACGCCCGGTTGGCGTTGCAGGTATTGGATTAGGTAAGTGGTAAGTGCTCCGAAATTGACATCGGTGCCAATATCTATGCGGGTGGCCGCTAACTTTTCGGAGGCATCGCGGCCTTGCATCATCAAGGGAAACCATTTTGCCAGCACGGCGCGGTCTTCGCTATATTCCATACCGGCAAAGAGTGCGCTTTTGCTCAACGTCTCGAAACGTTTTTTGAGGAAGGCCACGTCTTTGTCGCCGCGAACAAAACTCATGTGCGGCACCGGCTGTATGAAATCGTTGCCGGAAAGCAGTCCATGTTCCACCAAATATGCCCAGAACTGGCGCGACACTTCAAATTGCTCGTTTATTTTGTAAGCCTTGCCGGCATCAATGGAGCCATCTGCTTTTTGGGGGGTATAGTTTAGCTCGCACAAGGCGGCGTGACCGGTACCGGCATTGTTCCACGCCGCCGAACTTTCAATGGCTACCGAATCCAATCGTTCTACTATGTGGATAGTCCATGTAGGTTGCAATTGTTTCAAAAATACACCCAGTGTAGCACTCATTATACCGGCACCTACCAGCAGCACGTCCACTGATTGTGGGTTGGAATTATTGGCCATCATTATTTTGGATAAAACAGAAAACTCGGCAAAAGTAGCACCGTGGGATTGTTTTGCGCCACAATGTTCAAAATATTTTACGGCACATGCCTTTAGTCAACGCCATGCTTCCGTTCGGGGCTTTGCGAGGGAGCGGCATTTTATTAACCCGACGGCATTATATTTATAATCACGCAGCATACTCGATTGATGGAT
>JASGFI010000041.1:0-21164 GCA_047605615.1 Edaphocola sp. | reverse complement strand
TCAAATTAGCTTCCATAAAAATCTTATTGAATAAATTTTAAACAGGCTCTTAGTGTTTCTGTTATTTGCGATAATGATGCGCTTTGTAAAAATTCGGGAAAACCAACCCCTATCTTTTAGCGTAACTGCAAGATTACAAAATCCGACGACTTTTTCGTTAAGTTAATGACATTGGCAGCCATCCTTAAAAATAAAAAGCCGAAATCCCCTTGCAGGAATTTCGACACCTATATTTTTTTGTGGAGGAAACCTTGCTTAGGACAAGCCGTCAATCACTTTGCCCAATTCGCCGAAGATGGTTGCTATTTCGCCCACGCCATTTACTTTGTGCAATTTGCCCTGGGCTTCATAATACGGCAGCACGTGAATGGTTTTGGTAAAATACTCGTCTATGCGTTTTACCAATTTTTCCGCTGCATCGTCGGCGCGCCCGCTCACCCTTTGCCTTTCGGCTATGCGCTTTTTCAATTCATCTTCATCTACGTCCAATGCTATTACCCCGGCTACCTTTCCTTTGTCTTCCAAGAAAGCATCCAAGGCTTCGGCCTGCGCTACTGTACGCGGAAAGCCATCGAAGATAAAGCCTTTTGCATCCGTATGTTTTGCCGTTTCTTCTTGCAACATGGCAATGGTAATGCTGTCGGGCACCAACTCGCCATTGGCTATCATTTTGCTTACTTTTTTGCCCAATTCGGTTTGGTCTTTTATGTGCGCCCTGAAAATATCGCCGGTAGATACGTGTACCAGTTGGTACCTGTCTATCAACTTTTCCGATTGGGTGCCTTTGCCCGCACCCGGGGGGCCAAAGAGTATAAGGTTAAACATGGGACTTTTCTTTTTGTCATTAAAAGGTGGACAAATGTACTGAATGAAAAATTATTAGAAAGGCGGGGTACATCATTTTTGCAACAAGGCCAGTAGCATAGAGTAAACGATAGCATCCCAAATTTGCGCTACTCTTTACTTTAGCAATAATTGCTGCACCGCTTCTGCCGACAAGGGTTTTGTGTCGCCCGGCACCATGCCGTCAATGGTGCATTGGCCTATGCGGTACCTTATCAGCCTTAATGTGGGCAAACCTACGCTGGCCGTCATTTTCCGCACTTGCCTGTTTTTGCCTTCGGTAAGCGTAAGCGACAGCCAGGCGGTGGGTATGTTTTTCCTGAAACGCATAGGCGGCGTGCGCTGCGGCACCATGGGTGCTTGTTCAAAAAGTTTTGCTGTTGCCGGCTTTCTTGCAAAAGGTTTGCCGTCTATGGTTATGGTAGTGCCTTTGCCCAACGCCTCCATTGCGCTTGGCGTAGGCGTGCCTTCCACTTGCACCCAACATTCCCTTTGTGTGCAAACCTTGGGTGGAGCAGCTTGTTGTTGATGGCTTTGTCGTTGGTCAAAAGCAGCAGCCCTTCACTGTCGTAATACAGCCTGCCAACGGGGTACACATCTTTGGCTATGGACGAAAAATATTTTGCCAAAGTTTCCTTGTTGGCCGCCTCCGAGAACTGACACATTGCTTGATAAGGTTTGTAGAAAAGATAATACTCAAATGCCATATACATAACTTAATTATGCAGTTAAAATCCTTTGCCGTAGCGGTTTTCAAAATAAAAAGCCCGACAAAATATTGTCGGGACTTTATGAGGAGGGGTTAGTAAGTAGCTATTGCTACACAATATTAGTAAGTATTTTCTCAATTGAAAAATTTTGGGGCAAAAAAAATCCACACCCATGTTGGCATCTGTGGATAAACACAACTACTTGTTCGTGCAGACACAAATTTTTTGCGAAAAAATAAAGCTCAAATTGTGTGGTTCCGGCACTATACCTTTGCAAAAAAGCACAAACCTTTTATGCAATTTGACCAACCCGTAAGTGCCCAGTGGATTGCCGATTTTATAAGCGCAAAGCTGATAGGCGATACCAACGAAATGGCTACCGGCATCAACGAAATACACAAGGTGAACGAAGGCGATATTTCGTTTGTGGATTTTGAAAAATACTACAACAAGTGCTTACATTCCGCTGCCACTTTCATCATCATCAACAAAGAAGTGGCCGCACCGCAAGGCAAAGTACTCCTTGTTTGCAAGCATCCTTTCGATGCCTATGTAAAATTGGTGGCGCATTTCAGGCCATTTGAACCCGCTGCCAAACCCATAAGCGAAACCGCTACAATAGGCCACGGTACTATAATACAGCCCAATGTATTCATTGGCAACCACGTAACCATTGGCAGCAATTGCCTCATACACCCCAATGTTACCATTTACGACCATACCGTTATTGGCAACAACGTAATCATACATGCCGGAGCCGTATTGGGGGCCGATGCTTTTTATTTCAAGCGCAAAAAAGACCGGGAAATACAGTACCATAAGCTGCAAAGCTGCGGCCGCGTGGTTATTCACGATGATGTGGAAATAGGCGCGGGCACTACCATAGACAAAGGCGTAAGCGGCGATACCATAATAGGCGCAGGCACAAAACTGGACAACCATGTACACATAGGCCACGGTGCGGTGATAGGCAAAAATTGCTTGTTTGCGGCGCAGGTAGGCATAGGCGGAAAGGCCATAATAGAAGACGAAGTGATACTATGGGGGCAGGTAGGCGTAAGCAAAGACCTGACCATAGGCAAAGGCGCCGTGGTATATGCCCAAAGCGGCGTGGCATCGTCGATAGAAGGTGGCAAGAATTACTTTGGGTCGCCGGTGGAAGAAGCACGCACAAAAATGCGCGAACTCAATTGGGTAAAGCATTTGCCGTTGTTGTGGGAGAAGGTAATGGGCAAGGAGGGGGAGTGAAAGGCAACTTTTCTTTTGCGGAGGACAATTCATACATCCGCCTTTCAACTACGTGGCCACCTCTAAAAACTGATTTTTAAATAAACTCATCCTGCTGGCGCACGAACTACTCCCAGCAAAGCTAATACTTTCGCGTACCTACGCTTCCATTTGGCATATCAAACCAACATCTGCCCCTCATCGTGTTTATTTGCAAAGATTGTCGTTGTTCCTATTGCGGTACACGATAGGGTTCGTGCGCCAGCCGCGGCAAAAAAGCAACTGTTTTTTAGTTGCCCTGAAATTTGAATCATTTTTCGTTTCCCGCCGCCGTTGCCCACATTTTTCCCTGTATTTCTCTCGCTCATAATCCCCCAAAAAAATCACTCCTCATAAACGTACACATCATACTGCACCAAGCCTTTGTCCAACTTGCGAAAACGACTCAAATCCCTGTCGGGCGGCTCTTTTTTGTCTATTATGAAGTACTGCACTTTGCGCTCAGGCTTGTAGTTCACGCTTATGTAATGGTAGCGCATCAGGTAACATTGCAATTGCCAGTCGTTGTAATAAGCACTGTAAGTAACGCCCACGGTGCTGTGTTCGGGCACAAACGTACCCAATACCGCCACATCGTGCAGCAAACCTTCGTCCCTGCCTACCCGCCCTTTCAAAGAAGCCACCACCGAAACTCCCCCTGCCAACAACAGCATGGACGTAAGCACGAATGTCCTGAAGCCTTTGCCCCGCACATTTATGCGGGCCACCGGACGGGCTACGAAACCTGCTATCGCGATACCAAAAGCAATGGCGAAATAAGGGAAACAGGGAATTAAATAAAATGGTTTTTGAACCATGGTGAGCATTAACGGCATGGAAGCCGATAGGCCCACCAAACAGAAAAACAGGATAGTGCCCTTGGTGCTTTCGGCCCGGTAAACTATTTTTTTGCGCCTGCAAACCAACCACACCGCCAAGGTCAAAAGGGCAACTGGCAACAAGTCCGTCACCACGCTTTCTATGGATTGCAGCCTGTAACGAGCCGTGGGCGCATTGCCTATGCGTTGAAATGCCCTGTCGAACAAATAAACGTGAAGGCTTTCCCGGGCAGGTTGGTACAGCAGGCAAAGACCATAACAGGCAGCTACCGCAACAAACAACAAGGCGGTATAACCAACTGCCTTGGGAAAGGATATACCGCCAAACGAACACCAAAAAATAATGGGCACGCCCAAGGGAAACAAACCGGGAAAGCCCTTGCTCATGGAAGCGAGAAAAATCAAGGCACCGGCCAGCAAAAGGCTCGCCGCTACCCTGCGTTGGCGGCGCAGGGCTTTGTACATAACCCAAACCGAGGCGGTGGCAAAAACAGCCATCGTATTTTCGTTCACGTTGTTGGAAGCCGCCCAAAAGATAGTGGGCGTTATCATCCACAGCAGCACCGGCAGCCAGGCAAATTTCTTCAAATTGCCATTTTCTTCAAAAACGGCCTTCCAGATACGGCAAATCAACCACGCCACCAGCAATGTAGTGACAAAAACATATAGCCGCTCCACGTACATGCTATCGCCAAATGCCCGAAAAAACAGCGACACTATGAAAAACACCAAAGGCGGTTGTTCGTGGAAAGAACCGAACGGATGAAAGGCCACGTTCAGCTCGCTGAATTTCGGGAACCAAAAAGTTCCGTAATCATGCGCCTCGTTGTGCGCCACCGATGTGTACAGCATGGCATCCATGAACATGCCATCTTGTATCAGCGTAACGCCGGGCAGCGTTACCAGCGTGGCAATGGTGACAAGCCAAAACGGTAAATGTTTATTGTTGAATAGTTTAACCATGATATTGATATAAAAAGATTGTGTAGGCACGAAGCCCTTGGCAATTAACTTTTGCCGAACATTGCGCTCTCGATTAGCCGAATTAATGTTAACTTCGCACGTTATTGCCGCAATATAATTTGATTTCGGCAGCAAATACTTATTTTTTAACAACTAAAATTTAGACAAGCAACATAGTATGGATTTAGCAATGATAGTGTCGGCATTGGTAGCGATAGCCGCGCTGGTAATAGGCATTTTTCTGGGAAAGGCCATTTTCGCAAAAAACACCGAACAAAGGATACAAGAAGCCGAACAGCAAGCCTTAAAAATAACGGAAGACGCAAAAATTCAAGGAGAAACGATTAAAGAAAAAAGAATATTGGAAGCCAAGGAAAAATTCCTTCAACTAAAGGCGGAACACGAAAAAGAAGTAGCCCTGCGCAGCCAGAAAGTAACCGATGCCGAAAACAGGATACGCCAGAAAGAGCAATCGCTCAACGACAAAACCCAAGTGCTGCAAAAGCAGATAAATGAAAACAACCAGCAAAAAGCCAATCTGGAAAAAGAGCTGGAAAAAACACAGAGCAAAAGGGCCGAATTGGACATAAAGCGCCAAGAACTTGAAAAGCAGCAGGAACAGGCCATAAAACAACTGGAAAAGGTAGCCAACCTTACCGCCGAAGAAGCCAAGGCACAATTGATGGAGTCCATGAAGGAAGAAGCGCGGACAGGCGCCATGGCCCACCTGCAAGAAATAGTGGAAGAAGCCAAGATAAATGCCAGCAAAGAAGCCAAGAAAATAGTCATCCAAAGCATACAGCGTGTAGCCGCCGAGCAAACCATAGAAAACGCCATTACCGTTTTCAACTTGGAAAGCGATGAAATAAAAGGGCAGATAATAGGCCGCGAAGGCCGGAACATCCGCGCCTTGGAAGCGGCCACCGGCGTGGATTTGATAATAGACGACACACCGGAGGCCATAGTGCTGAGCTGTTTCGACCCCTTGCGCAGGGAAGTGGCCCGCCTGTCGTTGCAACGCTTGGTGCAAGACGGACGCATACACCCTGCCCGCATAGAAGAAGTGGTGGAAAAAACCAAGAAACAAATAGAAGACCAAATAATGGAGATAGGCGAACGCACCATAATAGAACTGGGCGTACACGGCCTGCACAAAGACTTGGTGCGCATGGTGGGCAAAATGCGTTTCCGCTCATCTTATGGCCAAAACCTGTTGATGCACAGCAAGGAAACCGCCAACCTCTGCGGCGTAATGGCCGCAGAATTGGGCTTGGGTCAAAAAGTGGTAAAATTGGCCAAGCGCGCGGGCTTGTTGCACGATATAGGCAAGGTGCCGGACGAAGAAACAGAATTGAGCCACGCATTGCTGGGGGCGCGCCTGGCCGAAAAAGCCGGCGAACATCCGGCGATCATCAACGCCATAGGTGCCCACCACGACGAAATGGAAATGGCCTATATCATTTCCCCCATCGTTCAGGCTTGCGATGCCATTAGCGGCGCCCGTCCCGGTGCCCGCAGGGAAATAATGCAAAGCTACTTGCAGCGCATCAAAGACCTTGAAAATTTGGCCACCGCCTACAACGGCGTTGAAAAGGCTTACGCCATACAAGCCGGTCGCGAGCTGCGTGTAATAGTAGAGGCCGACAAAGTAACCGATGCCGAAAGCGACACCTTGAGCTACGAGATAGCCGATAAAATCCAAAAAGAAATGCAATACCCCGGCCAGATAAAAGTAACGGTGATACGCGAAAAGCGCGCCGTTAACGTGGCGAGGTAATCAATAAGCCATTTGAGGGACGAAAAGCACGGATGGATTATCCGTGCTTTTTTTATCGAACCAAAATCACATTGCCCTTTTGCGGCAAAAAAACCGTTAAACCATACGAGGCTATAAATAATTCGATAAATTACACTGGCAACCGCAAACCTAACGCAGCATGTCAGCAAACAAACCAACCAACAATCCCAACCTTGTGTCGAAAGGCAGGGAGATTTATAAAACATTGCCACGCTGGGCAAAATGGATTATCGGCCTCCTAAGTGCATCGTTGCTGCTGTTGGCAATGGCGTGGTGCGTGCTTGCGTGGTACATCAACACGCACAAAAAAGAATTGCTTGCCAAGATTACGGCGCAAGTAAGCGAAACCGTGGACGGCAATTTCCACATAGCCGACATAGAACCCGCACTGCTAAAGAATTTCCCCAATGTATCGGTAAGGTTAGTGGGCATCACGCTCAGCGACAGCCTTTTCCATAAACACAAAAAGAACCTTGCGGACATCGGGTCGGTATTCGTAAAGCTCAACACGCTATCGTTGCTGACCCAAAACCCCAAGGTGAAAAAAATAACCATTGCCGATGGAAGCATTTATTTGTTCCAAGCCAAAGACGGTTATTCCAATACCTACCTGCTTAAACCCAACAAAAAAGATAGCGTAAAAGGCGGCAAAAGCAAAGAACCGGACATCGACGATTTTGGCATAGAAAACGTGACCTTCACTTTCGACCATTTTGAACGCAACAAACAGTTCAAAGTAAGGGTGGACGAAATGAATGGCCACATAGGCAGCAAGGGCGACGTGGTGAACGTGCAGACCGAAAGCAAGGTTCACTTTTACCAATTGGGCTTCAATTTGGCCAAAGGCGGCTTTATTAAGAACAAAGACCTGAAAGCCCCGCTGCACTTTACTTTCAACAAAAAAACAAGTACGCTGAAACTGCCGCTGCAAAGGTTGAACATCAATGGCACGAACCTTAGCGCGGCCATCAATTTTGTATTTGCCAAGCCTACCAGCTATGCCATTTACGTAGATGCCCCGGCCATAGGTTTCAAAGAGGGCGTGTCCTGCCTTTCCCGGGCCATTGCGGCTAAATTGGATAGTTTCGATTTGGCCAACGATTTGGCCGTAAGGGTCCATATCAACGGTTCGTTTCAATACCCCGACACGCCGTTGGTACACGCCTACTGGCAAACGACCCACAACACCTTGCAAACAGCCTTGGGAGCGGTGGCCAATGCTTCTTTTAAAGGGGAATTTTACAATTACTATGTACCCGGCCATGGCCGTGGCGACGACAACTCGGCCATTATCATCAACGATTTGTCCGCCAGCTTTCAGGAGATACCCTTTGCCGCCAATTCCATAGTGATATATGGGCTTATCAACCCCCTGATGAAATTGAAGCTGAAATCAAAGTTCGACGTGGCCAAGCTCAACAATATACTGGGCAATAGTTTCGACTTCAACCAAGGCAATGCCGACATTGACCTGAATTACACCGGGCCCGTATTGGCCTCTACCACCCAACGGCACACGATGTACGGGCATATACGCATAGGCAACGGTGCCATGACGTATGTGCCCCGGAATTTATCGTTCAAGCATTGCAACATCAATATTGAATTTGCCGGCGAAGACCTTTTCCTGCGCAATACCTCACTTTCTTCGGTAAGGAGTACTGTACAGCTTGATGGCGTGGCGCGCAATTTCATGAACGTTTATTTCCTCGACCCCGGCAAAGTGGTTTTTGACTGGCAAATAAAAAGCAACAAAATAGACCTTACCGAATTCAAATCGCTGATAGCGCCCCGGCAAGCAAAGAAATCGGCCCGAAACACGAACAAGAACAGGAAAATTCAAAATATTTCGGACAGGCTGTCGCAGGTTTTGGACAAAAGTTCGATGTACCTGCACGTAAACGTGGCGCACCTCATCTACGACCATTTCGACGCGCAGCAGATAAAGGCAGACATAGACCTTGAACAAACGCAAATCGGCATAAACAATGCCAGCCTCAACCATGCGGGCGGCACGGCAGCGGGCAGCGCAACCATTTTGACCAATGCGGCCAACCTGCCGTTCAAACTAAATGCAACGGTGAACAACGTACAAATAGGCAAGCTGTTTTTTGCTTTCGACAATTTTGGGCAAAACACCCTTTCTACCGACAATTTGAAAGGTGCCTTTTCGGCAAAGGTAAACTTGGCGGGCGCGCTTACGGCTGCGGGCAACTTGGTGCCAAGGTCCGTCAACGGGAATGTAAATTTTGAATTGAAGAACGGCGAACTGAATAATTTCCGGCCATTTGAATCAATAGGCAAATTGCTGTTTAAAAAACGGCATTTGGAGCATATTACCTTCAACGACATCAAGAATAACATGGACATAGCCGCAGGCAAAATAAACATAGCACCCATGAGCATAGAATCGAGCGCGCTTACCATGAAAGTGGAAGGCACTTATGCTTTCGACAAAGGCACCGACCTTAGTATTGCTGTGCCGCTGCGCAATCCCTACAAGGATAAGGAAAAAGCACTTGACGGAAACAAACCCCAAAAGGATAAAGGGGTAATACTGTATTTGCGCGCCCGCGACGGAGACGATGGGCAGGTAAAAATAACCTGGGACCCGCTAAAGAAAGGCGTGAAGGGCGAAGATGCGCAACCGATGCTTGACGAAGAAGAAACCGAAAAGGAGCAAAAATAAATGGAGGCGGCAACATGCCGCCTCCATATTTGCGATAACCGTTAAGCCAAAAGACTACAGGTGCAACCTCGATTGCTTTTCCAGCAATTCCGCTACGGTTTCTTCGTACATTTCGTCGGGTACGCAGCAATCCACCGGGCATACCGCCGCGCATTGGGGCTCCTCGTGAAAGCCCTGGCATTCGGTGCATTTGTCGGGGGTTATGTAGTAAGTATCTACGGCTACGGGGTCGTGCGGTGCATTGGCAGCCGTCAGGCTGCCGTCCATTAATTTGAAATCGCCCTTAACGGTAGTGCCGTCCGCTATTTTCCATTCCACGCCGCCCTCATATATGGCGTTGTTGGGACATTCGGGTTCGCAGGCACCGCAATTTATGCACTCGTCTGTTATTTTGATTGCCATTTTCTCCTATTTTTCAGTAATAAAATCATCGAATCAGCCGCCTTTCCGGCTTGGAAACACCTTGATGCAGATTTCAACTTGCTAATCCGGCGGCAAAATTACAATTTCGCACCCAGAAAAAACATGGCGTTATGGCAATATCAGCAGAAAGAATAGCCTCACTGGTAAAACTGGGGCGATATTTCGAGGCAAACAACAGCGAGTGGCAAGAAGTATGCGAACGGGCCGAAAGGATGAACGCATGGTTCAGCCAAGAATACATACGGCTGGCCGTAAGCAACATTGCCCAACAATTTTTACAAGAAGACAAGATAAACTCTTGGCTGTCGGCTTACCCAAAACTCTGCAACGATGCCCGCCCGAAGCCCACTGTAGGCTTGGTAATGGCGGGCAACATACCGCTGGTGGGTTTCCACGATTTTTTGTGCATCTTCATAGCCGGTTTCCCGTTGCGGGTAAAGCTTTCGTCGAAAGACACGGTATTGTGGCAGCATATATTCCGGCAATTGGAAAGCTGGTACCCGGCTTTCGACCTACAGGTGCAAACGGGCGAAATGCTGAAGGGCTGCGATGCCTACATAGCCACCGGCAGCAACAATTCGTCGCGCTATTTTGAGCAATATTTCCAAAAATACCCGCACATCATCCGGCGCAACCGCACGTCCGTGGCCATGCTCGACGGTACGGAAACCGATGAAGAATTGACCTTGTTGGCAAGCGACGCGGCTACTTATTTTGGCCTCGGCTGCCGCAATGTTACCAAAATATATGTGCCGGAAGGATACGATTTCACCCGCTTGCTGCCTTTTTTCAATGCCTATGCCCACCATTTCGACCATAACAAATACAAGAACAATTACGACTACCAATTGGCCATTTACCTGCTCAACAAACAGCATTACATGACCAATGGCAGCATTTTACTGGTGGAAAACGAAAGCCCCTTTGCGCCCATAGGCGTATTGCACTATGGCTATTACCAAAACAAGGAACCGCTCTTGGAACAATTGAAAGCCGATGGAGCTTTGCAGTGCATCTGTTCCAATACGGCCACGGCCAATGCCGACAAGGTTGTGGTGCCTTTTGGGGCCAACCAAAAGCCGTCCTTATTCGACTATGCCGATGGGGTGGACACTATGGGGTTTTTGGAGGGGCTTTTATCTTCTTAAAAATTCCACAAAAACAAAAAGTTAACGAATTTGTCTTGAGGCCAATTGTACTTTTGGGCGCAACAAAAAAGTGGAAACCAAGACCAGAAAAAATTTATGGTAAACCTCTACGTTTAAAATTTCATATCGAAGCATAAAATTAAAAACAAGAGCATCTTACTATGAAGAAGACGATAGTGCCGGTGGTACTTACCGCAGCCGTTACATCTTTGGCTACCTTGTGGGGGGTAAGCAAATACAGCAACCATAACCCCCTTTTAACCTCCAACAACAATGCCGTACCCATTCATTACGCATCCAATCCGGGCGTTACCGGTACGCAACCCGTAGATTTTTCGCCCGCGGCGCAGTCATCGGTAAAGGCGGTGGTACACGTAAAAGTCACCAAGCAGGGCAGAACCGTGGTGGCCCAAGACCCCTTTGGCTTTTGGGGGCCGCAGCAATACCGCACACCCGACCAAATGGGCGCGGGCAGCGGTGTCATCATCAGCCAAGATGGCTATATCATTACCAATAACCACGTGGTGGCCGGAGCCGACCAAGTACAAGTGACCTTCAACGACCGCAATACCCAAACCGCCAAAGTGGTGGGCACCGACCCTTCTACCGACATAGCCGTGCTGAAAATTGACGACAGCAACCTGCCCTACATGGAACTGGGCAATTCGGACAACGTGCAATTGGGGCAATGGGTATTGGCCGTGGGCTATCCGCTGAACCTGGATGCCACCGTTACGGCGGGCATAGTAAGTGCCAAGAGCCGGAGCATAGGTGTCAACAAGGGCATGGCCAAAGATGCCGCCGTGGAATCTTACATACAAACCGATGCGGCGGTAAACCCCGGCAACAGCGGTGGCGCATTGGTAAATGCACAAGGCCAATTGATAGGCATCAATGCCGCCATAGCCTCGCCCACGGGCAGCTATGCGGGCTATTCTTACGCCATACCTTCCAACTTGGCCATGAAGGTAGCCAGCGACATAATAAAATACGGGAAAGTGCAACGCGGCTACTTGGGCATACGCATGGTGGACTTGAACGACCTCAACGAAAAAGCCGCCGAACAAATGGGCATCAGCAGCGGCGATTTCAGGAATGCGCAAGGGGTGTATGTGGCCGAAGTAACCGACAAAAGCGGCGCGGCGGCAGCCGGTTTGCGCAAGGGCGATTTTATTACCAGCATCAATGGCATTGCGGTAAACAGTTCCGCACAACTTAGCGAGCAGGTGGCCCGTTTCCATCCCGGCGACAAGCTGAGCGTGGGTTACACCCGTGGTGGCAACGCCCATACCGTATCGGTAGAATTGCAAAACGTGGCGGGTACGTCTTCCTTGAACGGCGGTGGCGTAAGCAATTTTGCGGGCATAAGCCTAAGGAACCTTAGTAGCGGCGAGGCCGGCAAAATGGGCGTAAGCGGCGGCGTGGTAGTTACAAATGTAACACAGGGCAGCGCGGCGCAACGTTCCAATATCCAAAAAGGATTGGTAATCGTCAGCGTCAACGACGACGAGGTGCGCAATGTGGACGATTTCAACAACGCCGTGATGCAGGCTACCGATGGCGTGCAGCTTGGCGGCGTTTACCCCGGTAAGAGGGGCATGTATTATTACGGGTTGCAGGGCAATGGCCAAGGAAGCTATTAGTTTTTTTGCTTAGATAGACAGACGCGAAGGCCCGGCCAATTCTGGCCGGGCTTTCGCGTGGTTGTGCCGCACACCGAACGGTTTCGTGCATTAAATACGCTACAAAGAAATAACCTTATTCCGCTATTATTTCTTCCACCAAGGTGGCTATTTCCTCGGCGTTTGGCTTTGAAAAATAATCGCCATCGGTGGTATAGGCCGGTCGGTGGGCCTTGGCCGATAAAGTGCGCGGCGCGGCATCCAACCATTTGAAAGCCCCTTGTGCTTCCATGACTTGCTGGTACATATAAGCCGTGGCGCCGCCGGGTACGTCTTCGTCCACAAACAACACCCTGTTGGTCTTTTTCACGGACTCCAGGATGAGGTGGTTGGTGTCGAACGGCAATAAGGTTTGCACGTCTATCAATTCGCAGCCAATACCCAATGGCTGAAGGTACAAATCCATGGCCTCCTGTATGACCCTCAATGTGGAGCCGTAGCTTACGATGGTTATGTCATCTCCCTCTTGCAATACTTCCGGCACGCCAAAGGGTACGGTAAAATCGTGGAGGTTATCGGGCATTTTTTCTTTGAGCCTGTAACCGTTCAGGCATTCTATTACCAAAGCCGGTTCATCGCTTTGCAACAAGGTGTTGTACATGCCGGCAGCTTGAACCATATTGCGTGGCACACATACGTTTATGCCACGAAGCGAATTGACAATCATGCCCATGGGCGAACCGCTATGCCATATACCCTCCAGTCGGTGCCCTCGGGTGCGCACTATCAGGGGGCATTTTTGCCCGCCCCGGGTACGGTACAAAAGCGTGGCCACATCGTCGCTCAGGGGTTGGAGCGCGTACAGCAGGTAATCCAAATATTGGATTTCGGCAATGGGCCTCAAGCCGCGCATGGCCATGCCCATGCCTTGTCCTATTATGGTTGCTTCGCGTATGCCGGTATCGGTTATGCGCAGTTCGCCATGTTTTTCTTGCAGGCCGGAAAATCCCTGGTTCACGTCGCCTATTTTGCCCACGTCTTCCCCGAAGGCAAAAATGGCCGGGTTGGTGGCAAATTTGTGGTCGAAATATTTGTTCAGTATTTCAAAACCATTCAGGAGCGGGCTGTTGTCGGTATATGCGGCCGGCACTACCGTTACTTTTTTTACGGCATTTGCCGAACGGGAATACAAACCGGCGTTGAATTTTTCGGCAGCGTCCTCTTTCAACGAATCGTAAAAATTACGCAAGGCCCTTACTGCCGGGCTATCGCCTTTGGCCAGTTTCAGCAAACGTTGGGTAGTGCGTAAAATGTCTTTGCGAATGGGTTCTTTCAACTGCCCCAAGTCTTTGAGCAAGGCAGCCATTTGTGGCGCATTGTCGCCGCCTTCATACACCACCTGCTGCCCTACCGCGCCCAAGCGGTTTATTTGTTCTTTTATGGGTGCCAAGAATTTGAGCCACGCACTTTGCTTGGCTGCGCGTGCGCGGTCTTTGGCTGCATCTTCCAGTTCTTTCAAATCTTCTTCGTTGGCTATGGCATTTTCCAAGATGAAAGCACGCATTTTTGCCAAACAATCCATTTCGCGTTCCCATTCCAGCCGTTCTTTTGATTTATAGCGTTCGTGGGAACCGGACGTTGAGTGCCCCTGCGGCTGCGTTACTTCCTGTACATGAAACAGTGCAGGTACGTGGTGTTCGCGCACGCGGGCTATGCCTTTTTGGAAAGTATCTACCAGCGAGGCATAGTCCCAACCTTTTACTTTGTAAATTTCTACCCCGCTACCCAGTTTTTCGTCGTATTGCAAGCCCGAAAGTGCCTCCGATATAGACCCTTTGGTGGTTTGGTAAGCCCGGGGTACAGATATGCCGTAGCCATCGTCCCATACGCATACTGCCAGCGGCACTTTCAACACGCCCGCTGCGTTCAAGGTTTCCCAAAACAGGCCCTCGGAGGTAGAGGCGTCGCCTATGGTACAAAAGCTAACTTCGTTGCCTTTGCGGGAAAATTGCTCGAATCCCCGCTCCAGTTCGGGTACATTGCGGTACATCTTGCTGGCATAGGCTATGCCCAATGCCCGCACCATTTGGCCCGCAGTGGGCGATATGTCGCTGGTGGAATGGGGCTGGGAGGTTAGGTTTCCCCAATTGCCCTCATCGTCTAACCACCGGGTGCCGTAGTGGCCGTTCATCATGCGGCCGCCGGAGGCGGGTTCTTCCGCTACGTCGGGATTGGCATACAATTGGGAGAAGAATTTTTCCATGTCGCTCATGCCGGTGGCAAACATCAGGGTTTGGTCGCGGTAGTAGCCGGAGCGTATGTCGCCCGGTTCAAAACATTTGGCCAACGCTATTTGTGCCAGTTCCTTGCCATCGCCGAATATGCCAAACTTTGCCTTGCCCGTCAATACTTCTTTCCTGCCTATCAAACTGGCTTCGCGGCTGGCCACGGCCAGTTCGTAATCTGCCAATACCTCGGTACGGAACTCATCAAAGGAGAGTTTTTCGCCGGGTGCGTGCTTGGGGGTGCTGCTGTTCATTGCTGCTGTAAGTTATCTTACAAAGGTAATGTTTTCGCATTTCAGTTATTTGCTTGCACGCGCAAGGGGAGTTGTAAATAGTATTCCCGCTTGCCGAAGGCATCTAAAAAAAGCCGAATGGCCTGCAGTATGCGGCAAAATGCCGAAATCTTTTTTTATAACGGCAAGTCTTACTAAATTGCCCAATGTTATTTTGCCACCGCTATTAGTCGTTCGTCTATCATGCTGTTTAAAATTCAAAAACTACCCAAAGGAAATTTGGTGTACATCACCGATGCTTCCATTCTTCCGTCCGACACCATATTGTCCAAAGAAGAATTGCATTATGCCAGAACGGCTTCAAAGAACGGGCAGCCAATCATCGTCCTGAACAGGCTTCAATTCCAGATATTCATAGTGATAGCCACAGAAGGCGAAGCAACTTGGGCCACCAAGGAGCAACTGCGCAAAAGCGGTGCCGCCTTGTACAAACTACTGCAACAGTACAAGATAAGCGACCTCACTATCATCAACTATTTCAACGAGCCACTGTCGGCCTACTTGCTGGCCGAGGGCATTGCCTTGGCGGCTTACCAATTCGTAAAATACAAGGCCAATGGCAAAACGCCCACCGGCACGCTGAAAGAGATTGGCTTCGACAAACAAAGCATAACCCTCAAAGACCTTAAACAGCTACAAACCATAACGGAGGCCATATACATAGCCCGCAACCTGGTAAACGAACCGCCCAATTACCTTACCGCCGAACAACTGGGCAAAGAGATAACCGCCATTGGCAAAGAAGGCCGGTTCAGGGTACAGGTGTGGAACAAAGCCAAGATTGAACAAATGAAAATGGGCGGCCTATTGGCCGTAAACCGGGGCAGCATACAGCCGCCTACCTTTACCATAATGGAACACCGGCCATTAAAGGCACTCAACAAAGCCCCCATAGTGTTGGTAGGCAAAGGCATAGTGTACGATACCGGCGGCTTGAGCCTGAAACCCACGCCCAACTCCATGGATAGGATGAAAAGCGACATGAGCGGCGCCGCCTTGGTAACGGGTGCCCTGTATGTGGCCGGCCAGCTGGATTTGCCCTTGCACATCATAGCCTTGGTACCCGCCACCGACAATAGGCCCGGCGGCGATGCCTACACTCCCGGCGATGTGGTAACCATGCACAGCGGCACTACGGTCGAGGTGTTGAATACCGATGCCGAAGGGCGCATGGTGCTGGCCGATGCCTTGCATTTTGCAAAGAAATACAAACCGGAGTTGGTAATGGACTTTGCCACGCTTACCGGCGCGGCCTCGGCCGCCGTGGGCGATGCAGGCATAGTAGCCATGGGTACCGCAGCAAATAACGTAAAGCAGAAGCTGCACCACAGTGGTTTTCAGCAATACGAACGACTGGTAGAATACCCACTTTGGGCAGAGTATGGCGACATGATAAAGTCGGACGTGGCAGACCTGAAAAACGTAGGCGGCGCGCAGGGCGGTGCCATAACGGCCGGTAAATTTTTACAACACTTTACCGATTATCCTTGGATGCACTTTGACATAGCGGGCGTGTCTTTTGCCACTACCGGCAAGGATTACCGACCCTTGGGCGGCACCGCTTATGGCCTGCGCATGTTGGTAGATTTTTTATTGACCTACGGTAAATAGAAAAAGATGCGGCAACATGGCAGCTTGTTGGCCGCTTTTTAAAGACCTAAATAATTTTCTTACCCCAATTTTCTACATAAATGAAAAAATTACTACTCGCTTTTGTAGCCCTTTCCACCAGCCTGTACGGCATGGCCAACGAAGGCATGTGGATACCCATGCTCATCGGTAAAAACTATGCCGAAATGCAACGCCTCGGCTTGCAATTGAGCGCAAGCGACATTTACGACCTGAACCATGCCAGCCTCAAAGATGCCATCGTGCATTTTGGCGGCGGCTGCACCGGCGAAATGATTTCGCCAAACGGCTTGTTGATTACCAACCACCATTGCGGCTATGGCAGCATAGCGGAACTGAGCACGGTAGAAAAAAACTATTTGGAGCATGGTTTTTGGGCAAAAAACAACAGGGAAGAAATACCCGCGCCCGGCCTGCAAGTCAAGTTTTTGGTAAGCATGGAAGACGTAACCCAAGAGGTGGAAAAAACACAAAAAGGCACCGATGACAAAAACAAAAAAGCCTTTGAAAAATTAAAATCCGACTTGGAAAAACAAGCCTCGGCCAATGGCAAATACGAAGCGCAGTTAACCGCCTATTTCAACGGCAACCAATATTTCTTGTTGGTGTACCAAGTGTTCAAGGACGTGCGCCTGGTAGGCACACCGCCCAAATCGCTGGGCAAGTATGGCGGCGACACCGACAACTGGATGTGGCCGCGCCACACCGCCGATTTTTCCATGTTCAGGGTATATGCCAACGCCAACAACGAACCCGCCCCATACTCGCCGGCCAACGTGCCTTACCACCCCAAAAAATTTCTGCCCATCAGCATCAAAGGGGTGGCAGATAACGACTACACCATGGTTATGGGCTATCCCGGCCGCACCAACCGTTACGAAACCAGCTATGGCGTGAACCTGGCCATAACCGAAACCAACCCGGACGTGGTAAAGATAAGGGACATGCGCCTCTCCATCATGCGCAAGGCCATGCGCGAAGACGAAGGCGTAAACCTGAAATTGGCCGCTGCCTACGCGAGCATTGCCAATTACTGGAAATACTACATTGGCCAAACCGAACAATTGAAAAGGCTGCACGTGGTGGAAGACAAGCAACAGCAGGAAAAATCTTTCACCGCTTGGGCCAAGGCCAACAACCACGACTACGATGGGCTTACCAATCAGTTTGCCAACATATACCGCGATTATAAGCCCTATGCGCGCCATACCATATACTACACCGAATGTTTCCAAGCCTCGGCATTAGTAAAATTGGCCTTGCAAACAGATTCTTTGCAGCGTTTGTTAAGCGCCAAAAACCGCGACTTTGCAGCCATCAACAACCAAGTTGCCGAATTGAAAAAGTACAGGGCCAAACTATTGAAAGAATTTGTGCCCTCGGTGGAAAAAGAGATGCTGGCCCGCACCGCCGAATTGTTTTACAAAGACGTGCCGCAAAACCAACTGCCCGATGTGTACCAACGGCAGATATTCAAGCAATTTGGCAATACCAATTGGACAAAAACCTTTGACGATTTTGCCCAATACACATTCATCAACACCGTTTTGCTGGACGACGTGAAATTTGAAAATTTCTGCTCCTTGCCCACGTTGGAAAAATTGCAGGCCGACCCGGCTATACAGTACGCGCTCAGCTTCAAACAGAATTTTACCGACAACTACAAACCCCGCTACACCGCCTTTACCGAGGAACGCAGCAAGCTGGCCAAGCAATATGTGAAAGGATTGATGTTGCAAAATGGCGACAAACAGTTCTACCCCGACGCCAACGGCACCATGCGCCTTACCTATGGCAAAGTGGCGGGCTACAAGCCGCAAGATGCCGTTACCTACGACTATTACACCACCATAGACGGCCTGCTGGCCAAATACAAGCCCAACGACTACGAATTTGACCTGCCCGAAGATTTCGTAACCTTGGCGCGCAGCAAAGATTTTGGCCGCTACGCCACGCCCGACAGCACTTTAGTTACTTGTTTCGTTACCAACAACGACATAACCGGCGGCAATAGCGGCAGCCCGGTAATCAATGCCAATGGGGAATTGATAGGATTGGCCTTCGACGGCAACTGGGAAGCCATGAGCGGCGACATAGCCTTCGACAAAAAATACAAACGCACCATAGCCGTGGACTCCCGTTTCGTACTATGGTTGATAGAAAAATATGGCAAGGCCCAAAACCTTATAGATGAAATGATGATAAAATAACCCCTTCGCCAACTGATTGCCCGGCACGGAGCGGCAAGCCAAAGAATTTTGAAAGAAAAAGAAACAAATTGTACAATGAATTGTTAGGTAAGTACAATCTTAAAATCAATAAGTAAAATCATGGCCAAAACAAGTAAAGCCGCTCCGGCAAAGACCAAGAAACAGGCAACACCCGATGGCAACGAAGCCAACATAGGCATAAGCGAGAGGAACAAACAAGCCGTAGCCGCGGATTTGAACAAACTGCTCTCCGATGAATTCGTGCTTTACGTGAAAACGAGGAAATTCCATTGGAACGTGGAAGGGTCGCAATTTCACGACCTGCACCTTTTCTTTGAAAAACAATACGACGAACTGGCCGACATCATTGACGAAGTAGCCGAACGCATACGCAAAATAGGCCACTACGCATTGGGGGCCATGCAGCACTATCTCAAGGAAGCCAGCTTGCTGGAAAGTTTGGACAATGAAACCACGGCAACGGAAATGCTGCAGGAATTGCTGGACGACCACGACACCGTCATCAGGGAAATGCGCGAATTGATTGGCAAGTTTGACGGAACCTATAAAGATGCCGGCAGTGCCGATTTTATAACGGGGCTGGTGGAAAAACACGAAACCATGGCCTGGATGCTGCGCGCCACGGCAAAGAAGTAAGGTGGTGAACCAAGTATAAAGACCAATAAAAAGCATTGTATCATGTCAGCAGAATGGATGAACCAACACCACGATTTTGCTTCTTCCATAGAAGCACTCAATTGGTTGCAGCAGCAAGGCTATACCTACGACTTCAACCTTGACGAGGATTGCATCAGCTACGACGGCGGCAAGCAGCACCTTAGCCCGAAGGATTTTGAGATAGACAAAACCTTTAGGTTCGAAGGCATGAGCAACCCCGACGACGAAAGCGTGGTGTACGCCATTTCGGCCAAGGACAATACGCTGAAAGGCGTATTGGTCAATGCTTTTGGCGTATATGCCGATGCCCTTTCCAACGACATGATAAAGAAACTGCGCCCCAATAATGTACAGTGATTTTTTTCGGAGAGATGTCTAATACTATTTTTCGTTTGTCAAGTAATCATCTTCTTGTTTTCTTGTAAAAATAAATCAATCTTACGCTATCTTTTCTACTTGGGAATAGTTTAGCTCCACGGGGGTGGCGCGGCCAAATATCTTTACCACTACTTTCAGTTTTTTCTTTTCTTCGTTTACTTCTTCTATGGTACCGTTGAAATCGTTGAAAGGCCCGTCTATAATCTTGATGGTTTCGCCCACTATATAAGGCTCTGCATAGCCAATGCCTTGTTCCGACACCTCGTCCAGTTTGCCAAACATTTTGTTCACCTCGCTCTTGCGCAAGGCTATGGGGTTTTCCTTGCCCAAGAAATGGATTACATTGGTCACGTTGGTGATGCCTTGAATCATCACGTCGTTCAATTTGCCGTCAAGTGCTTCCAGCATGATATAACCTGGATACAGCACTTTCTCGCGCAAGACCTTCTTGCCGTTTTGTACCTTAAATACCTTTTCGGTAGGGCATAATATCTGTTGTATTACATTGCCCCAACCATATATTTTCACCTCTTTGTCCAGGTGTTCCTTCACCTTTCTTTCTTTTCCGCTCACTATGCGTATCACGTACCATTTGGTATTTTGCTCGGTGGCGGGGCTTGTAGTTACGTCGCTCATTGTCGTTCGTTTTCGATAGCCAAGGCTGTTTGCCTTCGTTAATTACCGGCTATATTGTAGATAAATTTCAACAGAGCCTCGGAGGCTGCGTCCATACCAAACACTACCAAGGTAAGCATGATAAGCGATACGATGACGATGAGCGTAGTTTGCTGCAACTCGGGCCAAGTGGGCCAAGTTACTTTGTGTATCAACTCGTCGTACGACTCCTGTATGTAGGTTCCAAACTTGCTCATGTATTGCAATTTGTAAAAAATAAAAATGCAAAAATCAAATTTTCCACATTCAACTCCTGCATCAATTGGCACGGGTACTAGGATTCGAACCCAGATCGAAGGTTTTGGAGACCTCTATTCTACCCTTGAACTATACCCGTAATTAACTAATGTACAAGAACTATAAATAAAAAGTCAAAAGAAAACCTTTTGACTTTTTCCCAAATCGGAGGGCAAAGGTAAGCAACCTTTTTCTATTTGCGAAATTTTTTAGAGCCTGTTTAAATTTTATTGTTGGAATTTCTTATAGGCTATTTTCGAGTGAAAATGAGGCGAATTTTGCAGGCGTAGCGGGCACTATGACGAAAAATTTCGTTGAATTTTTCGCCGAAAAGAGCCATAAGAAAACAAATGAATGAATTTGGCTAATTAATACTTTGAGGTGCTAAGAGTAGTATCATGCTAAACGGTAGAGGAAGAAGTTCTTATCCCTTACTCCGTAATTAGCGGTTATAAATCGTTGTATTTTGCTGTTGGTG
>JASGFI010000040.1:0-21333 GCA_047605615.1 Edaphocola sp. | reverse complement strand
GTTTTCATTGTAAACAGTAGCTAAAGCCTTCCATTAAAATTTTAGTATAGCCATAGAACCCAACATTCCTAATACAACCAATGCTATTGATGGGCATTTTGCAGACTTAAAGAACAACTTCGCAATCATAACGGTTTGTCCAAACAAAGAAAAATGAAGTTTATCGATGGGTTTTTGAAGGAATAATGCTCTCTAAAAATATCAATGGGCTACAAAAATCGTCGTCCATTGAATTGACATCTTTGTCGAGCATCCATATTATCCCTACACAAGTTGCTCCCCAGCAGAGCTTGTTTCTGTTTATATAGACAGCACAAAAAGATTCGTCAACCATTTTTATTATCCAAAAAGCACTTAAAAATACAGCCTAAAAAATGTTCATCAGAACACATATTTTAAAAAAAAGAATACATTTTATTCAGTACACCAAAAAATACGACACGGAAACCAGACAATATCTTGAACGGAAAATAGCGGAAGGGAAAAACAAAATGAGCGCAATCAACGCCGTGAGATGTAAATTTATAGCCAGGGCTTTTGCCGCAATCTACAGGGGCACGCCTTTCGTAAATACGAAAAAATTTGCCGCATAACCGCAATGTTCCCGGGGCGGCCTATAAACCCCGGGACCTTGAAAAAACTGCCCGCTTTATTGGGTTTTTAACATAGAATGCGCCTGCAGGGCGATGTTTATTGCACAAAGCTATCCGGGTTCGGCATAAAAGCGTTTTCAACAGCCCTAATATATCGTCACATACCCTTTGTCGAACTCCTGTTGGTCTTTCAACAACTTGAATTTAAAGAGGCCGGTATTCTGGAAATTGCGTTTGTCGAGTATCACCACCTTGTCGTTGATGCGCGGCACTTTCAATACTTGTTTGTCGTTTTGGTCGTAAAACACAAGTTGGTAGGTATGTTCAAAAACGTCGCCTATTTCAATATTGACATTGCCGGTAAACGGGTTGGCAAACACATATTGCGACTTGGGGTAACTAACGGTATTCAGGCTGTTGATAGCGGCAGTGTTGTTGCCTGCTGCTATCAATTTTTGAAGCGAATCGCTGGGCGGCAATGGCTTACGGTTGGCTATGGCCGCACTGTCCACCGTTACCATGCCTAAGTTACTTTTCCATTCCATGTCAGACGTAAACGTAAGGATAACCCTATACCAGTTTTTGCCTACCAAGGGATGCGCGTCCACAAAACTCTGTACACCTTTTTTGGCCGAGGTAACGTAACCCACCGTAGAAAAATTATAATTGCTGTCGGCAGACCGTTGGATGGCTATGGATTTCAAGCCGTTTTCGTAAGGGTTGTTCCAGCTTATGACGTTTAACCCCCCTTGTGTCACCACGGCTATATCGGGCAATTGCGGTTGTGCATAGCCTGCTGTAAAAATGCCGCACAGCATGGTGGCAGCCAGCATTAATCGCTTCAAAATATTCATGGCTCAAACTTACGCCATTCGTTCCATACCTTGAAAAAACGGGCCGTGAATTTTTAGCCGCAAACAGGAAATACGAGCTTGTTCTTTATGCTTGTGTTGCCCTGCAAACCGCCCGTATGTATGGCTACCATCTTGGTTTTTTCAGGCAATTTTTCTTGTTGCACCATATCGAAAATGCCATACATCATCTTGGCCGTATAAACATGGTCGAGCGGTATGTGGTGTTGCAGGTAAAATTGGTTGACGAACGTTATCAATGCTTCGTTCTTTTTGGCAAAGCCGCCAAAATGGTATGCCTGTTCCAAGTGCCAGTTGACGCTTGGGGGTATCTTTTCGGCAAATATCCCTTTTAAATAGTCGCTGTCTTTGATAGCCGGGAAACCAATAATCTTTTTATCCTCCGGCAGGCCATTGGCTATGCCGCAAAAGGTGGTACCCGTGCCTATGGCCACCGTCGCTATATCGGCATCTTCGGGAAGGTACGCTGCTATATCTTTGGCCCCGAGCAAACCCTGTTCGTTGTCGCCGCCCTCGGGCACTATCCAGGCATTGGGGTATTCGTTTTTTAAGGCAGCAACAAACCCTTCGTCCCTTTTCTCTTTATAGCTTTCGCGGCTAATGAAACTAAGTGCCATTCCGTAGCTTTTGCATTGCCGTAAAGTAGGGGTTAGTTGCTGCTGCGCATGATGGCCGCGCACTATGCCCACGGCTTTAAGCCCTGCTTTTTGGGCGGCGGCCGCCGTGGCTGCCAAATGGTTGGAATAGGCTCCGCCAAAGGTAAGCAGGGTATCTGCACCGGCCCCTACCGCAGCCTCTATATTGTACCGCAGCTTGAACCATTTATTGCCACTGATTTCCGGGTCTATGGCATCGATCCGCAGCATGGATAGCTGAATTTGCCGCACTGCCAGCCGTTCGTCCTGTATCGGGTCGAGGGCAATATTATCGGGCAAATCAATAACCATATTCTTTCAAATAGTTGTCGTTTTCGCGCCATTTGGGGCGCACCTTTACAAATAATTCGAGGTAAACTTTCTTTTGTAAAAATTCCTCTATGCTTTGCCGGGCTTGCATTCCCAGCTTTTTTATCAATGCACCTTTTTGCCCCAGCAAAATCATCTTTTGCGTTTCGCGCGTCACTATTATATCCGCCAAGATGCGCGTTACGTGGGGCAGTTCTTCATAAGTCTGCACCAGCACGGCGGCGTGGTACGGTATCTCTTGTTCGTATAGGGTGTAAATTTTTTCCCTTATCATTTCCGAAACAAAAAAGCGCATGGGCCTGTCGGAAATATCGTCGTCGGGATAGAAAGGCGGCGACAGCGGCAACAAATCCAATATTGCGGGAATTATCTTGTCCACGTTGACGCCTTTCAGGGCCGATATTACCAGTGTTTTGTCTGCCTTTACCCGGCTTTCAAAAGCCGCTACAACCTGCTCCAGTTCCTTGCCCTTCAACAAATCTACCTTGTTGATGAGCAGGATTTTTTTTGCCTTTAATTTTAATTCCGAAACAATGTTGCCAAAAGCCTCGGGATTGTCGGCACCATCAACCATTAACAGTGCCACGTCTGCATCTTCCACCGCACTGCGCACTTGCTGCATCATGCGGCTGTGCAGTTTATATTGCGGATCTATGATGCCCGGCGTATCGGAAAAAATTATTTGATGGCCGGCTTCGGTCATGATGCCCAAAATACGGTGGCGGGTGGTCTGCACCTTGGGCGATACTATGGCCAAACGCTCTCCCAGCAAGGCATTGAGCAAGGTGGACTTCCCGGCATTAGGCGGCCCGAATATATTTACGAATCCGGCTTTATGGTTGTCGTTCATAAGGCGGCAAAGGTACTACTAAGGCATGGGTAATGATTTTTTAATAAAAAATTTTGTCGGCAAACTTCAAACCCCTACCTTTGCACCCGCATCGCGAGGTAGAGCAGCGGTAGCTCGTCGGGCTCATAACCCGAAGGTCACAGGTTCGATCCCTGTCCTCGCTACAAACAAACGGCTTAAATTGTTCATTAGCAACAATTTAGGCCGTTTTTATTTCGATTAAAAGAAGGGGTGCAAAAAACAATCAGGATTTTTACCTCCCCAAATACGCACACCCATACTCTCCCTACTTACTCTCTTTCAACACCATGTCAATAGTGATGGCAGTGGCCACTATGGCTATTTTGCGGGTGTCTTCGGCATATTCGGGCACTACGGACACTATATATTTATCGGCGGTGGTAAATGCTTCTTTCATTATCCCGTTCCATTTTTTGGTGATGGTGCCTATCTCGTTTTCCGCATTGTCTTTTATCTTGAAATTCCAGCCTTTCCAGTCGCCCGTAATGCTGGCCATTTCCTGCTCTTGCGCATCCAATATCTTAAAAGTTGGCTTCATGAACTTGAACTTCTGGCGTATGTAGCCTATCGTTGCGCCGGTGGCATCTTCAATCATGATTTTCGACATCCAGAAGGTCCAGCCTCGCTTGATGCTTACCAGTTCTTTGCCTTCCATGTCGCAAATGGCCAAAGTAAAGGGCATCATGGGTTTTATATTGGCCAGCAAGCGCAAAACTTTGTGCCAGCCGCTTACGGATTGCCGTATCGAGCCTATTTGTTCGCCATGTTCGTCATATACCTTGTAGGCGTTGGCAAATTTGAAAAAGCCTATTTTTTCATCGATAAAATAGTTGTTGGTTTCAAAAAAATCGGGAAAGAAAATGGACATAAGTTTTAGGTTTCAGGCAACGAATATAATGAGCATTTTTTTTGTAACCCATGCCATATTTTGGCCATTTTTATGGTACAAACTTTAGCCCTCTTGCCAATTGCTTTGCTATTTCAAAAGGCATTTCGGAACTTTGCCGCCTCATTGCAAATACCTTTTATTCAAAATGTCGCAAAAACAGATAAAATCCGCGCTCATTTCCGTTTTTTACAAGGACGGACTGGAGCCTTTGGTGCAAGAACTGAACAGGTTGGGCGTAACCATCTACTCCACCGGGGGCACGCAAAAATTCATTGAAGATTTGGGGGTGACATGTGTTCCGGTAGAGCAGGTCACCACCTATCCGTCCATATTGGGCGGCAGGGTGAAAACGCTGCACCCCGGCATATTTGGCGGCATATTGGGGCGTAGGTCGCTGGAGCAAGACCTGGCGGAAATGAAGCAATACAACATCCCCGAGATTGACTTGGTAATAGTGGATTTATACCCATTTGAAGAAACGTTGCACAATACCGACGAGGAGCAGTTGATTATCGAAAAAATAGACATAGGCGGGCCATCCATGATACGGGCTGCCGCCAAAAACCATAAAGACCTTACCGTAATAGCCGCAAAAGAAGATTATGCCGCTTTGGAAGAACTGTTGAAAACCCAAAATGGCGGCACCACCTTGGAACAACGCAGGGCATTTGCCGCCAAGGCTTTCTTTGTGGTGATGAACTACGATATTGCCATCAACAATTATTTCAATGGCACCACACTCCCGCCATTGAACCACAAACAAGTATTGCGCTACGGCGAAAACCCGCACCAGCAAGGCGTTTTCTATGGCGACTTAAACGAAGTTTTCGACAAGCTGCATGGCAAAGAATTGAGCTACAACAACCTTGTGGACGTGGATGCCGCTGCCCAGTTGATTGCCGAGTTCAAGGATGAGCAGGAGGCCGTTTTTGCCATCATCAAACATACCAATGTATGTGGCGTGGCCCAACGTGCCGACTTGGCCGAAGCATGGACAGCAGCCTTGGCCGGCGACCCCGAAAGCGCCTTTGGCGGCGTGTTGGCCACCAATAAAACCATTGACAAGGCCACTGCCGAAAAGATAAACGAACTGTTTTTTGAAATATTGACGGCACCCGGTTTCGACAGCGACGCGCTCGAAATACTGCAAACCAAAAAGAACCGCATCCTGTTGGCCCAAAAACAACCCTTGGCGGCAAAAACCGTGTTTAAAAACGTGGTGAACGGCGTGTTGACACAAGATGCGGACCAAGGCAACTTTATGGATTGGAAAGAAGAAGGCGCGCAAGCCGGCACCGAAGCGCAAAAACAAGATTTAATTTTTGCCAACATCGTATGCAAGCACCTAAAATCGAATGCCATTGCCTTGGTGAAAAACAAACAATTGATGGGCAAGGGCTGCGGCCAAACCAGCAGGGTAGATGCGCTGCGCCATGCCATAGAAAAAGCCAAGAGCTTCTCCTTCGATTTGAAAGGTGCCGTATTGGCTTCCGATGCGTTTTTTCCTTTCGACGACTGCGTGAAAATGGCGCACCAAGAGGGCATTGCCGCCGTCATACAGCCCGGCGGTTCCATCCGCGACAAAGATACGGTGGCCTATTGCCAGCAAAACGGCATGGCATTGGTGGTAACGGGCATGAGGCATTTCAGGCATTAGGAAAGGCTATGCTGCATATAAAAAAGCGACCTCATCAGTAGTTATGGTCGGAAGATTTTTTCTTCCGACCATAACTACCCCCATCAGTCGCTTTTTTAATGTGCAATAACAAGATTATTTAACCCCATTGGCCGCTTCGTTCATGCCTTTTACCACATCCTCGGTAATGTTCAACGCTTTGTTGGCAAATAAAATAGAGCCACCCTTGGCATACGACAAAATGTAGTCATACTTTTTGTCTGCGTTATATTTTTCCAAAAAAGCATCCAAACGGTCTTGCAGGTCTTTGTTGAACGCCTCTTGGTCTTTCAACAATTGGTTGCCCAATGTTTGCCTGCGTGTCTCGATATTTTCTTGCATTTGTGCCAGCTCGCGTTGGCCTGCCTCGCCTTCCGCTTGGCTCAAGGTACCGGCCTGTGCTTTCTTTTGAAAGGCGGCATATTTTGTTTGCAGGGTCTGCCCCATTTTACCTATTTCGGCATCTATTGCGGCCGTGCGCTTTTCGAGTTCGTCACGCTTGGCTTTCAGGTATTCATATTTGGCTTGCAGGGTGTCCATGTCCACATAGGCTATCTTGCCATTGCTGCCGCCTGCGGCAACTTCATTTTGACCGGCGGGCGTAGTCGCTTTTTGGCCGGAAGCCGTAGGGGGCGTGTTGCCACCATTACCGCAACCGGCGGCTGCCAAGCACAAGCCAAAAGCGGAGGCCGTAAAATATCTGTTCAACTTGTTGGGCAAATTATTCATCTTTTTAATTTTTTGTTTCAATGGCGGCAAATGTAGCTTAAATGGCAGCGCAAGCCAAAAGAAAAACCGACAGAGCGTAAATTCTGTCGGTTTGTTGCTTATCGTAAAACGATTTCAGCTATTACTCTGCCAATTTGAAAGATACCGGCAAGGTGAAATAAACCTTTACGGGCTGGCCGTTTTGTTTGCCGGGCTTCCATTTGGGCATGCTGCGTACCACGCGCTCGGCTTCCTTGCCGCAACCGCCGCCTATGTCTTTTTTGATGACGATATCGGTTACGGAGCCGTCTTTGTCCACCACGAACTGAAGCACTACCCTACCCTGGATATTGTCTTCCCTTGCGGCAGCCGGGTAGCGGATATTCTTCGCCAGGTACTGATTAACGTCAAACGGGGGCGTGGGCATTTGCTCTACCGAAGTAAAGATTTTATCCACCGGCGGCCCGGCTTCTTCCACGGGGCCGCCTTTACCCGTACCCGATTGGCTGCTAAGACCCGGGTCTATGGCATCCGGATCGCCCGATCCCTTGATATCGGCGGGACCCACCACTACCTTTTCGTCCTTGGGTGGTTCTTTAATCATTTCTTCCTCGTGTACCTCCTCGTTCTTTTTGATGATGGGAGGGGTAAACTTTACCGTAGGTTTTACCGGTGGCGGCGGAGCCACTGGCGGTGGTGGCGGTGGCTTCTTGGGATCCATTGGTGGTGGTTCGGCCAGTTGCACGTCCTTCACGTCCACCGGGGCTACCGCTTCTATTTTTTCTTTTGGCTTTATCATGGTAGCGGCAAAAATGCCCCCCACAACGCCTACGGAAATCAACCCGGCGATAGCTGCTCTTTTAGAATACTTTTTACGCAATTCGTAGGCACCATATTTCTTGTTGCGTCCTTCAAAAAGGATGTCGAGATAATCGGCCTTTAATATTTTGTTGATATCCATTTTGTTCTCTTTTACAAATTATGAACTTGGCCGCCTACTGATTGGCCGCTTCGGTTGCGTGAATAAAATCTTTGTCAACCGGGGTAATATCCACAACCGCATAAATAGGAACACCGTTAATGGTCATTTCGTCAAGTGCGTTAATCAAATCGCCGGTCGTGCTGTCGTCGTCGGGCTTTATGAGTACCACCAATTTATCGGTAGGTTTAAGCACACCTTGGCTTACCAATGCCTGGACGGCTTTCTTTTTGTCAATCAATACTTGCCTCAGGCCGTCCTTGTCCTTGAAATAGGTAACCTCAACTTTTGGCGGGTTGGCCGGGTCGTCGCCTATGCCGCCGTAATAATAAACACGGTGGTCTTTGCTCAACAACACGGTAAGTGCCTGATCGGTCTTTATTTTACTTTGGTTTTTCTCGTCCAGCTTTTCATCCTTGAAAGGCATTTGGATTTCCATTGCCTTCGGCTTCGACATGGTGGTGGTGAACATGAAGAAGGTTATGAGCAGGAAGCCCAAATCCACCATTGGTGTAAGGTCTATTCGCGGGGCACCTTTTTTCCCGCCTTTTACCTCAATTTCTGCCATGGTTGTTTATTTTATTTTCTTGTTATAAAAACCGGCTTTTTGCCGGTACGCTACTTTTATTCCTCGGTTTTGCCGGATGCACGCTCGGCGGCCAGTGCCGTACCGGCGGGCACGCCCTTCATGTCGGTAATGAAGGCAAAACGGAACACCTTCATCTTGCCCAAGGTACCTATTACCTTGTTGATGTTGGGATAGGTAGATGCGGCATCGGCCTTGATTACTATGCGGCCTTTGCCGTTATCCAAATGGTACCTGGTGGTTTGCACCCAATAGGCCAATTCGTTTTTCTCGAAATCGCCCGTGGTGTCGGCGGGTATGCCGGGGGCTTTTTTGTCAAATTCGGATTGTTGGGCCGGCGGCAAATCGAGGTAAGACTTCAACTGGCTGAACGGTACGCCCACGCCCGCACCGGTAACGAAATTGTTGATTTCGGCTTGGGTAAGGTTCAAACCCTTGTCGGTATTGATTTGGTTTATGATGGCGCGCTTTGCGTTGAGGTTGTCAACCGCAAAAAATATGCGGCCGTCTTTGTCCAAGGTAATCAACATGAACCCCTCGGGTATCTGCTTGGTGGACGTAGAGGCCGGCGTGGCCACTTGCACGGGTTCCGGCGGCTTAAACTTGGTGGCTAGCATAAAGAACGTAAGCAATAGAAACGCCACATCGCACATGGCCGTCATGTCTATATGCGTACTCTTACGCGCCATTTTTATTTTAGGCATTCTGCTTCAATTTTATATAAGACGAACTAAAAATTATTTTCCACAAAATTTTATGCCCACTATTTGTAGTTGGCTGCAAAACTTTGGGTCAAGGTAAATCCTGCTTCGTCAATAGAGAAGTGCATACCATCGATAAGGGTATTGTAGAAGTTGTACAGTATCATGGCAAGGAACGAAGTGCCGATACCCAAGGCGGTATTGTACAAGGCTTCGGAGATACCTGCCGCCAAAGCACCTGCATCGGGGGCGCCGGCTTCGGACATTGCGGAGAAGGCGCGTATCATACCTACCACCGTACCCAACAGACCCAACAAAGTGGCCGAAGAGGTAATGGTGGAAAGGAATACCATGTTTTTTTCCAACATGGGCATTTCCAGGGCAGAAGCCTCTTCTATTTCATTTTGGATGCTGAGTACCTTTTGGTCGGTAGTCAATTCGGTGTTGTTCACCATTTCTTTGTACTTGTGCAAGCCGGCTTTCATTACGTTGCCCACCGAACCGGCTTGCTTGTCGCACTCGGCTATGGCGGCATCTATGTTCTTGTTGGCCAGGTGGTATTGAACCTTACGCACAAATTCGCCGCCGTTTACTTTTCCTTTGGCTTTCATGAGCGCAATGCCCCTTTCCACCACGAACGACAGCATGATTAGGAACAAGGCAATAAGGAACGGCACGATGGGGCCGCCGGTGTACATGTTGCCCTTCCAGTTGAGCGGGCCTTCGTGTTCGGCGGGCTTGCTGAAGTTTGAGGGCGCACCCAATACAAAAGCGCGGATTAGTTGGCCAACCACTACGCATACTACTACTATGCCAAGGTTTATCCAGAAACCGTTGGAATTTTTTGTTTTACCCGCATTGGATGATGCAGATGGTTTTGCTGCTGTGGCTGTTTTTACGTCTGCCATAATTTTGATTTTTTACTTGATTGTTTGTTTTAAAAAATGAAACTCTGAAATAGTCGGGGCAAATTTATGTTTTTGATTAAATAAAACAACTTTTACCCAAAAAAATTACCGGTAAGTTAATGTTGACTTACCCAGTGGCCGATTTAAGTAACCCGACAAGGGTCTTCGGAAAATCATTCCAGCAGGGCATCCAAGCTTTCTACGGGGAGCATGGTAAATACTTTTAGCCCCTCCGGGCTGTATTGGGGCAAGGCGCAGGCAAACAATTCGTCTATGAGCGTGCGTGCGGCTTCGGTATGGAGCGCGAGCGGTTGCGCCAAACGCTTGGCCATGGCTTGCAACAGGTATTCTTGCCTGTTGTCTTTCAGCGAAGAAGCCTCATGCTTCATTTGTTCCAAAAGTTGTTCCAGTATTATTTGTTCGTGGCCGGTTTCTATGTCGGGGGGTACGCCGTTGAGCAAATAAGTGGTACCGCCAAAATGCTGCAAGTCGAAACCCAATTGCTGCAAAATGGGGAGTAAGTCCTCAAACAATGCAGCATCGGCAGGGGCAAATTCGAGCGTATGCGGAAAAAGTAATTGTTGGGTCACCCTTTGCGATTGCGCTATGCGGGTCGCCAACCGCTCATACAGTATGCGCTCCATGGCCCTTTTTTGGTGTACTACCAGTAGCCCCGATTTCATGGTGCCGATGAGGTAGCCCCTGTATTGCAGCATGGTATTGTTGGCTTTATCTTCATCGTTGAAGGGCAATTTTGCCTGATGCTCCACAGCTACCGGTGTGGTGTCGTTGCCCTCTGCGGCGCATACCTCGAAACTGCTGCCGGCCGATGGCAAGGCTTGCGAAAAAGAGGGCATCAAATATTGCTGCTGCAATTTCCATTGCTTCCTGTCGTCGCTTTTTTCCAGAAAATGGGCTTTGCCCGCCTGGCTGAAAGACTGCGACAGATAGCTTTGGGCGGTGCGCAACTTTTGCGCTTCGGTTTGGGGCAGCCTTACGGCATCCAAGTTTTGTATTTGCGGGTTCAAGGTAAAATCGATGGAGGGGGCTATGTTGAACCGGGCCAAGGCGTGTTTTACGGCAGCTTGCAAAAACGCATACATCATCCTATCGTCCTCAAACTTCACTTCTTGTTTGGTGGGATGCACGTTTATGTCCACCCTGTGCGGGTCTATTTCCAGGAACAAAACATAGAAGGGGAAGGCGTCTTTTTCTATCAAGCCCCCGAAAGCCGTAACCACTGCGTGGTGCAGGTACGCATTGCGTATGAACCTGCCATTGATGAAAAAAAACTGGTTGCCGCGTGTTTTGGTGGCGGCTTCGGGCTTGCCTATGAACCCGCGAATGTTCAGCAAATCCGTATCTTCTTCCAGGGGCACCAAATTTTTTTCCACCTTGTGGCCCAACAGCTCCACTACCCTGTTTTTGGGCGTACCGGAATTTAGGTGAAACTGTTCGGTATTGTTGTGAAACAACTTAAACGAAATGGCAGGATAAGCCATGGCCACGCGCGTAAATTCATCTATTATGTGCTTGTATTCCGAAGTGTTGGATTTCAGGAATTTTCGCCTCGCGGGTACATTGTAAAACAGGTTTTTGACCGCTATGCTGGTACCGTTGGCTACGGCTACAGGCTCTTGCCTCGTAACCTCGTTGGCTTCTATGTGGAGCAAAGTACCCGCATCGTCGTCGGCTTGCTTCGACTTTAGCTCTACTTGCGCCACCGCAGCTATGGAGGCCAATGCCTCGCCCCTGAAGCCCATTGTTTTAATGGCAAAAAGGTCGTCTATTTTTTTGATTTTGGAGGTGGCATGACGTTCAAAGGCCATGCGCGCATCCATGGCGCTCATGCCCTTGCCATTGTCCACTACTTGAATCAATTCTTTTCCGGCATCTTTCAATATCAACTGAATGGCGGTGGCACCGGCATCTATGGCGTTTTCCAAAAGTTCTTTTACGGCGGCGGCGGGCCGTTGGATTACTTCACCGGCGGCTATTTGGTTGGCAAGGTGGTCGGGTAACAACTGTATAATATCGGGCACGGCTTTGAAACTATTTCTTTTACAAAAAAACCACTACTTAGGCTGGTTCACGCACAAAGTTAACGATTGGCGGCGAAGCACTTGGGACATGAATGGAAACAGGCAGCGCGGCACGTGTGTTTTTGCCGCCGAATACTTAATTTTTTATTAATTGCGACAAAAGATGAACAAAACAAACAGAAGATTGTAGATTTGTAAAAATACGTAACAAACATTTTCACAATTAAAACTCAATTAGTTATGGCAAACAGTGCAGGTAAAGCAGTAGCAACATTGTTGATTGGCGCGGCAGTAGGCGCAGCGGCTGGTTATTTATTGGCTACGGACAAGGACAAGAGGGCCGAACAGATAGACAAGCTGAAAGAAAGCATAGACAACCTGAAAGCGAGGCTAAGCAAGAAGGCTACCGACATCGAAGAGGAAATCTACAACGCCTAAACCGGATTTTGGAACAAGAATAAGACCACCCAAATAAAACTAAGACGTTGAGAGGACCAGTCCAATCCATAAAAGACAAAGTAACCCATTATTTGAGCCTCCGCTTCGAACAGGTTCGGTTAGAGGTTATAGAAAGAATAGTAACCGTTATGGGTTACTTTGTCTTTTTGATCATAGCAATATTTTTTGCCTTCCTGCTTATCATGTTCTTGTTCCTGGCGCTGGCGGAAATGTTCAATGTCATGTTCAACAGCTACGCGCTCGGCTATCTCTGCACCGCGGGCGTAGTGCTTATCCTGTTCGGCGTGGTGTTCGTGGCCAACAAAGCCATCATACGTTTTTTTGCGGGCAAGTTGGCTTGGCTGTTGACCAAACCCAAAGCCAACGAAAAGGATGACATAGACGGAGATTAACCATGACGCTTTTCGTTCAACACAGGCCGCCATGGAGGTAGCTTAACGCTTTTACACGATGAACAAAATATACCAACGCAAACAAGTATCCAGCTTGGAGCAACTGGATCGCGAACAAGAACGGATACGCCGCAAGATACGCAACATAGAGGACGACTGGGCATCGGCAATAGACCCGCAACAGATAGCCGTTAGTTTCCTAAGTGGCTGGGTACGCGGCAAACTAAACAAACGCACCGCTGCCAACAATGTAAAAAACACGCCCACCGCCAACCCCCAAAGAGTACGCTCCTTGTTGGGCATAAAAGAAAGATACATAAGCCCTTCGGCAGCTACCCGCAAATCCGGCAAAAAAAGCAATTGGACGAAATTATTACGTTTCGCCGGGCTATCTGCGCTAAAGGTGGCAGTCGTTGACGTGGCGATACTGAGTACGAAAAAATTAATTGGCCGCGCAAAGAAAAAAAGGCCGAAAAAGAGGCTGAAAAATAAGTGAAATTGGCCGTTGCCCCCGACCACCAAGCCATAGCATTGTTTTTGCCGGGCTTGCTTCCTTGGCTCTTTGTTATGCAACTACAAACAAAGCCCACACACCGTTTCCGTTCTTTTACCGAAATAAAAGAAGAGATTGGCCGAGCCAACCCCCTCTTTCTTTTTAAATAAACAAAAAAACAAACGGTAGTACAAAGTTTTAATTTACGTGTTGCTTCACGAAATCCCTAATCTTCCTGGTATAATCGAAATAACCGGTTTCCATCCTGAACCAGAAGATGATGAAGACAAGCATGCCTACGCCTATCATGGTTAGCGGTGGCCAAAAACTTTCCTTGGGATTAAAAACATAAAACCCGCTGGCACCCAGTATGCAGAACAAACAGAAGATTACGATGATATACGGGCCGCCAATATCTATCTTCCTCGGCTTGGACACCATTTTGATTTTCGTGGCGTGGACTCCGTTTCCCACCATTTCCACATGCGTGATGGGCAAGGTTTTCAGGCCGCCTTCTTCTTCGGCATGAGGTATTATTTTCAGCATATCTTCTTTTTCCGTAACTTCAAAGTCTAATTCGTGAACTTGCAGGTGTCGGCCTACCAGTTTGCGCTTTATATCGCTTACGGACAATGCTGTGTTTACTTGGTAAGTGCGTTGAAATAGCATAACAAAAAGTATTTTCAATTGAAGTTAGTAATCGGTTACTTTTAATCGGCGGCAAGATAGTTTAATTTTCTAAATTTCAAACAAAGTATTTAATTTTTCTAAAAACATGGCATTCCAACCTCTTGACTTTAAGCAAGACAACACGCAGCCTACATAAGGTTGGGGCATCATCTTATATTACAAAAACACCAACCAATACCATTAGAGTATTAAAAAAAAACATGCTACTTATATGCGCAAAATTTGTCCTTTAATCTTACTACTTGCCACTACCTTTCCTTCGCTCTTTGCGCAGGAAAAACCCAGTGGCAGCAAGCATTCCATCAATTTTACAGCCAACAAAATAGCCAACCTGCCCAACGTGTTGGCCGCCCGCAAGGAGGGCAAAATGTTGGTAATGCTGCAAGGAGGAAAACTGCCACCCGAAGCCGAATTGGCAAAAAACGGCATACACCTCCAAGACCATATCAGTGGTTACTTACATACAGCCGTGATAACCCGGGGTTTCAACGCCGATGTACTGCGTGACTACGGCATACAATACTGGGACACCGTAAGCGCAGCCAATAAAATAAGCACGGCAATAGACCTTGCAAAAAACAACGACATATTGGTATGCGTGGAAAAAGGACTGGGCAAAACCGAAGTGGCGGCCATACTGGCCACACAAGGGTTGGCCTTAGCCGTGGAACAACGCTGGGCCAAGCGCGACTTGTGGCGCACGAAAGCCAACGGATTGGCCATACAAAAATTGGCAAATGCGGGTAGCGTCCGCTTCATTGGCCCTTACATGGAAGCACAGCCCTTGAATACCCCAACCATAGGCCGCACGGACATAGAACCCGCAAAGGCACCTATTTCATTGGGCGGCTATGGCTTGACCGGTATCGGGGTAACGGTAGGCGTGGGCGACAGCGGCGACCCCGACCACGTGGACATGATAGACAGGATAACGAGCTTCAACCCCATTGCCGACAACTTTCATAGCAACCTTACCAGCGGCATTGTGGGGGGCAACGGCAATAAAGACCAAAGCTACGCAGGCGCGGCCACGGAGGTACACTTGGTAGAAGATTATTTTAGCCAAATATTATCGAACGGCGACACCTACCACCAAGACTTCGACATGATGCTGAGCAATAATTCTTATGGAAACGTAGTAGGCAATTGTTCTTATGCCGGCACCTACGACTTATACAGCCAGTATTGCGACCAACAACTTATGGACAACCCCCAATTGCTTACCGTGTTTGCTTCGGGCAACGATGGCAGCAATACTTGCAGCCCTTTCCCAAGCGGCTATGCAACGGTGCTGGGGGCGTACCAAACCGCAAAAAACGTGTTGACGGTAGGCGCGGCGGTAAAAGTACCGGGCATAACGGAGGCCAACTTTTCTTCAAAAGGCCCCACTAAAGACGGCAGGCTGAAACCCGAAATTACCGGTGTGGGCAGGGATGTAACCAGCTCGTCCAACTATCAGGGATACGCACAGGCTTCGGGTACCAGCTTGTCTTGCCCCAACGTAGCGGGTGGTGCGGCCTTGCTCTATCAACGGTACAGGCAATTGCACAGCGGGCAAAACCCTACGGGCGCGCTGATAAAAAACATACTGATGAATGGCGCCGACGACGACGGCCAACCCGGCCCCGATTATATATATGGCTTCGGCATCATGAACCTTGTCAATTCGCTGACAATGCTGGACAGCAACAGACTTTTTTCCAACACCATAAGCACCGGGCAAACTCAAACCTATACCATAACCGTACCTGCCAATACCTCCGTAGCCAAAATAATGCTCTACTGGAACGATGATGCCGCCAGCCCTTCAAGCACTACCCAGTTAATAAACGATTTGGACTTAACTGTTGTGAACACAAGCAACACTACCCTGCTACCCTTGGTACCCAACCCCGCAACCAATCAGGTAGCCAATGCCGCAACCGCTACTACGGACCACCTCAACAACGTAGAACAGGTTACTATCGACAACCCTACCGCGGGCACCTACACCATAAAAGTAAATGGCTACAACGTACCACAAACCAGCCAAGCCTACACCATAAGCTACAGCCTGATACCCGAAGGCGTAAGGATGAAATACCCTTTTGGCGGAGAAGCACTGCCCTCTGGCAACGACATCTACATCTATTGGGACGCTACTGCAAACAGCAACACATTTACCCTTCAATATTCTACGGATAACGGCAGCACTTGGACTACCATAAGCAGCAACATAGCAGATACCGTCCGCGCCTATGTGTGGACACCGCCAAGCACCATAGCAAGCGCACAGGTAAAGATAAGGGTGGCACGAAACAACACCTCAATGTCGGCGCAGAGCGGGGCGTTTACATTGTTAGGTCGCCCTACCAGCGTACTTTCAACGAGCCAATGCCCCGGTTCCATTAAAATGGAGTGGAGCGCCGTAACCGGAGCAAGCAAGTATGGGCTGTATAAAAAAGCCGGACCTTCCATGCAATTGGTTGACAGTACCAATGACCTAAGCTATACCTACACCGGCTTGCATACCGACAGTAGCTATTGGGTAGCCGTAGCACCTGTAATAGGCAACGCATCGGGCATGCGCAGCATAGCCCTGAGCAGAACACCCAACGATGGCGATTGCAGCGGCACTGCCAGCCACGGCGACCTTAGGTTGGCCTCCATGCTGTCGCCGCAATCGGGCAGAGAACTAACCTCCACAAGCCTAACCGCCAGCACACCTTTGACCATTAGCATAGGCAACCAAGACAACCAAGCGGCCAGTCAATACCGCATATCCTACAAAATAAACAGCGGCACATGGCAATCTATTGTTTATACCAACAGCATTGGGGCGGCTGCCAGTACACAGTTAACTGTCGCTAATCTTAATTTAGCAAGCATAGGTGCTTATGAAATCACAGTAGCTGTCACCAACCTATCTGTCAATGACCCCATCAACACCAATGACACCTTTACAACCACCGTGCACCAACTTAGCAACGACCCCATAAACCTAACAAGCGACTTGGTGGACACTTTTGAAACAAGTACCGCCGGGTCTATAATAGGCAAATCGGTAACGGGGCTGCCGGGTTTGGATCGCTGGGATTTTAGCTGCTCCAGAACCAGGGGGAGAATTAGCGATTATCTAAATACCGCACTCACGATTCAGGGACAAAAATCTATATGCTTGGACAATAACGGAAACGAAGAAAACTATATAGACAGCAGCAGCTACAATACCTTCACAGGTACCTTTAACCTGGCCGCCTATGCAGGCACCAGCGATGAAATACGTTGCGAGTTTGACTATGTCATGGTAGGCGTACCAAAATTCGATACAGGCAATGCCGTATGGATAAGGGGCAAGGATACCGATGATTGGATACAGTTATCAACCTATCAGATTGACACAAGTAACTTAGGTATCCTATACCACTCCGGCTCTGTATCTATTTCGGATTTATTAAGGAACAACAACCAAGATTTTTCCACATCCACGCAGATACGGTTTACCCAATACGATACCAGCAGGATAGAAGCAACCTATTTCGGCAATGGCCTTATCCTTGATAATTTCAAGATTTACAGAGTAACGAACGATGCCATGTTGGTCAACATAGATTCCATATACCATTACAACTGCGGGTTGAGCAATGCAGTACCCATACGCATTAGCGTAGCCAACGGCGTAAACAACACTATTTACAATGTTGAAACCTATTGCCAATTAGACAATGGCACTGTAATAAGCGGGCTGATAGACAGCATAGCCGGAAAAGACACGATACAATACACCTTTAACCAAACTCTGGACTTCAGCAACGGATTAGACCATACCCTTTCGGCCTGGGTCTATTTGGCTACCGACACATACAGGGTAAACGACAGCCTACTCAATATGGCAGTTCGCAACCAGCCCGTGATTGGCAGTTTCCCTTACCTGCAACGATTTGAAGAAAATGACGGAGATTTCTATACCGGCGGCAAAAACACCAGTTGGGCTTACGGTACACCTGCCTCGCCCAACATTGACCATGCCGCCAGTGGCAGCCATGTATGGAAAACGAACCTCAGCGGCAACTATAATCCGTATGAAGTATCGTACCTGTATAGCCCATGCTTCAACGTTAGCCAATTGAACAACCCTGTGTTGAGTTTCCACATGGCCAGCTCCATAGAAGAACCCGGCAGTTCCATATTCGACATAGCCTTTGTAGAATATACCAACGATGGCCACAATTGGCAGAAATTAGGTTCATCGGGCGATGGCACCAATTGGTACAACAATGTTTCGGCCCAGGCTTGGACCGGCGAAGACAAAACATGGTGGCAGGCGGTTACTATCCCCATTCCCAAAACGGGTAGCACTTTCTCTTTCCGCATTGTGCTGCAATCCGACCAGGGAGCCGAATACGAAGGCATAGCCATTGATGACATACATGTGTACGATTTGGTAAACCCTATTTTCATCGGCAATCAATTTGCGGCAACCATTACACAAAACGTATCGGCCAATACCCAAGTAAATTATATAAGCGACAGCAACATTGCACTTTCTGTGCTTGAGGGAAACAATGGGCTGGGCAACGTAAGCGTTCAGGATTATGGCCACACCACGTTTGTCAACAACGACAGCACGCAATACTACCTACCGAGAAATTTTGTAGTGCAATCGGGCAATGCTTTGACATCGGGCGTGCCATTTAGGTTCTACGTTCCCGAATCGGCTATGGCAACGCTGCGCTACGATGAAACCTGCCCGAGCTGTTATCCGACAAAAGAGGTACAACAATTGGGGGTAACGATTTACAAAGATGACGATGCACAAAAAGAGAACAACACCTTGGCGGACAACACTAATGGCAACTATCAGTTTATTACCAAAGAAAATTTGGTATGGACACCTTACGATGTGGGCTACTATACCGATGTAACCCTTCCCGGCTATGGAGAATACTGGTTCAACAATGGCGGCCCCACCGCCGACCAACCGGTAAACCAACCATTGTTTAGCTTCAATGCCAGCCACTTGGGCAACCGTTACGCCTTGCTTGAATGGCAAGCTGCATTCGACACTGCCATAAGCTACTACCAATTGGAACGTGCCTCGGAAGACATGGTATTTAGCACCGTAGCCACTATTAGCGGCAATCAACAAAACTGGTTGGCCTACACCTATGTGGACACACCGTCTTTAAGCTCATCATTAGTACATTATAGGGTACACTACTACCTGAACAATGGCAACGACGGCCTGAGTGTATTGCGGACATTGGATTGGAACGGCCAAGAACCGTCCATAAACATATACCCCAATCCGGTACAAAACGGCTTGCTTAACCTAAGTTGGTTCAAGGGAAATGACGAAGCTATTCAATGGACGCTATATACCATTAGCGGACAACATATACGCTCCGGGCGAATAGAAACTACTCCCTACCAAGGTACGGCCACCTTGGACATAAACAGCTTTGCCATAACCAAGGGATTGTATTTATTGAAAGTGACGATTGGCAATAAAAAATGGGTATTTAAGGTAGTGTACCTGCAATGACAGATAAACCCAAAAACGCCGACCACAAACACGGTCGGCGTTTTCACAACCAAAACAGCTGCAACATATCCAACGCCCATTTGACAAAATGAAACTACGGCTACCATGTTGCAGGAATCGCCAAAGACCGAATTAGCCCTGCTTCTTCCTATTGAATATCTTTTCGTTTTTTTGCCGAATGAACAACAAACGTATCGCAACATCTGTGGCTGCCATTGCCAACTCCAAAGGGCTTTTCCTATTGTTTGTGGCGGCCAGTCTATTGCCTGTATTTTCGGTAACGTGGGTGGTAACGGGCGACGGCCCCTGCCATTTCTACAATTCCAAGATACTGCTCGACTGGTGGCGGCATGCGGACAGGGACATGTATAGTGTTTTCATGGTACCCAATTTCAGGTTGGCTCCCAATTGGATTACCAACCTGATACAAGTACCCTTATTGTATTTCTTTGCCCCGGCTTTGGCCGAAAAAATATTTTTCGCCCTATATGTTTCGTGCTTTGCGTTCGGGTTCAGGTTTTTGATAAAGCAAATAAATCCGCGGGCACTTTACCTTTCCTTGATAGGCACTGTTTTCATTTGGCACCACCTTGTTTTCAAAGGTTTCCTCAACAACTCATGGAGCATAGCCCTATGGTTTGTCACGGTTGGCTGTTGGCTGAAATATGCAGACGCGGCATGGTACAAGAGCGTGCTTTCGGTTTTGTTGCCCGGCTTTTTATTGTACCTGGCCCATCCGCTTGGCTATTTGTATGCCGTATTGATGATGGGTTGCATTTTGTTGGGGCAATGGTTTTACCTGACAATAGAAGTTGACGTTCGCCATGCTACCAATTATCTGCTGAAAAAAAGTCTCATTCTGCTGTTGGCTTTATTGCCTACGTTGCTCCTGTTTTGCTGGTTCTTTTTCGGGCGGGAATGGGGCAGCGAGCCTATAAACTACGATGCGGAGGTATGGGGCAATTTGTTGAAACTGCCGCCTTTGGTAGATTTTCATTCATCCGAAAGTACTTGGGCCATAGCAACCGGGGCCTTGTGCATTTTATTGTGGCTTGTGTGGGCAGTGCAAAAAATATGGAACAGGAAATGGCAAAAATTTGATGGGCTGTTCCTTTTTTGGATGTTGGCCTTGATGTCCATATTGTGGCCACCTTCGGGTATCATGGGCGGGTTGGACTTGCCGCGCAGGCTGGTAATCATCCCCGTAATGGCCATACTTTTTTTGGCGGCCACGATGGAGGCCCATGCAGCGGTGAAAGCCATAGTGGCCACGGTGGCCGGTATATGTACCATAGCCCTGCTCTGCATCAGGCTGCCGATAATGAAGAGCAATGGCGAAGTGGCGAAAGAGTTGCTTAGCCTGCTTCCTTTTATCGAAAAACGCTCCACGGTGATGACGATTGTTTACGATATGGAACCGCATAGCGTACACGGGCAAAAAATGATTGATGCCGAGTGGATTAATACGCACACCGATGGCTACCTTGGCGTGTTCAAGCCCTTGGCCCTGGCCGACAATTACGAGCTTAATTTCGATTACTTCCCCTTTCGTTCCATTTTTGAAAAAAACTTTTACGTACAGTCGGCCAAGGACGGAGCTGCCTTTGAAGGCGTAGAACCCCATGTGGCATTGGAACAATACAAAAACAATACCGGCATACAGATTGATTACGTCATCCTTTCGGGGTTGCGGCAAGGCGACCATGAAAAGCCGCATGTGCAAGATGTATTGGCCCAACTGGCACGGGACTATTCTTTCGTGGCCAAATCGCCCAACGGGTACGACCTGCTATACCGCCACAAACCGGGCTTTAGGAACGTATGGAAAAGATAGCAAGAAAAGGCAGGGAAAGGAGATGAATAAACGTGACCCTATATTTGACGAATAACCCACAATAAAAAACCGGGCATATCGCCCTTGGCCGATACGTCCCGCTTTGGCTAAACGACAAACATCGTAAACACCGACGGTTTATTCCTTCATTT
>JASGFI010000039.1:0-21699 GCA_047605615.1 Edaphocola sp. | reverse complement strand
TCATCAACTTTTTTGTCCACTTGGAGCTATCGTCTAAAAATTATCAACTTTTTTGCCCATTACTCCAGATTGCAACAAAAAAGCTACCCAAGAAGGCTGCCTCATGCCACATTTAAGTCAAAAAGGCCCACCTTGAAATTGTTCATCATGCAGCTATTGGCCGTTCGATAAGCAGGACCGGCTTCCCTCCCATTGGATGATATCAAACCCGGGCAATGAGTATTTTATTTCGCTCCTTGGTCAAAACCGAAACCGTGGGAAAAACTTGCCGCGCCGCGGCAAGGAACTTTTCGGCTTCCCTGGCATCGTTTTCTATATAGTTCATTATCCAATAGCCGCCGGGGTGCAGCATGTCGCCGGTTTGCCGCAAAAAAGCCGTTTCCGTAAAAATAGCAGGCACCTCGCGACCGATGAATATGTCGATACATATCAATTCGTACTTACGGCCACCGCTTTCCTGCACAAATTCGTGGGCATCCGCACAAAAAGGCCGCACCTCGTTTGCCATGCCATGCGCAAGAAGCTCCATTGCCCAGCCCAATACCTTGTCGTCTTTTTCCACCAAGTCGAAGCGGGCCTTGGTCTTGTATTTATGGCTTAATATCTGCACTATGCTGCCCAGCCCGGCACCCAATACCAAGCAAGAATTTAAGGCGGCCAACCTTTGTTTGGGTATTTTTTTAAAAGCCAGGCGGAAAGGTGCATACCGGTAGCCATCGGAATACAGGGCATCTTCGGTAGCCAATTGCCATTGCCCGCGGTAATAGATAAATTCCAAATAGGGATGGCAGGTGCCCTTTTTGCGCATGATGGTTACCGGCACCAAATAACTTATCAACCGCTTGATAGGCGATATGGGAAATAGCGTTGCTTGCATGGATTTTCGGCTCTTTTTAACGATACGGCATGGCCTTTGGCGCAAGATTACGCAAATTATCGACATTCACTTGAACGCAAGGGTAGGTATTCCAATATTTCCGGACACTCTTTGTGCGCCCCTGCGCCAACAGTTTAAGGTGCGTCATGGGGCAAAATCCCTGTCGCAGAAAAAAAGCTAACATCTTCTTTGCTTCCTCTTTATAAGCGATTGCGTATTTTTACGCCGCATCAAACATTATTCATCAGCAATGACACCATTAGACAATCATGCTTCCCCCAACCAAGCTGCAACCAACAAACGCGGCGCCGTTTTTTATTCGCTGCAAACCATACGCATCATCGTAGGTGTATTGTTTATTTTTTCCGGCCTCATAAAAGCCAACGACCCTTCGGGGCTGGCTTATAAAATGGAAGAATTTTTTGAGCTATGGGGCATGGCATGGCTGGCGCCTTGTTCCTTGGCCTTGTCCATAGCCATGATTGTTTTTGAAATAGTGGCCGGCGTGGCGGTGTTGCTGGGTTACGCTTTCAAGCAATTTGCCTTCCTGCTGTTGCTGCTCATGTTGTTTTTTACCTTCCTTACCGGCTACGCTATATGGTACGAACATGTAAACAACCGCGAGCTGAAGTGCGGCTGCTTCGGCGACTGTATCCCGCTTACGGCCATGCAGTCGTTCACCAAAGACTTGATATTGTTGGCCATGGTCATACTATTGGTCATTGGCCGAAAGAAGATACTGCCGCTTTTCCCGAAATTGGTGAACACATCGGCAATGGTCATCGGCCTGTTGGCTTCCGTATCGGTACAATGGTATGCCTTGGGACATTTGCCATTCGTAGATTGCTTGCCCTTCAAAGTTGGCAACAATATATGGGCCAAAATGCAGCCGCCGCCCAATTCGGTACCCGACCAATACGAATATACCTATACCCTCAAAAACCTGAAAACCGGCACCACAAAAGAAATGGGCATGGACGAGTACGCCAATTCCAACATTTGGCAAGATTCGCTTACCTGGAAAATAGAGGGCGACCCCAAGGAAAAATTGATAAAAAAAGGCAACAACACACCGGCAATAAAAGAATTTAACGTGGCTACCTACGAGGGCGAAGACTATACCGAACCGTTGCTGAAAGAGCCGGGCTACAACTTTATTTTCTTTGTGAAAGACGTGGGCAAAGCCTCTACGCGCAACCTTGACCGCCTGCGCAACCTGTTTGCCAAATGCGAAAAAAACAACGTAGGCTTCTACTTGGTCTCGGCCAGTGCCGAAAAAGAAGTGAAAAAATTCATAGCCGACAACAAATTGAACATCTATTACTTCGCCATAGACGGCACGGTATGCAAAACGGCCATGCGCAGCAACCCCGGCCTCATGCTGATAAAGGCCGGCACCGTCAAAGGCAAATGGAGCTACAACGATTATCCGCGGGACTTCGAGTTTGCGGGCGAGCAATTGAACATTAAAGAATAATGCCCATGGCACGGATATTTGGCAGTTAGGCACAACTATTTTCAATCATTGATGTTAATCATCGCAGAAACTAAAAACAAAGCATCATGTCTGGATTATTGTATTTGATTGCCGTCATCTTGGTCGTAGGTTGGGCACTCGGCTTTTTCGTATTCAATGTAGGCGGCGGGCTTATCCACATCTTGTTGGTGATAGCCATCATAGCCGTGCTGCTCCGCATCATCAGGGGCGACAAGGTGATATAAAACACTACTGGCGGGGGCTGCGCCCCCGTCAGTAAAAAAGCATACCCCGCAAGGAAGTATGCTTTTCAGGAGAGCCGGTTACGCTTTGCCCGATTATTGGATTTCGATTGTTTTGTTGGTGGCAAGCGCCGCCTCTTTTTTGGGCAGGTTCAGCACCAAAATGCCGTTGTTGAAGTTGGCCGAAATTTTTTCCGCGTCAATCTGGTCGCCCAAGGTAAAGCTGCGTTTGAAAGAACGGAGGCTGTACTCCTTGCGCAACCATTTGCCTTCTTCTTTCTGCTCGGTTTCGTTTTGGTGCTCAAAGCCAATGATTAGCGTCTTGTCGTTGACCTGGAGTTTCAGGTCTTCTTTGTTCACGCCGGGCACCACGGCCTGCAAGGTATAGCCGTTTTCGTTTTCCTTGATGTTTACCGGCACGTTCCAGCTATTGCTGCGCCAATCGTCTGCAGCGGCATCGTCCCTGAAAAAACGGGGAGCATTGCCGTTGAATAATTCGTCGAACAAACCGCCTAAAGTGCGGGGAGCCAATTGGGTTGTCTTTACCATTTTCAGTTCAGATTTTATTGTTTATTAGTTGAAATTTCGATTTGCAAATCTGGAATGATAGGAACAAAGCCTGTACCAAGTGAACAAGTGTGCCAATTTGTCATTTACAAATGGCAAATTACGCCTTTTTGGCGTATGCTTTTCAAGATAAATGTCAGCAAACCAGTTCAATGCTGTTGTTCCTGCACCATAGGTAAAAATTATTGACGGCATCCAATAAAAAATCCCGCAAAAAACACGAATAAACTGCCGCCGAACAAAGAAACGGCATTACGCATCAAACATTCACAACAAAAAAGGTGGCCTTTTGCAGGCAACCTTTCAACAATAAGTTGGGCACACATCGTGGCTTCGACAGGAATCGAACCTGTATCTGGAGCTTCGGAAACTCTTATACTATCCATTGTACTACGAAGCCTATCGGCGGCGGCAAAGGTACGGCAAATGAACGTCCAAAGGTTCAAAATAAAAACAAACTTTCCACGAACACCAAGGGCATACAGGCTCCATGCCGCATATCGAACAACTTTGTTCATCGGCCACCCTTGCCCACGCACTTCAAATTAACATTTCCCTACACTTGCGGCATTAAACTATCCCTTAATTTCAATATCTGAAACGAAAAACAAAAACAATGCGCAAATTCAAAGCTATGAATACCGCAAAGAACAGAAGTGTGCTGAAAGGCTTGTGGTATCACCGCGGCCATTTTAGCGAAATGGCAAAAGCGGTTTTCACCGGCAAACACAGGCTGGACCTATTGACCATGCTGGCACTCGTCGCCGGAATACTGTACCTCGTGTCGCCCATAGACTTCGTCCCCGATTTCATACCCGTGGTAGGCTGGCTGGACGATGGCTTGATATTTTATTTCCTGCTTAAAAGATTGCTCGCCGAAACCCGGTCTTGGGCGGCCAAGCAACCCGGGGCGGTGGTTGTCCTACATCCCGAATAGGCTTCAATCTTTTCGGGCAAAAATGAATGGTGCAACAAAAAATGCCGTATGGGTCTTTAGGTAGTCCATACGGCATTTTTGTGCGATTATTGACTATAATTATACCTCAAACCTTGTGTCTTATGTCGTATGTCTTGTGTCCAACATCCAGCTATTTAAACGCATTGAAGCCGGTAACATCCTGCCCGGTTATCAGCAAATGAATATCGTGCGTGCCCTCGTAGGTTATTACGGACTCCAGATTCATCATGTGGCGCATGATGCTGTACTCGCCGGTTATGCCCATGCCGCCCAATATTTGCCTCGCTTCGCGGGCTATGGTGATGGCCGTTTGGCAACTGTTCCTTTTGGCCATGGATATTTGCTCGGGCGTGGCCCTGCCCTCGTTGCGCAATACGCCCAATCGCCACACCATCAATTGCCCTTTAGTTATCTCCGTTATCATCTCGGCCAGCTTCTTTTGCGTCAACTGAAATGCGCCAATGGGTTTGTCGAATTGTATCCTTTCCTTGGCATAGCGCAAGGCCGTATCGTAGCAATCCATGGCACTGCCCAACGCCCCCCAGGCTATGCCGAAACGGGCGCTGCTCAGGCAGCCAAGCGGGCCTTTTAAGCCCACGACATTGGGCAATATGTTTTCTTTGGGCACCTTTACGTTGTCGAACACCAATTCGCCGGTGGCCGATGCACGCAAGCTCCACTTGCCGTGGGTTTCGGGCGTGGCGAAGCCTTCCATGCCGCGCTCCACAATCAAGCCCTGTATGCGGCCTTCGGGGTTGCGAGCCCATACCACGGCTATGTCGGCAAATGGTGCGTTGGAAATCCACATCTTTGAACCGTTCAATATTACATGGTCGCCCGCGTCGGCAAAATGGCTGAGCATACCGGCCGGGTTGGAGCCGAAGTTGGGTTCCGTCAGGCCAAAGCAACCCATCATTTCGCCCGTGGCCAATTTGGGCAGGTATTTCATTTTCTGCTCTTCGCTGCCGTAAGTGTATATGGGGTACATCACCAACGAACCCTGCACCGAAGCGGTGGAACGCACGCCGCTGTCGCCGCGTTCCAATTCCTGCATCATGATGCCGTAGGAAATATAGTCCAAACCCGCGCCGCCGTATTGTTGCGGCACGAAGGGGCCGAAGCAACCATGTTCGCCCAAGCCCCCGATTATTTGCGCAGGGAATTTGGCTTGTTGCGCATAACTTTCTATGATGGGTGAGATGTCTTTTTTGACAAATGCCCTTACCGAATCCCTTATCAGTTTTTGTTCGTCGGTAAGCAGTTCGTCCATGAGGTAATAATCGGGGTGTTGATATAAGTCTTGCGCCATAAGAATGTTGGTGTGAAAAAAAATATGGGTGCAAAGGTAACATTTTGGCACATTCATATTATATTGTGCGAAAACGAATGAGTGACTACTGACATTTTCAACACGCAAACGATTTACGCTGTCTCGGTATGGGCTTCGCTGCCACAAAATACAGATAGCCAAGGACTGTGGGCAGTTATCAACAAGTGTTGGTAAAATCTATTTGCATACAGGATTTCCGTTTGTATCTTGGAGCAAAATTTGTCGCATATAAATTCGTGAAAAACAGGAAGCGGCAAAATTGTTTGGCAAAGCACGAAAAGGATTTATTTAACACAATTGCACGAACTAAATGCCAACTCTTAATCGTTATTAATTCGTCTTTTTCGCAAAAAGAGCGTACCTTGCGGCACTTTTCCGCAAAACGAAAATATTATTTATAATAAATAAAAGTAAGTTATTATGAGGCAGCTAAAGATTGCTACTCAGATTACGAATCGCGATTCGCAAGCTGTAGAGAAATATCTTCAGGAAATAAGCCGTATTTCCATGATTACCCCTGAGGAAGAAACTACCTTGGCGCAGCGTATCCATGTGGGCGACCAACGCGCCTTGGAGAAATTGGTCAAGGCGAACCTGCGTTTCGTGGTGTCCGTGGCCAAACAGTACCAGCACCAAGGCTTGTCGCTCAGCGACCTTATCAACGAGGGCAATCTGGGCTTGATAAAAGCGGCGCAACGTTTCGACGAAACCAAGGGTTTCAAATTCATCTCCTACGCCGTATGGTGGATTCGCCAATCCATATTGCAGGCATTGGCCGAACAGGGGCGCTTGGTACGTTTGCCACAAAACAAGATTGGCACTTACAACAAGGCCAACAAAGCCTACATAGCCTTTGAACAAGAGCACGAAAGGGAACCAAGCACCGAAGAACTGGCCAGCATATTGGAGATGAGCGAAACGGAAATAGCCAATATTTTCAGCAGCAACACACGCCACACCTCGCTGGATGCCCCGGTACACGAAGCGGAAGACGTAGCCATGGGCGACCTGCTGGAAGGTGCCAACGACACCGACGACGTGGTGATGAAGGATTCGCTAAAGGCCGAGATCCAACGTATATTGAAGTCGTTGAGCATTCGCGAAGCCGAAATAATTTCGGCCTATTTTGGCTTGGAAGGCGACAGCGGCCCATCGGTAGAAGAAATAGGCCAGAAATACGACCTCACCAAGGAACGCATACGCCAAATAAAAGAACGCGCCATCAAACGTTTGCAAAAAACACGTTACAGCGGTTCGTTGAAGTCTTATCTCGGATAAAAAAGTCCGGACGAATCATAGTTATTGAAAGCCCCCGATTTCGGGGGCTTTCATTTTGCAATCAATGTTTTTTTGGGAGGCGTAAATGGCAAACGAGGGAACACCCCCAACCTTTGCGCCGCACTTTTTTACATACAGCCGAAAATTCTTTTTTATTTACTTACTTTGCGTTTCCTTTTCTTAACGGCTCCAAGGCCAATGCACATTCATGGATTTCAAGAACATAGACCCACAAATGGAACCGCTATTGCGTGCGGTGGCCAGGAGGAACATATACCGAAGCATGGTTCCCGGACAGGACTACATACCCGTGACCGGAAAAATATTGGACGAAGAAGACATTCTGTGGACAGTGGAGGCATCGCTGGACGGCTGGCTTACGGCAGGCCGCTTTGCCGCCGATTTTGAACGCAAATTTGCCCGTTATTTTGGCAGCAGGTTCTCCCTGTTGGTCAACTCCGGTTCGTCGGCCAACTTGGTGGCGTTTTATGCGCTCACATCGCCCAAACTTGGCGAACGTGCCATAAAGCCCGGCGATGAGGTAATCACCGTGGCAGCGGGGTTTCCCACTACCGTCAACCCCATGTTGCAATACGGCTGCGTACCCGTTTTTATAGATGTGGACATACCCACCTACAACATCAAAGCGGACGATATAGAGGCGGCCATTACGCCCAAGACCAAGGCCATAATGATAGCCCACACGTTGGGCAACCCGTTTAACCTGGGCGTAGTAAAAGAATTGGCCAAGAAACACAAATTGTGGCTGATAGAAGATGATTGCGATTCGTTGGGGGCCACTTACCAAGGCCAAAAGACGGGTACCTTCGGCGATTTGGCCACCGTGTCTTTTTACCCGGCGCACCACATCACCATGGGCGAAGGCGGCGCGGTACTCGTCAACAATGCCTCGCTGAAAAAAATAGCGGAAAGCTTCAGGGATTGGGGCAGGGATTGCTGGTGCGAACCGGGGAAAGACAATACCTGCGGCAAACGTTTCGACCAATGTTTGGGCGGCCTGCCCTGCGGTTACGACCATAAATATACCTATTCGCATATCGGCTTCAACTTGAAAGTTACGGATATGCAGGCGGCCATTGGGCTTAGCCAATTGGAAAAGGCCGACAGCTTCGTGGCTCGCCGCCGCCAAAATTTCGACCTGCTTTATAAAAAATTGAAACCATTTGAAGAACACTTTATACTGCCCGAGGCCACTCCCGAAAGCGAACCCAGTTGGTTTGGCTTCATGATTACGATACGGGAAAGCAGCAAAATAGACAGGAATGCCTTGGTAAGGCACCTGGAAGCCAACAAGATAGGCACACGATTGCTGTTTGCCGGCAACCTTACCAAGCAACCGGCCTACCAAAACATAAAGATGCGCGTACCGGGTGCATTGACCAATACCGACCTCATCATGAACAATGGGTTCTGGCTGGGCGTATGGCCGGGCTTGGGGGAAGAACATTACGATTACATGGTGGAGGTATTGGGAAAGTACATTAAGGCTATGTAAGGCCGAGGCTCGTTTTATGTAAAAATGCCAAGCCATCCATTTTCGTACCTTGCACCGCAACAAGTGCCGCATGAACAGAGATTTTTTCCAACAAAACATAGCCCCCACTTTGCCCCATGCACCCGGTGTATATAAGTATTACGGCATGGACAAGAAAATACTGTACGTAGGCAAGGCCAAAGACTTGAAGAAAAGGGTTTCTTCTTATTTCGCAAAGCAGCACGAAACCCGCAAGACCACCCGCTTGGTAACGCTTATAGACACCATGGAATGGACCGTTACCAACAACGAACATGATGCTTTCCTGCTGGAAAATTCGTTGATAAAACATTTCCGCCCGCCCTTCAACATAAACCTTAAAGACGACAAAAGTTATCCCTACGTGGTCATACGCAAAGAGCCTTTCCCCCGGGTGTACCTTACCCGCCGCATGGTGCGCGACGGCTCGGAATACATAGGCCCCTTTACCGGGGTAACGGTAGTGCGCGAATTGCTCGACATGATAAAAGAGGCCATCCCATTGCGCACTTGCGGCCTCAACCTCACGCCGCACAACATACGGCGCGGCAAGTTCAAGGTATGCCTCGAATATCATTTGGGCAACTGCAAAGGCCCCTGCGAAGGCTTGCAAACCGAGCAAGAATACAAAGCAAACATTGACTTCATAAGGCAATTGGTAAAAGGCAACCTGGGGCCGGTATTAAGTGCCCTGCGCGAAGAAATGGCCACCGCGGCCAGCCACCTGGAATATGAAAAAGCACAACAAATAAAACTAAAAATAGAAGCCCTGCAACAATACCAAAGCCGCTCGACGGTAGTAAGCAGCCACCTTATCAACACCGATGTGGCCACCATCATAGCCTATGAAGAACGGGCCTACGTAAACTACATGATAGTGGTGGAAGGAAAAATAATTCATAGCAAGAGCTTGTTGATTGAAAAAAAACTGGACGAAACGCCGGAGGAAATGCTGGCCTATGCCATTGCTTTCCTAAGGCCCAAGTTCCAATCGCAATCCAAGGAAGTGGTGGTGCCCTTTACGGTAGCAACCGAAGACGAACATTTGACCATAACGGTACCACTGGCCGGCGACAGGAAAAAACTTTTGGACCTCAGCTTCAAGAACGCAGAATATTTCAAGCAGGAACAACAGCAAAAATCAAGGCTATTGCTCAAAGACCGCACCGACACCGACAGGATGGAAATTTTGGAACAGTTGCAGGACGATTTGCAGATGAACCAGTTGCCCCTGCACATCGAGTGTTTCGACAATTCCAACTTCCAGGGCAGCTTTCCGGTGGCGGCCATGGTGTGTTTCAAAGGAGGCATACCTTCCAAGAAAGACTACCGCCATTTCCACATAAAAACGGTAGAAGGCATCAACGATTTCGCATCCATGGCAGAGGTGGTAAAACGCCGGTACAAAAGGCTCATGGACGAAAAACAACCTTTGCCCCAATTGGTCATCATCGATGGGGGCAAAGGCCAGCTGGGCGCGGCCATGGAGAGCATCGAAGCACTGGGGCTTACCGGCCGCATGACGATTGCGGGCCTGGCCAAGAGGGAAGAAAGCATTTTCTTTCCAGGCGACAAAGACCCGCTGCAACTGCCTTACAACGGACAAAGCCTTTTGCTGATTAGGCGCATCCGCGACGAGGTACACCGCTTCGGCATCGCCTTCCACCGCGATACACGCAGCAAGGGCACCATAAAAAACGAAATAGAAGAAATACCCGGCATAGGCGCAAAAACGGCACAAACCTTGCTGCAAACTTACAGGTCGGTACACAGGGTAAAGGAAATGACCTTGCGCGAGCTGACCATGACCATAGGCGCATCAAAAGCCCGGGTGGTTTTTGAATATTTCCACCCGGGCGAATAGCCGCAATTTCTCACAACGAAAAACCGGCATAAAGCACTTTTTCTTCAGTGGTTTATACCGGTTTTTGCACTAAACCAACCATGGTTTAAGCCTACTTTGCCTTCACTTCGGCTTTTGTTTCTGCTTTCTTTTCCGCTTTTGCGGCTTTCTTGCCTTTCGAACAGCATGCTTCGCTTTTTGCTTTGCAGCAACCGCCTTTTTTCTTGCCGTCACATGCGTAGGCAGATGTACCCGCCACCAAAATTGTAGCCAACGCTACCAGAGCTATTTTTTTCATTGCTTGTTTTTTTATTGCCACCAAAGTTAGGCAATTGATTGGCATGTCGTCAAGTTTTTATTTTGGATGCCGCCGACAAGCATAGTTGGTAAATTTTTTGCTAAAAAGCCCCCGGCCACCAAGGGTCAATAAACCTTGCAATCCAAGTGCAGTCTTATATGGGTAATTTGGAAAAATAAAATACCGGATTGGCTTAGTTTTTGCAACGCATATAGGTATCGCATTTTTTCGGAATTACACAACCAATTATTTGCGGGCCGAAAGGATAACAACCGCCCAAAAGCATGAAGAAACAAAGGTGTACCGAGGTCAAGCACCCAATAATTTGGCTCGATTATTAACTAATTAAATTTTTCAAAATGAAAAAAGTGTTTTTGTCCCTCTTTGCGGTGGGCGTGGTGGCTACAGCCGTTACCATTCCTCAAAAATCTGAAGCGCAAATAAGTTTCAATCTCAACATTGGCGGCGGTCGCGGGTGGTTAAATTCGGGCTTTAACGGCAACTTTTGTTACCTGCCGGCCATCAACTGCTATTACGACGTAGCAAATTCCCTGTATTATTACCTAAGTGGCGGCAATTGGGTAAACGCACCCTACTTGCCCGACTATTACTCCGGCTATAACCTTGCCGGTATGTACCAAGTGCCCGTGTACGGCCCCAACCCTTGGATGTACAACCGAAGGGATTACAACAGGTATAGGAGATATGCTCGCATGGGCGTACCAAGGGGACGCCAGCCCTTGTACGCCGGGCCAAGGGGTGGCGGCTACAACAGGGGCGGCAATTGGGGCCCGGGCAACCGCCCCGGCGGCGGACAGGGTATGCGTGGTGGCGGTAGTTATCCTGCTGCCGGCGGCCCGCGCGGTGGACAAGCCTTTCGCGGCGGCGGCAATGGTCCCGGCGTGAACGGTGGCGGCAACCGTGGCGGCGGCCCCCAGGGCAACGTGGGCAATGGCGCCAACAGAGGCGGTGCTGCCCAAGGTAACACGCCCAATGGAGCCAACGGAAGCGGCGGCCAAGGAGCTAACACCAGTAACCGTCAAGGCGGCGGCGGTCGTTAAGGTTTCTTAATATTTCAATTTACAAGAAGCACCAACTTTTCAAGTTGGTGCTTCTTTGTTGGGGCAAGAACGGTGGCAAAATCGTTAGTTTTTGCCACAAATCATTACATTTGTGAAAAATAAAAAAGTAGCCACTTACTTTTTTGGAAAAACATAGCAGCATGTCCCGATTTCACGAGCTGAAAGTAAAACGAGTGAAAAGGGAAACCAACGATTGTGTTTCCCTCAGTTTTGAAGTTCCCGAAGGCATCAAGGAAGAATTTACCTTCAACCAAGGCCAATTTTTGACCTTCAAGAAAACATTGGACAATGGCGAGGAAATACGCCGTTCCTACTCGATATGCTCCGCCCCGCACGAGGGCGAATTGAGCGTGGCCGTCAAGCACGTTCGCAACGGCATTTTTTCCACCTATGCCAACACCCTGGTAAAGGAAGGCGACGTGCTGGAAGCTATGCCGCCTTCGGGCAGGTTCATGGGCAAATTTTCGGCGGGAACGCAGAAAGAATACCTGGCAATAGCGGCAGGCAGCGGCATCACACCCGTTATTTCCATCATCAAAACCATTTTGCAAACCCAACCCGACAGCAGCGTACACTTGCTTTACGGCAACAAAGACCGCAACTCCATCATCTTCAAGGAACAGCTGGAAAGCCTTAAAAACAAATATCTGGGCAGGCTGAGCCTATACTTCATTTTGAGCCGCGAAACCGCCGATGCGGCCATGTTCAGCGGGCGCATCAACAAGGAAAAAATAGCCAATTTGTTTAAGTATTTCTTGCCCGCCAACAATATCAGCGAAGCGTTTCTATGCGGCCCCGAAGAAATGATTTTGGAGGTGAAAGATTATCTTTTGGCCAACGGACTGCAACCCGGCCGAGTGCATTTTGAATTGTTTGCCGCAGCCGGTGCGCAAAAAACATTTGGCCAACAAACGCAAGGCGAGGCGAGCCACGAACTGGCCAATGTGGCCGTAACACTCGACGGCAGCACCGTATCCTTGACCATGCCCTACGACGGCGAAAGCATATTGGATGCCGCCATGCGCAACGGAGCCGACCTGCCCTACGCCTGCAAGGGCGGCGTGTGCGCCACCTGCCGCGCCAAACTACTGAAAGGGAAAGTACACATGGATGTGGCCTATGGCTTGGAGCCGGAAGAGTTGGCTGCCGGGTTTATTTTAACTTGCCAATCGCACCCGCGCAGTGCGGAAATTGCGGTTAATTTTGATATTAAGTAAGAGATGTTGGGTGTTAGACATTAGATCTTAGATGCTATACCAAAATGAAATTGCAAACAGTATTGGGTAACTTGACTAAAACGACAAGGTAAAACCTTAATGACAACACCGCAAACTATAAAAGCATTGACAATAATTCCGGGCGTAGGAAAACCTATTGCGACAGGTTTATCAAGCATAATCAAGCACTTGCCCCCCACTCCTTCGGAGGAAGGTTGGGGAGGAGGCTTTTAAACTTTCAACATCTAACGCCCAAAATCTAAAACCCCAAAAGCTATGCACGAAGCAAATATCCATACCGGCCACGCCCCGGTAGCCATTACGGAAGAATACCGGAACAACCCGGAGGCATTGTTTCAGGCGCGCGTGGACGCGGAGCAAAAAATAGAACCGCTCGAATGGATGCCCGATGCCTACCGAAAAACACTCATTCGCCAAATATCGCAACACGCCCATTCCGAAATAGTGGGTATGCTGCCCGAGGCCAACTGGATTACCCGTGCGCCGTCGCTGCAGCGCAAAGCCATACTGCTGGCCAAGGTGCAAGACGAAGCCGGCCACGGGCTTTACCTATACAGTGCTGCCGAAACGCTGGGGGCCGACCGAGACGATACCATACGCGACCTGCTTTCGGGCAAGGCCAAATATTCCAGCATATTCAACTACCCCACCCTTACCTGGGCCGACATAGGCACCATAGGTTGGCTGGTAGATGGCGCCGCCATCATGAACCAAGTCATGCTCTGCCGCACGTCTTACGGGCCTTACGCCCGCGCCATGGTGCGCATTTGCAAGGAAGAAAGTTTTCACCAACGCCAAGGTTACGAAAGCCTCATTGCGTTGTGCCAAGGTTCGGAGGAGCAAAAGGCCATGGCGCAAGACGCCCTCAATCGTTGGTGGTGGCCTACGCTGATGATGTTTGGCCCCCGCGACGAAGAATCGGCCAATTCGGAAATGGCCTTTAAATGGAAAATAAAACGCCTGTCCAACGATGAACTGCGCCAGCGTTTCGTGGACGTTTCCGTGCCGCAAGCCGAATACCTTGGCCTCAGCATACCCGACAAGGATTTGAGGTGGAACGAACAACGCGGCCATTACGATTTTGGGGAAATACCTTGGGACGAGTTTTGGAACGTGGTAAAAGGCAACGGCCCATGTAACCAACAACGCCTCGCCGCACGCAACAAGGCTTGGGACGAAGGCGCATGGGTACGCGGGGCAGCAGTGGCCTATGCGGAGAAAAGATTTTAGATTTTGGATGTTAGATGTTAGACTTCAAACTTTGAACCTTAAAAAGCAAACACAAAAAAATATTGCAGTGCTGAGATGTAAACTTTATTTCGGGGGAAATATTTATGCACATCACCTCTTGGTAAGCAACAAACCCATTAAACATCGAACTTCAAACCTCAACTTACAAGCAAATGGACAGGAAATCGTGGCCTCTATGGGAGGTTTTTATACGCAACCGCCAGGGGCTGGACCACAAGCATGTGGGCAGCCTGCGCGCCGCCGATGCGCAAATGGCACTCGAAAACGCCCGCGACGTATATACGCGCCGAATGGAAGGCGTGAGTATATGGGTGGTGAAATCGGAGCACATACATGCATCGCAACCCGAAGAAGGCCAACAATTTTTCGACCCGGCCAACGACAAAATTTACCGTCACCCCACCTTTTACCATGTACCCGACGAGGTAAAAAACATGTAAAACATGCTACAAGAAGCCAATCAAAACTATCTGGCCAACTATCTGTTGCAATTAGGCGATACCAGCCTCATACTGTCGCAACGCCTGGGCGAGCTATGCGGCCACGGCCCGGTGTTGGAACAAGATATAGCCATGACGAACATAGCCCTCGATTTGCTGGGCGAGGCAAGGAGCTACCTGCAATACGCCGGCGAGCTATGCGGCCAGACCGAAGACGAACTGGCTTTCCAACGACCCGAACGGGCTTTCAGGAACGTACAATTGGCAGAGCTGCCCAATGGCGATTTTGCCCATACCGTTGCCCGTCAATTCTATTTCGATGTTTACCACGTAGGCTTGTTGCAACTACTTGAAAGCAGTACGGATGGGCGGTTGGCCGCCATAGCCGAAAAATCGCTCAAAGAAGCATTGTACCACCAAAAGTGGAGCAGCGAATGGGTCATACGCCTCGGCGACGGTACGGCAGAAAGCCATGATAGGATGACAAAAGCCATCAATGCCGTTTGGCCATACACGGGCGAGCTATTTCGCCTGTCGGCGGCGGAGCAATCGTTGATTGCCGAAGGCGTTATCCCCAACCCGGGCGGAATTTTTAGCAGTTGGCAAAAGACCATACACGAAGTATGCTATACCGCAACCATTGACATTCCCAATAAACCCAATGACCAGTACCACGGCGGCAAAGAAGGCATTCATACCGAAGGCATGGGCTACCTGTTGGGCGAAATGCAGTACGTGCAACGCTGTTACCCCGGCTTGGAATGGTAAATGTGCTTTTAGATGTTGGATGTGAGAATAGTTCGTGCGCCAGCAGGGGATTTTAGGTTTTGGATTCTAAGCTCCAAACCTTAACCCCCGAACTTCAACCCTTAAAAACCTTAAACCACAACATGGCCGCCACAGACGAGATATGGGACATATTGGCCACCATAAGCGACCCCGAGATACCGGTTATCAGCATACTGGATTTGGGTATCGTGCGCAAGGTTGCCGTGGAGGGAAACGAGCAAGTAACCGTAACCATTACCCCTACCTACAACGGCTGTCCGGCTATGAACATGATTGCCACGGAAATAAGGATGGCCCTTGCGGCTGCGGGTCACAAAAACGTGGAAATAAAAAACCAATTGAGTCCCGCATGGAACACGGACTGGTTAAGCAAGGAAGGAAGGCAAAAGCTACACCAATATGGCATAGCTCCACCGGTAGGCGCATCGGGCCGTATGCAATCATTGTTTGGTGCCGAACCAAAAGTGGCCTGTCCGCATTGCGGCGGCACGCATACCACTATGGTCAGCTATTTTGGCTCTACTGCATGCAAGGCGCATTATCGCTGCATAGACTGCAAAGAACCATTTGATTATTTCAAATGCCATTAATGAATGAGTGGGCGGTTTACAATTGGTAGTTGGCAATGCAAAAACACAACCACCATAATGCTACATTTGCCAACTGTAAATTGCCCCCTGCCAATTCTAAACTGTAAACTATAAAAATGAACCTAACGATAGGAATAGTAGGTGCCGGGGCCATGGGTACCGGCATAGCACAAGTAATGGCTACTGCGGGTCACAAAGTCATCCTCACCGACACCTTGGACGCAAGCCTCAACAAGGCAAAAACAAGCTTGGCCACTGCGCTCGACAAACTGGTAGCCAAAGGAAAAATAACCGACGACGAAAGGAAAAACATCATAGCCAACCACCAATATACCACTGCGCTCAACTATTTGGAGGCTTGCGATTTGGTGATAGAGGCCATTGTAGAGAACAAGAACATCAAAGCCGATGTATGCAGGCGTTTGGAAACCATCGTCAAGGAAGATTGCATCGTCGCCACCAATACATCTTCCTTGTCCATTACGGAACTTGCTTCCGTGATGCAGCACCCCGAAAGATTTATAGGCATACATTTCTTCAACCCCGCGCCGGTAATGGCTTTGACAGAAATCATCCCTGCATTGCAAACAAACAGCCAAACGGTAAAAAAATCTTTTGAATGGATAACCGCCGCCGGCAAAAAAACAGTTTTGGCCAAAGACACCCCGGGCTTCATCGTGAACCGCGTGGCCCGCACCTTTTATACCGAAGCCATACGCATTTACGAAGAAGGCATAGCCGACATGGCCACCATAGACTGGGCCATGACCACCTTTGGCACTTTTAAAATGGGGCCGTTTGCCTTGATGGATTTCATTGGCCACGACGTGAATTACGTAGTGACCGAAACCGTATATCGCGGCCTGTTTGAAGAACCCAGATACCGTCCGTCCATCTCCCAGAAGAAATTGGTGGAAGCAAGATACTTGGGCAAAAAAAGCGGCAGGGGATTTTATGATTACAACGCCCCCCTGCCCCACCCTGCCGAAGACCCCCTAATCGGAAAAGAAACATTTGAACGGATACTTTGTATGCTGATGAACGATGCGGCAGATGCCGTGCATTTCCAGATTGGTAGTGCGCAAGACATAGACACAGCTATGGTAAACGGCGTAAGCTACCCCAAAGGGCTACTGGCCTGGGCCGATGAATTTGGCATCGAAAATATCTGCAACAAAATGGATGCCTTGTACCACCGTTACCACGAAGACCGCTACCGTTGCAGCGTGTTGCTGCGCGACATGCTGGCACAAGGTGCTTCGTTTTACGCCAAAGAATCAAACACACTAAACTAAGCACATGCAACAAGCCTATATCATAGACGGCATACGCACCCCCATTGGCAAACTGAAAGGCTCGCTGGCCACCGTCCGCACCGATGACCTGGCCGCCATGGTGATAAAAGAATTAATAGAACGCAATAAAAACATAGACCCCGCGCAGGTTTACGATGTAATAATGGGCTGCGCCAACCAAGCCGGCGAAGACAACAGGAACGTGGCACGCATGGCTGCCCTACTGGCGGGCTTGCCCCAAAGCGTACCGGGCGAAACCATAAACAGGCTTTGCGCATCGGGCTTGTCGGCGGCGGTAAATGCCGCAAGGGCCATACAGGTAGGCGATGCCCATTTGATGATAGCCGGAGGCGTGGAAAACATGACCCGCGGGCCTTGGGTCATATCCAAAACCAGCACCCCTTTTGGCAGCGATGCGCAGATGTACGACTCCACCTTTGGCTGGCGTTTCATCAACACAAAAATGCAGGAAATGTATGGCACCGACGGCATGGGCGACACCGCCGAAAACCTGGCTCTGCGCGATGCCATTAGCCGCGAAGACCAAGATTTATTTTCGCTACGCTCGCAACAGAAGGCAGGCGCAGCCCGCGACAGTGGCCGCCTGGCCAAAGAGATAATCCCGGTGTCAATACCACAACGCAAAGGCGAGCCTATAATTTTCGATACGGACGAGTTCATAAAATCGGACAGTACCCTGGAAGCCTTGGCCAAACTGAAACCGGCTTTCAAGAAAGGCGGCACCGTTACGGCAGGCAATGCCTCGGGCCTGAACGATGGTGCGGCGGCATTGCTCTTGGCCTCCGAACAGGCTATCAAAGACTTTGACCTTGCGCCCAAGGCACGCATAGTAAGTAGCGGCGTAGCCGGTGTGGCTCCCCGCATCATGGGCATTGGCCCGGTGCCTGCTACCCATATTGCCCTAAAAAAAGCGGGCCTCACCATTGACGACATGGATATCATAGAACTGAACGAAGCCTTTGCGGCACAAAGTTTGGCCGTATTGCGTGGCCTCGGCATAACCTACAACGACCCCCGAGTAAACCCCAATGGCGGCGCCATAGCCATTGGCCACCCATTGGGCATGAGCGGTGCACGCATATTGAACAGTGCCGCCATTGAGCTACACGAACAACGGAAGCGTTACGCCTTGGCAACTATGTGCGTGGGCGTGGGCCAAGGATTTTCGGTGGTGATAGAAAGGGCGTGAGGGCGGGAATTTGACGACAGATTGTTTTGTGCAATGAATGGCACACAAAGGTTTTATGGCAAAAAATTGATTGCACATTTTTATCCGGTTGGCAGTACTAAAATGACAATAATGAAACTACAAAACTATGTTACCGGCCGTTGGTTAAACGGCGAAGGCGAGGGCGAAACATTGTACAATGCCGTAAATGGCGAGGTAGTGGCCGTGGCCGACACCCAAGGTTTGGATTTTGAGGCTATCTTGAAATATGGCCGCGAAACCGGCAACCCGGCTTTGCGCAAATTGACCTTCCACGAACGTGGCCGTATGCTCAAGGCATTGGCATTTTACCTAACCGAAAGAAAAGATAAATACTACCAATTAAGCTATAAGACCGGTGCCACAAAAGCCGATAGTTGGGTGGACATAGAGGGCGGATTTGGCAACCTATTCTCCTACGCCAGCCTGCGCAGGCAGTTTCCCAACGAAACTTTTTATGTTGACGGCGAGATGGCCAAACTGGGCAAAGGCGGCACTTTTGCCGGGCAGCACATAATGGTGCCCAAACTGGGTGTGGCGGTGCATATCAACGCCTACAACTTTCCGGTATGGGGCATGTTGGAAAAAATAGCCGTCAACCTCTTGGCGGGTATGCCGGCGGTAGTAAAGCCTGCCTCGCAAGGCTCCTTCCTTACTGAAGCCGTGGTGCGCGACATCGTAGCCTCCGGCATATTGCCCGAAGGTGCGCTGCAACTGGTTTGCGGCCAAGCGGGCGATATGCTCAACTATGTTACAGAGCAAGACGTAGTGACCTTTACCGGCTCCGCACGCACGGGCAAGATGCTGAAAACCCACCCACGCATCATCGGCGAATCGGTGCCGTTTACCATGGAGGCCGACTCGCTCAACTGTTCCGTGTTGGGCTTGGATGCTGCGCCGGGTAGCAAAGATTTCGACATTTTCATCAAGGAAGTCCATCGCGAGATGACCACCAAGGCCGGGCAAAAATGTACCGCCGTACGCAGGATACTGGTACCCGAACAATACGTGGACGAGGTGCGCATGGCACTGGGCGAACGACTGGGCAAAACCGTAATTGGCGACCCATTGTTGGAAGACGTGCGCATGGGCGCACTGATAAGCACGGCGCAACGCAAGGATGTGCTAGAAAAAGTAGCACAATTGCAACAGTATTCTTCTATCGTTTATAACCAAAACGACAAGTTCGATTTCAAAGGGGCAAACGTGGAGAAAGGAGCTTTCATGGCGCCCATATTGCTGTTGAACGAGCAACCGTTTGTCAACACCGGCACCCACGAAATAGAAGCATTTGGCCCGGTAGCCACCATTTTGCCCTATAAAAATACGGAAGAAGCCATAGCCTTGGCCAACAAGGGCAAAGGCTCGCTGGTATCTTCGCTAATTACTGCCGATAAAAATATTGCCAAGGAATACGTTTTGGGCGTAGCCCCCTATCATGGGCGTGTGTTGGTGTTGAACGAAAGCTGCGCCAAGGAAAGCACCGGGCATGGTTCGCCCCTGCCCATGTTGGTGCATGGCGGCCCCGGACGTGCGGGCGGCGGCGAAGAAATGGGCGGCAAACGAGGCGTGTTGCATTATTTGCAACGTACCGCGGTGCAAGGTTCGCCCGATATGTTGATGGCCATAAGCAATGTGTATCAGGTAGGCGCCACCCAAACCGAACACGATGTACACCCTTTCCGCAAGCACTTTGAGGAGTTGGCCATAGGCGAAACCCTGATTACGGCCAAGCATACCGTAACCGAAGCCGACATAACCAATTTTGCCAACGTAAGCGGCGACAATTTTTATGCGCACATGGACGCCACCTCCTTGGAAGGCACTATTTTCGAAAGCCGTGTGGCACATGGTTATTTTGTATTGTCCAAAGCTGCCGGTCTTTTCGTAGATGCCAAGAAAGGCCCCGTGCTGCTCAATTATGGCATAGACGAAGCCCGGTTCACCAAACCCGTATATCCCGGTGCTACCATAGGGGTGCGCCTTACGGTAAAAGAAAAGACCGATACGGAAAAACGAGATGAAACAGATATCGCCAAGGGCATAGTAAAATGGTACGTGGAAGTATATGACCAAACAAACGAAACCGTAGCCGTGGCTACTATTTTGACCATGGTAAAAAAGAAAAACCAAGACCAATAAACATCAAAAAATGGAAAACCAAGGAACCGTAACCGCCGAAGTTCGCGGCCATATTGCCACTATTGCGTTTGGCCACCCTGCCAGCAATTCTCTACCCGGCAAAATACTCAAAAAGCTTGCCTGCACCATATCATCGTTCGACAATGATGAGTCGGTAAGGGCAATAATATTGAAAAGCGAGGGCGACAAAACCTTTTGCGCCGGGGCCTCTTTCGACGAACTGATAGCCATAGACACCGAAGAAGCCGGATTGGCATTTTTCAGTGGGTTTGCACACGTGATCAATGCGGCCCGGAAGTCGCCGAAGATAGTTGTTGGCCGCATACAAGGCAAAGCCGTGGGTGGCGGCGTAGGCTTGGCCGCTGCCTGCGACTACGCATTGGCCACGCAAGACGCTTCGGTAAAATTGAGCGAACTGGCCGTAGGCATAGGTCCGTTTGTAGTGGGGCCCGCCGTAGAAAAAAAGATAGGCACCGAGCGTTATGCACAATTGGCTTTGGATGCCAAGCAATGGCGCACCGCCGCATGGGCGCACCAACACGGCCTTTATGCCGAAGTATATCCCGATGTGCAAAGCCTGGACGAAGCAGTGACGGCAATGGCCAAACAATTTGCCCAATACAACCCCGAAGCCTTAACCGCATTGAAACGCACGATATGGAAAGGAACCGAAGATTGGGACACCTTGTTGATAGAACGCGCCAAGATAAGCGGCAGGTTGGTGTTGAGCGATTTTACCAGAAACGCCATAGAACTATTCAAGCAAAAAACAGTAAAATAAGCATCTGCCGGACGCATACAGTAAAAGTTCTGGCATTGTTATACTTCGCACCGGGCAAAAATGTGCAATCGGATTCCGTTGGTCCATTGTGCGACATTCAAGAAAAATCTTTTTATTCCCGCTTTATCGTGCCGTAGGCATCTATTACGGGGTGTTTTTAGTTCCTTTCAGGATGACAAGAGGGGATCGTAATTGTGCTTTTGTGTGGCTGTTTTGGCAACGGGATTGAATAGTATTGCCAACATGGGCAACCAAGTTCCCTGGTGTCTTGGTGCGATATTCATTGCGCAAAACCATCCGGTGTGCAGTATAAAAAGCCAATTCAAAATTGGCTTATCCTTGAAGCAGGTGGTTGAAAAAGACAAAGCGTTTGAACAATTGAAAATATTCTGGCTTAATGGACAAAAAATGATGCTCAAAATTGCTGTAATCCTTATGGGTATTAGCTTTGAGGGCAAT
>JASGFI010000038.1:0-21729 GCA_047605615.1 Edaphocola sp. | reverse complement strand
CATTAGCCGAACGGAAGTGCTTCGATTGCCCCGCCATAGCAAAGCCGTTGGACGTAAAAAAATAATTTTGTCGGTATTTTGTTAATGTTACCGCCGTTTCGCGGAATTTTATATTTTTGCCCGAAATTCAGGAGTCATCGCAAAGGACAAACTACTTACCGAACAATTAAAACGCCATTTCAAGGACAAATCTGTTGTTGAAATAGAGGATATCGTTGCGTTTTACGAACAAACAGAACCCAACATAAACCCGGCGAAAGCAAATTGGCGTGTCCATACTTTGGTGAAAAGGGGCGTTTTGCACCACATACGCAAAGGGACATTCAAGGTTGACGAAGACGAAAGCTATGTCCCAAAAATTCCCTCCACGACAAGAAATATTTTCCACAGGCTGAAAGTCGAATTTCCGCTCATCAATCTATGTGTTTGGAACACTGCTGTTTTGGGCGAGTTCATGCAACGCCAACCCGATAGGCCTTTTGTTTTGGTGGAAACCGACCAGAAAACAGTCGAAGCCGTTTTCCGTTTTTTGCGCAGGATAAAAAGATTTGTCTTCATCGAGTCGCCAAACGAAGTTTTGGAACAATACGTGGTGGGCAAGAACGAAGTATTTATCGTGAAACCGCTTGTGGCCGAAGCCCCGATGCAAAACGTGTACGGAGTGGAAACCGCGGGCATCGAAAAAATGTTGGTGGATGTTTTTTGCGATGACGTGATTTTTCCGACCCAGCAAGGCGAGGAAATGCGGAACATTTTCAAAGAGGCGCTTGCCAAATATCCCGTCAACCAAAACCAAATGCTCCATTATGCCGACAGGCGGGGGAAAAAAGAAGAACTGACCCGATTCGTAAAAACAGTTTCCGCGAGCAATGGCAACCACGAACCTTGATCTGCAAGCAATTCCAACCGGCTTGCTTCCCGCCTATTTGGAACAAGTGCCCAAAGGTTTGCAAACGGCTTTTGATGCTTTGGAGGATGCCGAAATTTCTACCAACGGCTTTAGTTTTTATACTTCGGTGTCATCGGTATTCAGCAGTAAAATCGAAGGCGAAGAAATAGAATTGGACAGTTACATCAAACATAAAAGGTTCGGCATCGAGTTTTTGCCCGATTATACAAAAAAAATTGACGACCTGTACAATGCCTACACCTTTGCCAAAACCAATGAACTAACCCCCGAAAAGATTTCGGAAGCACACGAATTGTTGAGCAAGCACATAGTTTCCGAACATCAGCAGGGGAAGTTTCGCATACACAACATGTATGTGTCCACGCCCGATGGACGCATTGAGTACGTTGCGGCTTCGCCTTTTGAGGTAGCGGCCGAAATTAAAAAACTGCGTGATGATATAGCGGTTTTGCTTGAAACGGACATGGACATAGCAACCGTGTTTTTCTATGCTTCATTCATCCACTTGGTGTTCGTAAAAATCCACCCTTGGAACGATGGAAACGGAAGAAGTGCAAGGCTGATTGAAAAATGGTTTTTGGCGCAGAAACTTGGCGAAAAAGCATGGTTTATGCAAAGCGAAAAGATGTACTACCGGCATCATCGAACGTATTATGCAAACATCAGGTTGTTAGGCTTGGAATATATAGAATTGGACTACACGAAAGCACTGCCTTTTTTGCTGATGCTGCCCAATGCCTTGATAGCCGAAACAACAAGTTGAAACCACATGAGCTATTGCACCCTGATACCTGCCCTGCAACCCGAAAGCCGCCGCGCGTTGCACGCCCGTTACCACGACCACCACTACGGTTTCCCCATACACGACGACGATGAACTCTTTGGCCGGTTGGCAATGGAAATAAACCAAGCGGGGCTAAGCTGGGAAACCATTTTGAAAAAAGAACAGGGCTTCAGGGAGGCTTACGGCAATTTCCAAATAAAAAAAGTGGCCCAATATACGGATGACGATGTTGAACGGTTGATGAACGACCCCGGCATCATCAGGAATAAACTGAAAATAAATGCTGCCATAGAAAACGCAAAAACCATCCTGGACTTGCAAAAAGAACATGGCAGTTTTGAAAAATGGCTGGAACGCCATCATCCCAAAACCAGGGAAGAATGGGTGAAATTGTTCAAAAAGACCTTCAGGTTCACCGGCGGCGAAATAGTCAATGAATTTTTGATGAGCATTGGCATGTTGCCCGGCGCGCACGATGCCGGTTGCGAAGTGTATAAACGCGTCTCGGCGGCAAAGCCGCTATGGATGCAGGTTAAGTGAGGTTCATTCTCTTTGTTCTCATTTTTGCTAATTAGGTCTATCGAGCCAAGATGGCATTACGATAATTGCAGGAAAAAAAATACCTTTGCCCCGTTCAGTTGCTTCGTGGCGGGCTTGCCGGTACCCGGTTTCGCAAAACGCTTGCCATGCTTTCTTGGACAAGATTTTTTACTAAAAACACAATGGTCAATATGCAATCGCAATCAACTTTTTCCAATTTCATGGTGGTGTTACTGGGCATATTATTTGCCGTGCTTACCCGTTTGTTGCCGCATCCGGCCAATTTTGCGCCCATGATGGCCATGGGTATTTTTGGCGGTGCATTGTTTCGCCAAAAATTATGGGCGTTCGTAATGCCCATTTTCACTATTTGGCTCAGCGATTTATTTATCAACAACGTAATTTATGCCGGTTACAACCAGGGTTTTGTGTGGCTGTACGAAGGCTGGTATTGGCAATATTCGGTGTATTTCCTGGTATCGCTGGCATCGGGCTTGATGTTCAAGAACAAGATAGGCGTGGGCAGAATAGCTGCGGTGGCCCTTGGCTCGGCGGTCTTGTTTTACTTGGTTTCCAATTTCGGCGCATGGGCCGGCACCGATATGTACCCCAAGACTTCGGAAGGTTTGGGCACTTGTTACCTAATGGGTTTGCCTTACCTCAAAGGCACTTTGCTGGGCAATTTGTTTTACTGCGCCGTATTGTTTGGCGCCTACTATTTATTGGAAAACCGCACGGCAATATTGAAGCAAACAGCCAAGTATAGCTGGCAATGGATTTAATTCGGCATATTTGCGCATTATAAGAAACCCTGCCTTGAAATTTTTCGGGGTAGTTTTTTGTTTGCCGTAAGGTTGTGTTGGGGTGGGGGATTAATGCAATGGGTTGCGCCTGTTTATCCATATATACCGTTTGATGTTCATCCAAAAGGCGACTACCATGTAGATGATAAGCGGCGAACCCAAGGTAAGGAAACTAATGTATATAAACCACAGCCTGATGCGCGCGGTGGCTATGCCCAAGCGTTCGCCCAATGCGCTGCACACCCCGAATGCTTGCCACTCGATAAAATCCTTAATTCTATAAAATGGGTTATGCTCCATTTTCGTGAAAAAGATAATTGCCTGATACTTGCTTAGATGGTATTGACACCACTGCTTCCCAACGAATGCAAAAGTAAAGCCATGGCGATATTCTACCCAAATCTTTTGGTATAAAACCAAAAAACCTTCCATCTGCCAACGGAAGGTTTTTTGGTTAGGCTTTTGTAGCTTCGGCTTTCTTTGCGGCGGCCTTTTTTGGCCTTGCCGGACGGGAAACCCCGTAAGTGCCGCTTGAAATCTTGCCTCTTTTGGTACGGTTATCTCCTCTACCCATGGTCGAACGTTGATTTTATTAATTACTAAATTGGTTTCGATAGGGGGCGAAGTTACAAAAACAGTTTATTTGCAGCAACCCAATTGGTCAAAATAGTTTTTCCCTTGCCGAAGAAATACTTTTGCCCCGGTATGAATTTAATTGGCAATCCAGTATTCTATTTCCCTGGCATCCAGGTCGGCGGGGTTGGTTTTGCGTACCACCGTAGTGTCTTGCATCCATAAAATTACCGGTATGCCAAAACTTGCGGAGGCTTTTACCATTTCTATAAAATCGTCGGTAGCCACAAAATGGTAGGGTATATCGTTGGCCTTTGTTTCTTGCATGAAGTCTTTGAACCGTTCGTCGCGGTTGCTGTCGGCGCCTGCGGCCAATGCAAAGTAAAATGGCAAGGAGGCATTTTCTTTTTTCAGCTTGGCTATGATGGTGGCTGCGTGGCGGCAATGCGGGCAGCTAAGGCTCATGAAGCAAAGTATGTGTTTGCCCTTGCGCAATTCTACTACCGGATGTTCCGATTTTGCGGAAGTGTACAATTTGCCGAGCGGCATTTTTATTTGCGGCTCTACCGGAAAAAGGAAAAACGGAATAGCTATGAAAATGGCCGAAGCGGGTAGGGTGGCCCAGCTAAGCACCTTGTCGTCGGTGGGGCTGTAATAATGGAGTATAGTTGCCAACCCGGCGGCCAACAGTACATTTTTCACCAACGACGAACCCGGAGTCATGGGTAGCAGGTTGCCCATGCAGCCGCAGTTTACGTCGTTGCCCACCGAAAAAAGCAAATAAGAAAGGTGCAGCGAAAAAATTACTATCAACCCCAAAGCCGCCTTGGGTACCCACCTGCGATAGCCAAAAATATTCAGCGTCAACAATAGGCCCAGCGCAGCTTCCAGCCCGATGAAAAACCGGGCTGCTGCCGCCGCCACCGTTTGCGGAACCTTCAACTGGCTGCTTATGGTGTATTCAAAGTATTGTACGGGCTGGGTTTTGCTCCATGCAGAGAATATGAACACCCCGCCTATTGCCGCCGATAGCATTATCAACGGCAGTTTGCCCAGCCGCTTCCTGACCGATGTAGTTGCTTCCATTCGCCAAAAGTAAAACCGGCATCCATGAATGGGTGCCGGCACATGTTAATGTCGGTGTTAAAATGTTTACTCCAATGGTATGGAGAATTTTCCGTCAACAACGGAATGGTTGTTGGATGTACCCGTACCATTGGGAGCCACCGTAAAATTGAAGGTGCCGCTCACGGTACCGTTATCGCTGTTGACAATAATCAGGGCAGTGGTATCGTTGCCCTTGGCCAGATAGGAGGTGGAAACGCCATCTTCCAGCACTTGGTATGTGCCCGAAACGCCAGAGGCAATGGGGTACGAACCCGCTCCCTGATAATTCGTGATGTACAGGTAAAGCGTTTTGTTGCTGTTGGGGTCTTTGTCTTCGCTGTCCATTTGGCCTACCACCGTCAGCGTGCGTACGTCGTTGTCGCTTGTTATCTCCGCGCTTTTCGTAAAAGCGACGAAAGATTCGCCATCTACGGTAGCCGTAAAGTCGCCGCGCAGGTAAGTGCTGATGGTGTCGCGACCGGCCACCCCGGGCGTGGCATCATATTCCGATGTGCAGGAACTGCTTAACGTGGCAATGCCCAAACCGGCACATAAAAGCGATAATTGGAGAAATTTCTTCATTAATTTCGAATTGAATTTTGGTCTAAAGTACTCTATTGTTTCGTAAAATGTTTACGTTGGTAAATAATACCGAATGTGCCTATCAGCCGTAAAGGTATAATATCGTGGAAATTTTCCAACACTTGGCGCAAAAAAAATCAATCATTTTTTTCGGCTTACTGTCGGAACAAAAGAAATCCGGGGCCTACGCCCGTGTTGTAGGACTTTATGAGGCTGCCATTGGTTTGGTAAACGTCAAGCGAACCTAACTGTACAAAGCCCTTTGGGTCGGCCACATAAATCCACCCCGTGGCAGGGTCTATGCCCAAGCCCCAAAAATATTGCAAGGCGCCGGCTTGGATAAACGGTGCATCGGGCGGTTGGGTAGCATTTATGTCCATCCGAAAAACGCCGTTGTTTTGGGTGCCGCCATCGTAATTCACGCCGAGGTAATAAATCGTATCTGCCGCAGGGTTCATGCAGGGTTTCATCATGTCGGTACCGGCGGGCAATTCAAAATATTTGCTGATAGTGCCGTTGGCCAGGTTCAAACAACTCAGGGTTGCCGTTTCGCCTTGGTAAACGTTGCCCGCCATTACCCATAAATTTCCGTTTTTGTCGGCTACGGCCTGTTGCGGAGCGTAGCCGCCTATGCCTATCCTGCGCACTATACTTGCGTTGGCGGTATCTATTTCGTACACGTAGTTGCAGGCGGTGTCCCAATTGCAGGCATACAGTTTCCCATTGTAGAGTGTCAGCCCTTCGGTGTTGTTATGGTCAAGTTCGATGGTATCCGTCACCGATTTCGTTTGGGTGTTTATTACAAATATTTCTTTGTGGTACAGGCTGCTTATATAAATTTTTTCGTTGCCCACGGCCATGTAGCGCGGTTGTGGTATGTCTATGGAGGTTTTGAGTGCCGCCGTAGCCTTGTCGATGACCAATAATTTGTTGGAGTTGTTGACTGCCAGAAAAATTTCGTCGCCCACTACGGCCACACTTTGCAATACATCGCCGGTTGCCTTCCGGTTGGCGGTTCGGTATATGTCTTGATACACGCTGTCATTGTCTATGTTGATTAATGTAAGGCTGGCATTGCCATTGCCATAAGCACCTTCGTTGGCCACATAAAGCAGGTGGCCGGTTGAAGGAAAATTGCCATTTTGGGTGTCTGTTGGTTTGTCTTTTTTGCAGCCCCATGCGAGCACCAAGGCCATAACCGACAACAATATCTTTTTCATGCGCTATTGTGCTTGCTTTAATATTTTTAGGGTTTGTTGGTTTCCTTCTGTGTCCAGTACGCGCAGCAGGTATAAGCCGTTTGCCCAGTTGGTGGTGTGCAGGGTGGTGTCGATATTGGTCAAGGTGCCTTGCATTGGTTGTAGGCCGTTGAGGCCCGTTACGGTATATCGGAGCGTGGTATTTCCCGAAGCCTTGATGTGCAATACTTGGTTTGCCGGGTTGGGGTAAACATGTACCATTGGTTCTTGCTTGGTTGTATTGATGGCGGTACCCGTATTGTGGTACAGCACCGCCACGCCCGCAAGGTCGAAGCCGCTCGAAGGATAAGGCGTAGGAAACGGGTCGTTGATAAGTGTCCCTTCGCTGTCGGTACATCCTACGCCACGGGTTATGCTGCCTACCACATCTACCAAGCGCACATGGGTAATGTTTTGCACATCCAAACCGGTACTATCTTTCAATTCTTCCAAATCGAATGGCGTACCATAATCAGCTTTGTATTTTCCGGCCAGATTATGGTACCAACGCGCATCGGCGTAGGAAAAATTGTCCATTTGCAAGCTGTCTTGTACCGTGGAAATTGCGGGAAATCGCACATAATTCACCCCGTCCGAACTTACTTCCACGAAAGCTAGTTCCAGAAAAGCGATGGTATCGTTGGTGGGGTGCGCAAAGCCATTTTCAAACACTGCAAAATCGGGACCGTCGCCGTTGGTTATTGGGTATGGGAAGGTTAGCACCGCCACGCCGCTGTCGCCCAGGCTTACTACGCTTCCATTGCAGCTACCTACGGCATTGCTGTCCGCACCGGCAGTGGCTCGACCCAAACCGGTGTCGGTTATGTTCACATAGCCACGGTACACGGTACAACTGTTGGCCCATTCTTTTACCAGGCTGCTATCGGCCTTAATGGCGGTGTTGCCCGGTAACGGCACTTGCGGGGCAAATTGGGCCATTGCCGATGCGCCGTTTATCAGCAACATACATGCGGCCAAGAAGTATCTTGAATAGGTTGTCATAAAATTCCTGGCGATGAAGGTAGCAAATATGTCGGCAGGTGTGCGTATGGGTGCATTTAAAATTGTCGTAGCATAGTATGTCCCGAACGCAGCGAGGGAGTTCTTGTCATCCCGAACGCGCTGTCATCCCGAACGCAGCGAGGGGACTCAATGGGAGGGAACTAATAGAGATGCTTCCTTCGTCGGCATGACAATGGGGGGCAGGGGGAATCTCCGAGATTCTTCACTGCACTTCGTTTCGTTCAGGATGACACCGCCAAATCATTATGTCAAAACATTTCGATTTAACCATGTTTTCCGTAAATCGTCTTACTCCTGAATATAAAATCATACCATTTTTCAACACCCGCCCCGGCCCTCCCCTTGGGGGAGGGCCGGGGCGGGCAAACACAATAGATATGCATAAAATTCATTTCATGACAAACCCGATACTTTTCCTTTTCCTTTCCCTCGCCACCGCCCAGGCCCAGCCCGGCTGGCAATGGGGCAAGCAGGGGGGTAACGATGGCTCGCCCTGGGGCACAAGCAGCAACGGCGAGCGGGTAGTAAATATGGCTACTGACCCTGCCGGAAATGTATATGTATTGGCTACCAACAACAAAGGCATAGGTAATGTGGACGGACACATGGGCGTGAGTTATTACGATTACTATAGCCTTAGCAGTTTTAGCTGCAACGGCACGTTTAGATGGGCAAAATTTTTTGGCAGCAGCTCAGTCGTTAGCATGAGAGCACTCGGTGTAGATAGCATTGGGGGCGTATATATCGCGGGGTATATATCAAGCCAAGCCGGTGCCTTCCAATTGGGCTATTTGGACACGGACACCATTATCCCCCCTACCAACAAGAGGATGTTCCTTGCCAAGTACGACACCTCGGGCCAGCTGAAATGGCTGCGCATGCCGCAGCCCGACACGGCGAGCGTAGGTGGTGTGTCCGGGATTAGCCTCATCTCCGTGTCGGCGGGGGGCAACGTCTATGCCCTTTGCTCCCTGTCGGCGGGCAACTACAGTGGCAGCGGGTATATAGTGGGCAGCGGCGATCCTGTTTTCCACGTGTTGCAGTACGACAAGGATGGCAATTTCGTAAAGGGCCACCCCCTCGACATCACGGTATCCACGAATGCGACTTACGGTAATCCCGAGACCTATAACGTTGGCACTGCCTGTTTCGCGCGCGACCATAAAAGCGGGCGGTATTATATAGCGGGGGAATATGACTCCTACTTCGGCACCCTCTCCTTCGGCAATACGCCCATTATTGCCACCGATACCGGAGTGGGCATACTGCCCATATTCGTGGCGGCCTTCGACAGCCTGGGCAACAACCTCTGGGCCAGGCAATCGCTTCCGTCCAGATACCTTGGTTTGGCGGCGAGAGAGGGTCCCCCCATCCCTGACGTGTACAGTGCCTGCGGCATAGTGGTGGGCTACAAGCAATTGGGCAGCAACGGCACGGGCATAAGCAGTACGGCCAACTTTGCCGAGGTACGTATTTATCCCAATCCAACCATACAAAGCCTGCATATAAGCAATACTGTACCCGGTACCCAATTGGATTTATACAATGCCACCGGCAGCCATTTGCTAAGCCAGCAACTTAGCGGCAACGATGAAATAAACGTCCAACATTTGGCAGCGGGTGTGTACCTGCTGCGCTTCACCACCACGGACGGCAGGCAGGGCAGCAGGCTGTTCGTGAAGGAATAGGGCGCAATGGATGAGGGGGGCTTGCGGGGCGGGGGTGAAGACCCCGCCCCGCCCCCGGCGGGGAGCTATCGTGTGGACACATCCCAACGGGATGAAATGTTTATAGTCAATGGTCTTTCGGCGCAGTGCGGCCCCATCGGGGTCGAATGTCCAACACAGACGCGATGCCTATAAATATGGGAATCCTGCGGATTCCGTATTTGTGTCCACGCGATAGGGAGGCGGAAGCCGCTAAGGGCGGGAGTTCAGGGTTTGAAGTTTAAGGTTCAAAGTTCAACATCTAAAGTCTAACATCTGAAATCCCGCTTGTCGTGCCGGAGGCATCTAAAGAACTTCCGGCTGAAGCCAGAGGCAATGCAACCGGGGCAATCCGCACATCGGTTGGGTTGCCAACAGATTTATCTGTTGGGGAAAGAAAAGCACCGGAGGGTGACATGACATTGCAGTACGCTCCATTGTCATGCCGGAAGCATCTGCAAATAATTGGAGCCTGTTTAAAATTCATTAATGCTAACAATGAATTTTAAACAGGCTCTAAATCGGTGGCGGTTTTTGCCGTTGTCGACAAACAGGGGATTATTCTTTGCTAATCATTATGCACTTGGTAGCACCGTTCCCTATGCTAGTAGCCTTTATCATGTATAGGCCATTTGCCCAATTATGTACATCAACGGTAGTTGTGTGTTGTTTTTCTGTTACCAATTTTCCGTCCATGCCGTACACGGCAATGTTCACGGGCATGGTGGCTTCTATGTCAATGCTTGTGCTGGCGGGGTTGGGATATGCCTTCAATTCAAGATTTTTGGTCAAATATCCTCCATTGCCAATGCCCGTGCTGCCTGTGGTGGTAAAGGACAAGGTGTCCCAATCGCCGAAGGTGCCGTCGGTGCAGGCACTGCGCAGGTGCAGGTAGTAGGTAGTGCCGGCCGTAAGATTTCCAGCCTCGTAAACCGTGTCGGCAGTGGTAACTATGGTGCCTTGCGGGAAAACATCGTAGGACTGGTCTATGGCCAATTGGTAGTTGCCGCCGAAATCCGGTACCGTATTGTTCCATGATAATTTTGCGGACGATTCCGTAATGCTGTCTGCCGCAGTATTTACGGCTATGGGGCAGCCGCCGTCAAGTGTTATTATATTGTCGATGGCAAAATAAAAAGGCGTATAATCGTCGGAGGAAAACAATTGGAACGAAAGGCTGTCTATGTTGCCCAATGCCGAAAGTGCCACCCATTGCCAACCCTTGACTATCGTGGTGTCGGTGCCATAGCGAGCCAAGTCCACGTTGACGGAAGTTGCGGTGGGCACATTGTTCAAATAGCCTTGTACTACCAATGTAAGGGAGTCGCCCGCCTGATAGCCTGTGGTTATGTAATTGTAGGCATAAAGCGTATTGGCCACATAGAAACCCGCTACAACGTTGCCAACGGCGGCACCCGTAAGCTTGGCGCCGCCAAGCAATGTTTCATTGGGAAAAGAGGGCCAGTTGGACGGTAAGTACGCTATGCCGTAATTGGCCGAATTTTGAAAACCCGCGGCGGGCAATGCGGTTATGTCGTTCAGGTAGGACGAATCGCCGGTAAGGGTACTGTTGCTATAATTGAAGTAGCTGTAGCCGCCCCAGCTTTCCTTTGTTCCGTAAAATTTTACCAAGCCTGTCTGGAAACTGAAGTCTTGGGCCGAGGTCAAGGTGGCGGCGTAGCTGGTATCGGTGGCGGGTAGCGTCAAATCGTCAAAAGTGCCGGTGGTTTGTGCCGAAACGGACGACAAAGAGGCAATGCCCAACGCAATCAGGGAGGCGTGCAGTGTTTTTTTCATCTTGTTTATTTTTTGTCTATAAATAAATACAGCATGGTTAAGACTCCCTGCATCTTCGGAACAAAAAATGGAATAACGACAACCCGGAAGCCATTGTGTACAATTGGCTTTGTAGCAAAAGGTAGCGGCATCCACGGCTTTTATTCCCGAAAGCATGTTGGAAATTGAAAATGTACCAGGAGGTCTTCTGACTTGTTCCCGGCTGTTGCGGCCTTCCCGTAATGTGTCTTACAGTGGCTCCGGTTGCAACAACCTTTTTTTTGGAACATACAGCAGCGGGTACTGTTACGGATTCTCACCGTATTCCCTGTTCTGGCAGGCAGCAAAGGTAGATAAAAATAAAAACGAACCGCTCTATTAAATTTTTGTGCGAAATTTGGTTGGGTTATTTGGAATAGATACGAACAAATCAAGGTGCAACGATGAAATTTTCCATTGGCGATATCGTACTGCTGAAGCGTACCGGCGAAGAAGGCAGGGTTACGGAACTCCTGGGTGCGGGCATGTTGGAAGTGGAGGTGAACGGCACCCATTTTCCCGTGTTCCTGGACGAGGTGGACCACCCGTACCTAAAGTGGTTTACCGAACAGCGCAAGGCACCCGCGGGCAAACGAAGCGTGGGCGACATTCCGGCAGAAAACGCGAAAGCCAAGATGCCGCAGGTGGCCACCGGGTTTCACCTTTCGTTCGTGCCGGTGTTCAAGTTCGACGAGTTCGACGAAGTGGTGGATAAGTTGAAAGTATATTTCATCAACCAAACCGGTTTTGAGCTAACCTTGCAATACGAATGTACGGGCTTCAAGGAGCAGATATTCAACCATAAGGCTTCAATATTGCCCTACTCGCATTTTTACCTGCACGACATTGGTTTTGAACACATGCACGAGCAACCCCGTTTCAACTACATATTTGAACGTACCGACGAGGTACTGGGCGCGGTAAGGCTGAGCGATACCCTGCGCATAAAGCCCAAGAAGCTGTTTGAATACATATCGCAACTGCAAATGGGCAACCAACCGATGTTTTACGTAAAACTTGCCGATGAATTTGCGCCGATCGTAAAAGAAAAAAAGGAAGCAACAATGCCCCCCAAGGTTCATGCGCCAAGCATTGCCCAACAACTGTCCGATGCGTTGAGGCACCGTAAGCAAAAGCCATTGACGGAAATAGATTTGCATATAGAAAAATTGGTGGAAAACTTTAGGGGCATGAGTAGTTTTGAAATGCTGGGCCTGCAAATGGAGGCGTTTGAAAGGGCACTCTACAATGCCATAAACCACAACCAGCAATCGCTTACCGTGATACATGGCGTGGGCAAGGGAAGGCTGAAGGAAGAAATACATGCCGTACTGCGCAACACGCCGGAGGTAGATTTTTTTCAGCACGACTGGAGCCCGAGGTACGGTTATGGTGCTACGCAAATATTTTTTCGGTACTGAGAGCGTTACCTTCTTTTTGCTTTGGGCGGTGTCGGGGGATAAGGGATGTTCAATCCGGTGTGGTTTTGCCAAAGTTTAAAAAAATGGCAAAGTTGCAAAACAAACAAAAACATATTCAGACGGGTTACCCTGCCTCCCCGAAGCCATTCCTGCGCGGCGATTTATTTGAACTTTTCCCAACGAAGCTAACTGGTACCAATTGCCAAACAAAATGTGTACCTTTAGCCGCAAATTAATCATTATGAAGAAGAATTTACTTTTTGTGGCATCGTTGATGACGGCAATTGGTGCGCAAGCACAATCATTTACCAACGCAGGTTTTGAAACATGGGAGAGCATCTCGGTGGGTACGCCTTCCCTGACGTTGGAGCATCCTACCGCTTGGTTTGGGTCGGACTCGCTGGTGGCCGCAGTAGCACCCTTGGCGGCTTTGGGGGGATATGTCATCACGCCCGCCAAGCAACTTTATCAATCTTCCGATACACACGACGGCGATGCGGCGGCGCTGATTACGACCGTAGCCATAGGCTCTACCGTTGGTAACGCACCCGGCGTATTGACCAATGCCGAGTTGGGCATAGACTTGGCGAGTGCCATGCAGGGCAACGTGTCCGATTTGTTGAATTATGTTACTTATAGTGGAGGCACGGATGTTACCGCAACCGTAGATACAGTTACTTTCTGGGCCAAGGCGGGCGGCACCAACCAAGATACCGCCTTTATGCAGGTATATGCCTACGATAGCATAGACGGAATAGATTCGATAATAGGGTTAGGCGGAGTATATATAACGCCAAGCGTGACCGCTTATACCCAATTCAGCGTGCCGCTAACCTATACGGACACCAGCTTGGTGCCTTCCAAGATTATAGTGGTATTTGTTAGCAGTTTGTACGGTGGTGGTACCACTACTGATGGAAACGAGCTATACGTGGACGATGCCAGTTTTACCTACAAAGCGGGCGCAAGCACTTCCATTCGTCAACCTCTATTGGGTAAAACAATTTTGGTCTATCCCAATCCGGTGTCAAACAGAATATATTTCAACCTAAACCCCTCCGTAAAACCAAGCGACTATACCTTGACGGTAAGCGATGTGACGGGCAAAGTTGTACGCCAACGCCAATTGACCACTTTTGTCAATGAGGAATTAGTAAGTGGTTGGGCTAAAGGCACTTATTTTTATCAATTGAGCAACGTGCGCAGCAACCAAACCGAAAAAGGAAAGTTCGTAGTGGAATAGGCAAATGCTACATGGTATTTTAAAAGGGCGGTAATCAGCAATGAATTACCGCCCTTTATAGTTAAATCGTAATGTTTTGACATAATGATTTGGAGGTGTCATTCTGAACGAAACGAAGCGCAGTGAAGAATCTCAGAGATTCCTCCTGCCGTCGGAATGACATTTTAAACAGATTTAGCTGTATCTTTTTAGCAACAAGGCCATTCAAAATTTACCGTCTTTTTCAGGTCGGGGTGCAGGCTAAGGTACACGGGGCAGGTAAGGGCCGCCCGTTCCAGCATGGCCTTCTCTTTTTCGGAATAAACCGCCTGGCCTTTAAGTGCCATGTTCACCACTATTTCGCTTATCCTGCGAGGTTCGGCTGCCATTATTTTGGTTATCTCTATTTCGGTGCCCTCGATGTTTATATCGTGGTTGCGCGCCAAAATGCCCATTATGGACAACATGCAACTGCCCAAGGCGGTAGCCACAAGGTCGGTGGGCGAAAATTTTTCGCCCAGGCCATGATTGTCTTTTGGGGCATCTGTTTCTATTACGGTACCGGATTGTAGATGCGTGGCCGTGGTGCGTAATTGGCCATTGTAGATAATTTTGGAAGTCATTGGCAATAATTTACTAAATTTACAAAGCAAATATCCTAAAAATAAAATGACCTCGACCAATAAGCTGCCGTTATTCGTCTTACTCTTGTTGCCCGTTTGCGCCCATGCGCAACTTTCGCGTATGAAATACCGCAGTAGGCTGGGCGACACCACGCTGCTGGTCAATACCGCCGTAAAGCCGCCCGCCATAAAAGGCCCAAGTGCCTTGCGCGGCGAATTGAGCGGCGGCATAAGGCTCAATACGGATGGCTATGGCTTGTTTGTTGACAAGGGATGGATAAGGGACAACGACAAGTACGGCAAGCCCAATAAAGACAAGCTGTTCAGCGTAAATATGCTGCAAGTCGAGTTGCTGGAGCATAAAAATGCAAAGGAAGTAGGCTCCAGCAATGCCAGTGGCGGGGCCAATATTAGCACGTCTTCTTACATTTTGGGAAAAATAAACAATTTCTACTCGTTCAAAGTAGGCGTGGGCCGCAGGCAATTGATAGCCGGAAAGCCGGACCCGGGTACTTTCTCTCTCCATTGGGTCAACGTGGGCGGGTTTGCCGCAGGCTTGCTCAAGCCTTATTACCTCAATATTTATGGATTGGGTACCGTAAAATATTCGGACAGCATAGCCGAAGACTTTGTGTCGCCCGGAATGATAGAAAGCAAGGCCGGTTTTGGCACGGGCCTCGGCGAAACAAAATTCATACCCGGCATCCACCTCAAGTCGGGTTTGCACGTGGACTTTGCCAGCGGCCGCAAAAGCCTCATGGCCATAGAAGCGGGGGTCAATGGCGAATATTATTTCGGTAAAATACAACAGATGGTTTTACAAGACCCGAAATCGCTGTTTTTGAACTTCTACGCATCCATACAATTTGGCGGGAGGTGGTAAATAACATAAATCCAACTTACGCCCACACAGATACAGCACTTTCCCTCTTGTTTCCGTTATGTTGATAAATGGCGTAATATTGCCTTTCGGGAAGCAAAGCCCTTGTACCAAGTGATTTTTTACCCGTAGAATTGTTAGGACGCTATGATAGAATTACCCGTTATTCCTGCCGCTGCCGTACAGACCGATGCGCCTGCCCCGTCGGGTGTCAAAAAACCCAACTGGTTGCGCGTAAAGTTGCCTACCGGCGAAGGTTACAGGCATGTACGCGGTTTAGTAGATACCCATAAGCTGCACACCATTTGCGAAAGCGGCAATTGCCCCAATATGGGCGAATGTTGGGGTGCGGGCACCGCCACCTTTATGATACTGGGCAATGTGTGTACCCGTTCTTGCGGTTTTTGTGCCGTGGCTACCGGCAGGCCCGAACCCGTGGATTGGGACGAGCCGCAACGCGTGGCCGAGGCCATTTACCTGATGAAAGTAAAACATGCGGTAATAACCTCCGTGGACAGGGACGAGCTAAAAGACGGTGGTTCCATTATTTGGGCCAATACCATCAAAGCCGTAAAATCGCTTAATCCGGACACTACTTTGGAAACCCTGATACCCGATTTCCGTGGCCAGTGGAACAACTTGCAACGTTTGATAGAAGTAGCGCCCGAAGTCATATCGCACAACCTGGAAACCGTGGAGCGGCTTACCCGCAAGGTGCGCATCCAAGCCAAGTACCACCGCAGCCTGGAGGTAATCCGTAGGCTGAAAGAGGGTGGCGTACGCACCAAAAGCGGCATCATGCTGGGCTTGGGCGAAGGAAAAGAAGAAGTGCTGCAATCCCTGCGCGACCTGCGCGACAATGGTTGCGACGTAGTGACCCTGGGCCAATACCTGCAACCAACCTCCAAACACTTGCCGGTAGTGCGTTTCGTACATCCCGATGAGTTCGCTTTTTATCGTGAAGAAGGCTATAAAATGGGCTTGGACTATGTGGAAAGCGGTCCCTTGGTGCGCTCGTCCTACCATAGCGAGAAACATGTGTTGCCCGGTTACGGCATGGCCAAATGGCAGGAAGAAAAAGCGATGACCACTTCCTGAATTTTGGGCAATGCAGGCTTTCCGTAAATTTTTGTTGTTTTTCTTGCCGTTTCTGGCCCTGTATGTTATCTCGGCAAATAATTGCTTGTTTTGGGATACCGTACAGTTTGCCGCCCAGCACCCCAATTGGTATTATTTCAACGATTTTAAGTATTTCCTCCTGCCCGATTATTGCGACAGTGGCCACCCGCCTGCATTTGGCATGTATCTGGCCGTTGCGTGGAAGATATTTGGCCGCAGCCTTTGGGTGAGCCATACGGCCATGCTGCCGTTCGTGGCCTTGTTGGTGTACGAAGCCGTAAGGGTGGGCGAGGCTATTTTTCACAAAGAAAAACGACAAGCCTGCCTGCTTGCCCTGATGGTGCTTTCCGAGGCGGTTTTGCTTACCCAATGTACTTTGGTGTCGCCCGATATTTGGTTGATGGCCTTTTTCCTAATGGCGGCAAACGCCGTATTGCGCGGCAAAAAAACAGCGTTGGCATGGGCGGTAGTTTTTCTGGCTGTCGTCAGCACCAGGGCCATGATGGTGGCCGTATGCGTTTATCTTTTTGCGTTGGTGTTGCATTGGCCTGAAAGCAAGCAAGGAGCCAACCGGAAAATTGCCTTTTTCTTGCGTGAGTTACGGCCTTTCCTGCCGGGAGCCATGATGGGCGCGGCTTATTTGTGCTGCCATTATTTTGCCAAGGGCTGGATAGGCTACCACAAAGATTCGCCGTGGGCGGCCGGGTTCCAATTGGTGGAATTTCGGCTTGTTTTGCGCCATGTTTTCATCTTGTCCTGGAGATTGGCAGACCTGGGCAAAGTAGCCACTGCGGCCATTTTGGCGGTGTTGCTATGCTTGTTTGCAAGCAAAAAACTTCGCTTCGATAATGGGCAAGAAAAACGCATGGCATTGGCACTTGTTGCCTTGCTCCTAATCCTTTTTATTTTTACGGGGCTTAGCCTCACCGTTTATCGCGACTTGCTTACCCATAGGTACCTTTTGCCCATCACTATTACTATGGACATAGTGGTGGCGATGCTGCTGTATGCCAGCCACTGGCGGCGCAAGAATTGGGTGCTGGCGGTTATGTTTATCTGTCAATTAAGCGGCCATTTCTGGACTTATCCGCAACAAATATCGCAAGGCTGGGAAGGCAGCTTGGGCCATCTGTATTTCTATGGGATGCGCCGTGATTTCATGAATTATTTGGGTAGCCAAAAGATAAAAAAAGAAGATGTGGCCACCTGTCCTGGCTTGATACAATCGCCGTTCCTGCTCGATTTGCAGACCGATACCACTTCCTACAAATTTTTCAAGACCGACACTACCCGCTATGTGTGGTATTGCAATGCCCTAAATGCCATGAATAAGGAAGCGGCCTATTATTTCGGTAATTTTGACATCTTGAAGCAAGAAAAAAAAGGCAACGTGGAAATGGTTCTTTTCCGCAGGTCCGACAGCTTGATGACGCGCCGGTAAAGGGTGGCAGCCATTTTTCAGTAAAATAAAAACAACAACATCATGAACATTGCATTGGTTGGTTATGGCAAAATGGGCAAGGCCATAGAGCAAATAGCCCTGCAAAGGGGCCACGAAATAACCCTGCGCATAACAACCGAAAACAAGCACCAATTGGCAGATTTGTTGAAGCAAACGGAGATAGACGTAGCCATCGAATTTACATCGCCCGAAGCCGCATTGGACAACGTGAACACCTGCATGGAAGCGGGTTTGTCGGTAGTGTGCGGCAGTACCGGCTGGAACGACAAGCTGTATTTGGCCAAAGAAAAATGCGTGGACACCAATACCGCATTTTTGCAAGCGTCCAACTTCAGCATAGGCGTAAACATTTTCTTTGAAATAAATAAGCAACTGGCCGCTTTAATGAACGACTGGCCGCAGTACGATGTGCAAATGGAAGAAATCCACCACACGCAAAAGAAAGACTCGCCCAGCGGCACGGCCATTACCATTGCAGAGCAGATAATAGATAATTTGCGCAGGAAGAAGCATTGGCACGAGGGCAGCAACGGAGGCAAGGACGAGGCGATAGCCCTTACGTCTTTGCGCGAAGGCACCGTACCCGGTACGCACAAGGTAAAATATACCTCTGCCATAGACGACATAGAGATAATACATACGGCGCATAACCGCGACGGCTTTGCCTTGGGTGCCGTGTTGGCTGCCGAATATATACGCAACCGCAAAGGCATCTTTACCATGGCCGATGTATTGAGTGCCGAAAGTTGATAATCGTCGTTATTGGTTTTTTTTGCAGAACATGACTATGGAAAAAATAACATTGGTGGAATGTCCGCGCGATGCCATGCAGGGCTGGCCGCATTTTATACCTACCGCCACTAAAATTACCTACCTGAACCAACTGTTGAGGGTAGGCTTCGATGTGTTGGATTTTGGGTCGTTCGTTAACCCTAAAGCCATACCGCAAATGGCCGATACCAAAGAGGTGTTGGCGGGCTTGGACATGGGCCATAGCCGCACCAAACTATTGGCCATCGTGGCCAACACGCGGGGCGCGGAAGAGGCGGTACCGTATGAGGCCATTCATTATTTGGGTTTCCCGTTTTCCATATCCGAAACTTTTCAGCAACTAAATACCAATAAATCGATTGCGGAATCGCTGGTGCAGGTGGCAGCCATCCAAGAGCTTTGCGAACGACATAACAAAGAGTTGGTTTTATACATCAGCATGGGGTTCGGCAATCCCTATGGCGATGAATACAGTGCCGAAGTGGCCCTCGATTGGTTCGATAAATTGCAGGCTTTGGGTATCAAAACCATTGCCCTGGCCGATACCGTGGGCGTGGCCAAGCCGGAAACCATAGCGTATATTTATCGGCAATTGGTGCCGGCCTTTCCCGAAGTAAATATCGGCGCACACTTCCATTCAACCGCCGACACTTGGTTGGGAAAAATTGAAGCCGCCTACCAAAACGGTTGCCGTAGGTTCGATAGTTCCATAAGGGGCATAGGCGGCTGCCCCATGGCCAAAAACGAATTGGTGGGCAATATAGCCACCGAAAATTTATTGGCTTGGGCAAATGGAACAGCCCCGCAAATAGACAAAGAGGCTTTAATGGTGGCCATGGAAATGGCGAACAGGGTTTTTGCGGTATAGTGTTTTTGGTTGTGCCATCTCTTTCTTTGGGACTGTTTGAAAGTATTTTGCAATAACAAGATTTAAGGGGCGGATGTGGAAAAAGGAAAAAATCCATGCTGCCAAGCGCAAAACCATTTTGGTCAATCGAGATTTATTCATGCGATATTTTATAGAAGTAGCCTATGACGGCGCGGCCTTTCACGGCTCGCAGGTTCAGGGCAATATACCAACCGTTCAGGGTGCATTAAACAATGCGCTGAGTACGCTGATGCGCAGGCCGGTAGAAACATTTGGCGCCAGCCGTACCGATGAAGGCGTACATGCGCTGTCCAACTTTTACCACATAGATATCGAGGAAACCATAATGCCCCAGTTGAAATACAAACTGAACGCCATATTGCCCCCAAGCCTTGGCGTAAAAGCCATATACCAACCCAGTGACCCCGGGGCCAATGCCCGATTCGATGCAGTGGGCCGCCGGTATAGGTATCGGATTTACCAACAGAAAAACCCTTTCCTGTTTCAACGGGGCTTGTATTATCCATACAAAATTAACTTAGGTATATTGCAACAAACGGCCGCCGTATTGCAAGACTATACGGACTTTGAAGCATTTTCCAAACGCAATACGCAATCCTTTACGTTTAACTGTAGCATCAAGGAGGCTTATTGGCTCGAAACCGAACACGAAGTCCAGTTTGTGGTAGCGGCCAATAGATTTTTGAGGGGCATGGTGCGCGGCTTGGTAGGCACCCAATTGCAAATGGCGCGTGGCAAGGGCGACGTAGCGGCCTTTCGTCAAATCATAGAAGGCAAAGATTGCACCAAGGCCGACTTTAGCGTTGCCGGCCATGGGTTATATCTGGAAGCAGTTGATTATCCCAAGGATTATATGGTGCAAGTGCAGTAGTTTAGTGCCTTAGTAAAAAGTATTCAGGTAAGGGTAGCGTTCTTCGTACAGTCGTTTTACGCGTTCCAAGATTGTTTCGCGCAGCATGTCGATGTTCGAGCGTTCGGTAGCCGATACAAATATGGCATTGCCATGTGTCACGTTGTCCCAGCGGCGTTCCAATTGTTTCAACAAATCTGCTTTCACGCCGTCGTCCAGCCATTCGTCAAAGGTGCGCTCCACATACTGGTCCATTTTGTTGAAAATCATCAATACGGGCTTTTCCGATGCACCCAGTTCGTGGAGGGTAGCATTCACCACGGCTATCTGGTCTTCGTACTGTGGGTGCGATACGTCCACCACATGCAGTAAAATATCGGCTTCGCGCACTTCGTCCAGAGTTGACTTGAAGCTTTCCACCAAATGGTGCGGCAACTTGCGTATGAAGCCAACGGTGTCGCTCAACAAAAAAGGCGTGCGTTCAAAAACTACCTTGCGTGTGGTGGTTTCCAAGGTGGCAAACAGCTTGTTTTCGGCAAACACATCCGACTTGCTCAGCACACGCATCAAGGTGCTTTTGCCTACGTTGGTATAACCCACCAAGGCCACCCGTATGAAGGTGCCGCGTTCCTTGCGTTGGGTTTGGGCTTGCTTGTCTATCTCGGCCAAGCGTTTGCGCAGCAACGAAATTTTATCCTTTACTATGCGGCGGTCTGTTTCTATTTCGGTTTCGCCCGGCCCGCGCGAACCTATGCCGCCGCCTTGGCGTTCCAAGTGTTTCCACATGCCTTTCAGGCGGGGCAGTATGTATTGGTATTGGGCCAGTTCCACTTGTGTCTTGGCTTGTGCCGTCTTGGCCCTGCGGGCAAATATGTCCAATATCAAATCGGAACGGTCAATGGTTTTTATGCCGCTTTCTTTCTCTATATTGCTTATCTGCGAGCCTGTAAGTTCGTCGTCGAAAATCAGCAGGGTGGCGTTGTGCCTCAATGCGTATTGTTTTATTTCTTCCAGTTTGCCTTTGCCCACAAAGGTGCGGCTGTCGGGGTGGGGCAGCTTCTGGTAAAAATATTTTATGGCCGCGGCGCCGGCCGTTTCTGCCAGGAATGCCAGTTCGTCAAGGTATTCTATTACTTGTGCTTCCTTTATCTCTTTCTGCACCAAACCTACCAGTATCGCACGCTCCTCTTGGGAGATTATATTTTTATTGTCTATCATTGGAAATGCGGGGCAAAGGTACGGGGTTTAATATAAGGGACATGGATATTTATGTTATTGGCTTAAATTTAGTTAAGTTAATAGGAGGTTATTTATATTTTTGTTTTTGTTCCAAACATTGAAGTTGTTTAAACTTTTAATTTTTGAATAAATCGAGTAATAAATGCGAGCCAATGTAACCCCATCCATGTGG